>NZ_JAAVVE010000014.1 GCF_018449795.1 Sphingomonas sp. dw_22
CGGCATCCCGCCGGGCCCGCTTTCCCGGGGGGGGGGGGGGCCCTCCCGGGCCGGCCCGGCGACGCCACCCTCAAGGGGCTGCACCCGGCGGGACCGTTGTTCCGGTCGCCGAACCGCGCGAGGGGCTGATCGCCCAGCTCGCGGCGGGGCTGGCGGGGGGCAACCGGCTGGTGGTCCAGGCTCCGGCGGCGCTGCGTGCGGCGTTCGACGGGCTTCCGGCGAGCGTGGCGGCGCGGCTGCGCTGGGTGGACGACTGGGCCGGGGAAGGCCCCTTTGCCGGCGCGCTCATCGAAGGCGATCGCGACCGCACGATCGCGGCGCTCCAGGCGATCGCCGCGTTGCCGGGGCCGGTGGTGCTGCCCCAGGCGGGCGGCGAATATCGGCTCGACTGGCTGGTCGAGGAAGTCTCGACTTCGATCAACACCACCGCGGCGGGCGGCAATGCGAGCCTGATGGCGATGGTGTGAGCGCGGCGATCACATCGCCAGCGCGGCGTCGCTCGCGAGCTTGTCGGCGCGTTCGTTGTCGGGGTGGCCGGCATGGCCCTTCACCCAGACCCATTCGACGCGGTGCGGCTTGGCGGCGGCGAGCAGTTCCTGCCACAGGTCGGCGTTCTTCACCGGCTTCCTGTCGGCGGTCTTCCAGCCGTTCTTGAGCCAGCCATGGATCCACTTGGTGAGGCCGTCCATCACATAGCGGCTGTCGGTGGAGAGGGTGACGCGGCAGGGGCGCTTGAGGGCCTTCAGCCCCTGGATCGCGGCCATCAGCTCCATGCGGTTGTTGGTGGTGTGTACCTCGCCGCCGGACAGATCCTTTTCGGTGCCGCCCGTGCGCAGCACCACGCCCCAGCCGCCGCGGCCGGGATTGCCCTTGCACGCGCCGTCGGTGGCGATCTCGACATGGGGTAGTTCGGTCATGCGAAGAGGTGCGTCCCATGTTCGGCGTAGAAATCGAGGCGGCGCAGATAGGCGAGCGGGTCTTTCCGCGTCACCAGCGCGTCCGCCGGGGTGTTGAGCCAGTCCCAGGCGCGGGTGAGGAAGAAGCGCAGCGCCGCGCCTTCGGCCAGGATCGGGAGGGCGGCGCGCTCCTCGGGCGAAAGGCCGAAGCTGGCGGTGTATCCCTGGATCAGCGCGCGGCCGATTTCGGCGTCGTATTTCTCGCCCGCGCCGTCGAACGCCCAGGCGCCGTGCATCACCGCGAGGTCATAGGCGCGGACTTCGGTGCAGGCGAAATAGAAGTCGATCAGCCCGGTCACCCGGTCGCCGAGCATCAGGACATTGTCGGGGAAGAGATCGGCATGGATCGCGGCGCGGGGCAGGGCGCGGGGCCAATCCGCCAACAGCTTGTCCAGAGCCTTGTCCACATGATCGTAGAGGCCCGGCTGGATCAGGTCCATCGCCCGGCCGCAGCGCTCGAACAGCGGGCGCCAGGCGTCGGGGCCGAGCGAATTGGGGCGGTCGAGCGTGAAATCGGTCAGGCTCGCGTGCATCCGCCCCATCGCCTCGGCCGCGGCGCGGGCCTGGGCGGGGGTGGGGTGGGTGACCGAGACGCCGGTGAGGAACTCGATCAGGCAGGCGGGGCGCCCCTCCAGCGCGTGGATGGCTTGCCCCGCGCGGTCGCGGATCGCCGGGGGCACGGGATTGCCCCGCGCCGCGAGGTGATCGAGCAGCGCCATGAAATAGGGCAGGTCGTCGACCGAGACGCGCTTCTCGTAGAGCGTCAGGATGAAGCGACCCCGGGTGGTATCGACCAGATAGTTGGAATTCTCGACGCCCTCGGCGATGCCCTTGGCCGAGACGAGCTCGCCGACGTCGAAGCGCGATAGGAAGGCGCCCAGCGCCTCCGCCGAAACCTGGGTATAGACGGCCATCAGGCTGCTTCGAGGCCGCGCGGCAGCTTGAAGGCGATGTTTTCCGCCACCGTCTCGATCTGGCGCTCGGTCACGTCGAAGCGCGTCGCGATGCGATCGACCACTTCGCGGACCAGCAATTCGGGGGCGGAGGCGCCGGCGGTGAGGCCCATGGTGCGGACATTGTCGAACCAGGCGAAGTCGATATCGTCGGCGCGCTGGATCAGCGTGGCGCGGGTATCGTTGCGCACCGCGACTTCGACCAGCCGCATCGAATTGGACGATTTGGGCGAACCGATCACCAGCACCAGATCGCAGGTCTCGGCGATCGCCTTGACCGCCGCCTGGCGGTTCGACGTGGCGTAGCAGATGTCGTCGGCGCCCGGCGCGAGGATCGTCGGGAAGCGGTTCTTGAGCACGCCGAGCACCGCGGCGGTATCGTCCACCGACAGCGTCGTCTGCGTCAGGAAGGCAAGGTTCTCGGGATCGGGGACGGTCACCGCTTCGGCATCCGCGACCGTCTCGACCAGGGTCATGTCGCCTTCGGGCACCTGGCCGAAGGTGCCGATCACCTCGGGATGGCCGGCATGGCCGACGAACAATATGTGGCGCCCGGCCGCGACCAGCCGTTCGGCCTGGCGATGGACCTTGGAGACGAGCGGGCAGGTTGCGTCGAGATAGGAGAGGCCGCGCTCGGCCGCCTTGTGCGGCACCGCCTTGGGCACGCCGTGCGCGGAGAAGACCACCGGCACGCCGTCCGGCACCTGATCGAGCTCTTCGACGAAGATCGCGCCCTTGGCCTTCAGGCTGTCGACCACGAACTTGTTGTGGACGATCTCGTGGCGGACATAGACCGGCGCGCCGAATTTCTCGATCGCCAGCTCGACGATGCGGATCGCGCGATCGACGCCCGCGCAGAAGCCGCGCGGCGCGGCGATGAGCAGTTCGAGGGGGGGCTTTTGCGGCTCGGCCATGGGAGCGAGCCTCTACGCGATTGCTTGCGCGTGCGAAAGGCGGTTCCGAGGGTTCAAACCCGGTCACCGCAATGCCCGTGATCGTCTTGTCGTGTTCGTCCGGCAAGGAACGGTGCGCAGCGCTTAGCACCGCTACGCGAAAGTGCCGTGACGCAGCCGGCGGACGCGACAGGACGACCGCGAAGCGGCGGGCGGAATTTGGCGCATGGGGGCGTCATTCGTCGGTCACGATGCTCTGCATCGCTTCCTCCTCGTTCCTTCCCATGCGCCAAATTCCGCTCCGTCCCGGGCGTTGCGGTGACCGGGTTTGAACCCTATGGTGCGCGCCGTTCCGGGCCGGCGGTTGACCGCACGGCCCGCTGTTCGCTTTCGAAAGGTTGCCCCCACTTGTCCGCCACCTCCATCGCCAAGATCGCCGTCCCCGCCCTGATCCTGTTGGCTGCCGGCGGATGCTCCCACACCGGCGAGATCGACGCCAGCGGCGGGGGCGCGGGCATCACCGCGGTCCGCTCGGCCTGCCCGCATGTCGGCGTGCCCGCCGCGACCGGCGACGTCACCCTGTTCGATCCCGCCGACAGCCGCGAGGCCCAGGCGATCGACGTGGTGGCGAACATCACCAATGTGAAATCGACCTGCGACGATGCCGGCGAGCAGGTGCTGACCAATATGACCTTCGACGTCTTCGCCCGCCGCCGCGATGCCGGCCCGGCGCGCGACGTGACCTTGCCCTATTTCATCGCGGTGGTGCGTGGCGGATCGTCGGTGACCGCCAAGCGCGTGAGCCATGTGACGGTGCATTTCGACGCCGGCCAGATCCGCGGGAGCGCCATCGGCCAGGCGAGCACTTCGGTATCGCATGCGGCGGCGACTGTGCCGGCCGAAGTCCGCGAACGGCTGAGCCGCAAGCGCAAGGCGGGCGAGGCCGATGCGGCGACCGATCCGCTGGCCGATCCCTCGGTCCGCTCGGCGGTGGCTTCCGCCACGTTCGAGGCGTTGGTGGGCTTCCAGCTCACCGAGGACCAGTTGAAGTACAACGCCACGCGCTGAACGGCGGCGCCCATGTTTGGGCGTTGACTCGAATCGAGGGCGCGGCCAAGGCTGCGTCCGTCGATGCCGGGCAACCGGTATAGGCACGCGCGGGAGAGTGTGAAGGAGCGATCCTTCTCCGCCGAAGGAGCAACCGCCCCGGAATCTCTCAGGCATAAAGGACCGCGCGGAGCCACGACACTCTGGAAAGCGAGGCCGCTTCGAGCGGACTCCACCGAAGGTGTAACCCCGGTCCCGCGATCGGGGGAAAGCTCTCAGGTTCCGTGACAGAGGGGGCGATGGATTGAACGGCGCATGGCGCGCCGCTGTCTGTCGAATCCTCAAATGTCGTGGAGTGCCCGCATGAGCCAAGATGTCCAGACCCAGGAATTGCGTGGCGATCCCGATGGCGGCGCCGATCTGCCCGAAATCCTGAAGCTCCCGCTCGACGCCTGGCATCGCGCCAAGGGCGGCCGGATGGTGCCGTTCGCGGGTTACGAGATGCCCGTCCAGTACGAAGGCATCATGGCCGAGCATCTCTGGACGCGCGCCCATGCCGGGCTGTTCGACGTCAGCCATATGGGCCAGCTCCTCTTTTCGGGCGAGGGCACCGACGCCGGGCTGGAGACGCTGCTGCCGGGCGACATCGAGGGGCTGGGCGCGGGGCGGATGCGCTATTCGCTGCTGCTGGCAGACAATGGCGGCATCCATGACGACCTGATGGTCACGCGGCTGCCCGCCGACAACGCCTTCGAGATCGAGGGCGGGGCGCTCTACATGGTCGTCAACGGCGCGACCAAATGGGATGATCTGGGCGTGCTGCGCGAAGGGCTGGCCGATGAGGTCGTCATCAATCATCTCGACGAGCAGGCGCTGCTGGCGCTCCAGGGCCCCGAGGCTGTGACCGCGCTGGAGCGCGTCGTGCCGGGCGTCTCGGCGCTGGTGTTCATGACGGCCGCCGCGTTCGAATGGCAGGGCAATCCGCTGTGGGTCAGCCGCTCGGGCTATACCGGCGAGGACGGGTTCGAAATCTCGATCCCCGGCGATGTGGTCGCGGCATTCGCCGATGCGCTGTGTGCGCAGCCCGAAGTGAAGCCGATCGGCCTGGGTGCGCGCGATTCGCTGCGGCTTGAGGCGGGGCTGCCGCTTTACGGCCATGACCTGGACCTGGAGACGACGCCGGTCGCCGCCGATCTGGGCTTCGCGCTGTCGAAGCGCCGCCGCGAGGAAGGCGGCTTTCCGGGCTATGAGCGCATCATGCTGGAGCGCGAGCAGGGCGCGATCCTCAAGCGCGTCGGGCTGATCGTCGAGGGTCGCCAGCCGGTGCGCGAGGGTGCGCTGGTGGTGGATGCCGCCGGCAACGAGGTCGGCAAGGTCACCTCGGGCGGCTTCGCGCCGAGCGTCCAGAAGCCGATCGCCATGGCCTATGTACCCGTGGCCAGCGCCGCGCCGGGCACGAAGATCACGCTGGCCCAGCGTGGCAAGATTCACAGCGCGGAGGTCGTCGCCATGCCCTTCGTGCCGCACAACTACGTCAGAAAGGGAGCCTGACATGAGCCGTTACTATACCGAAGATCACGAATGGGTCGAAGTCGATGGCGACATCGGCACCGTGGGCATCAGCGAATATGCCCAGGGCCAGCTTGGCGACATCGTGTTCGTCGAGACGCCCGATGAGGGCAAGGAAGTCTCCAAGGGCGACGATGTCGCGGTGGTCGAGAGCGTGAAGGCGGCGTCGGACGTCTATTCGCCGGTCTCGGGAACGGTGATCGAGGGCAATGCCGACCTCGCCGACAATCCCGCGCTGGTGAACGAGGATCCCGAGGGCGAAGGCTGGTTCTTCAAGATCACGCTGAACGACGCGGGCGAGCTGGAGAGCCTGATGGACGAAGCCAAATACGCGGCGTTCGTGAGCAAGCTCTGACCCGAATAGCCCCTCCCCTTCAGGGGAGGGGTTGGGGTGGGGCGGTCGCCCCGCTCCGAAAGCGTCGAAAGGGGCATCGAGCCCCTTCCGACGCTCCCCACCCCAAACCCCTCCCCTGAAGGGGAGGGGCTGGAGACGTAAATTGCGCTACCTTCCCCTCACCCAGACCGATCGCCAGGCGATGCTTGGCGTGATCGGCGCTTCCTCGATCGATGACCTGTTCGTCGATGTGCCCGATGCCGCCCGCCTCGACGGTCCGGTGCCCGGCCTGCCGCTCCATGCCAGCGAGCTCGCGGTCGAGCGCCACATGACGGCGCTCGCGAAGAAGAATCTGGCGGCGGGGGATGCGCCCTTCTTCCTGGGTGCGGGGGCCTATCGCCATCATGTGCCGGCGAGCGTGGATCACCTGATCCAGCGTGGCGAGTTCCTGACTGCCTATACGCCCTACCAGCCCGAGATCGCGCAGGGCACGCTGCAGATGATGTTCGAGTTCCAGTCGCAGATCGCGCGGCTGCTCGGCTGCGACGTGGCGAATGCGTCGATGTACGATGGCTCGACCGCCTGCTGGGAGGCGATCGTGATGGCGCGGCGCGTGACGAAGCGCAGCAAGGCGATCCTCTCGGGCGGGCTGCATCCGCATTATGTGTCGGTCGCCAACACCATGGCGAAGTTCACCGGCGACGTGCTCGACACGCAGTTGCCGACGCTTTCGGCCAAGCCCGACACCGACGACCTGATCGCGCAGATCGACGACGACACCTCCTGCGTGGTCGTCCAATATCCCGACATTCTCGGCCGGATCGGCGACCTGTCGAAGCTGGCCGAGGCCGCGCATGCGAAGAAGGCGCTGCTGGTCGCGGTCGTCACCGAGCCGGTGGCGCTCGGCGCGATCCGCTCGCCGGGCGAGATGGGCGCGGACATCGTGGTGGGCGAGGGCCAGTCGCTCGGCGTCGGGCTGCAGTTCGGCGGGCCCTATGTCGGCCTGTTCGCCTGTTCCGAGAAGCTGGTGCGGCAGATGCCGGGCCGCCTCACCGGCGAGACCCAGGATGCCGAGGGCAAGCGCGGCTATGTGCTGACGCTCTCCACCCGTGAGCAGCATATCCGCCGCGAGAAGGCGACGTCGAACATCTGCACCAGCTCGGTGCTGTGTGCGCTGGCGATGTCGGTCCACATGACGCTGCTGGGCGAGAAAGGGCTGCGCGCGCTGGCGCATGTCAACCATATGGGCGCGAGCGCGGCCGCCGACCGGCTGGCGCAGGTGCCGGGCGCCGAACTGGTGACGCCGACCTTCTTCAACGAATTCACGCTGAAGCTCTCGAAGGAAGCGCGCCCCGTTGTCCGCACTCTGGCAGATCGGGGCATCCTCGCCGGCGTGTCGCTCGGGCGGCTCTATCCCGGCGCGGCGGAGCTGGCGAACGGCCTGGTCGTCGCCGTCACCGAAACCACAACGGCGGAGGATGTCGAAACGCTTGCCTCCGCGCTTCAGGAGGTGCTGGCATGAGCACGATCAACCAGAGCGGCTGGCGCCCCACCACGCCTGAGGCTGGCGAGAACAGCACCGCCACCTTCACCGGCAACCGCGCGCTGATGCTGGAAGAGCCGCTGATCTTCGAGATCGGCTCGGCCGACACGACCGGCGTCGATTTCGGCGAAGTACCGGCCGCCACGTCGCGGCTGGGCGGGCTGGAGCGCGGCAAGGCGATTGGCCTGCCGGGCCTGTCCGAGCCCGAGACGGTGCGGCATTACACGCGCCTCAGCCGCCAGAATTACGCGATCGACCTGGGCCTGTTCCCGCTCGGCTCGTGCACGATGAAGCATAATCCGCGGCTCAACGAGCGGATGGCGCGGCTTCCCGGCTTCGCGGACGTCCATCCGCTCCAGCCGGTCGATACCGTGCAGGGCGCGCTGGAAGTCATCGACCAGCTTGCGCATTGGCTCATCACGCTCACCGGCATGCCCGCCGTGGCGATGAGCCCCAAGGCGGGTGCCCATGGCGAGCTGTGCGGCGTGCTGGCGATCCGCGCGGCGCTGGAGGCCAAGGGCGAGGGGCAGCGGAAGATCCTGCTCGTGCCGATCAGCGCGCACGGCACCAATCCGGCGAGCGCCGCCTTTGCCGGCTTCTCGGTGGAGGATATTCCCGCGACCGAGGACGGCCGCGTCGATCTGGAAGCGCTCAAGGCTCGGCTGGGGCCGGACATTGCCGGGGTGATGATTACCAACCCCAATACCTGCGGCCTGTTCGAGCGCGACATGAAGGCGATCTCGGACGCGGTCCATGCGGCGGGCGGCTATGTCTATTGCGATGGCGCTAATTTCAACGCGATCGTGGGCCGGGTGCGGCCGGGCGATCTCGGCGTCGACGCGATGCACATCAACCTGCACAAGACCTTCTCCACCCCGCATGGCGGCGGAGGTCCGGGTTCGGGGCCGGTGGTGCTGTCGGAGGCGCTGGCGCCCTATGCGCCGCTGCCTTTCGTCGAGAAGACGGCGGACGGCTTCCATCTGGTCGACGAGGAGACGGCGGGCGAGCATCATGCCGGCAGCTTTGGCCGCATGACTGCCTTCCAGGGCCAGATGGGCATGTTCACCCGGGCGCTGACCTATATCCTCAGCCACGGCGCGGACGGGCTGCGGCAGGTTGCCGAGGATTCGGTGCTCAACGCCAATTACATCCTGCGCTCGATGGAGGATGTGCTCGACGCGCCCTTCGCCAAGTCCGGCCCGTGCATGCATGAGGCGATCTTCTCGGATGCGGGGCTGCCCGAGGGCTTCTCGACGATCGACATCGCCAAGGGGCTGATCGACGAGGGCTATCATCCGATGACGATGTATTTCCCGCTCGTCGTCCATGGCGCGATGCTGGTCGAGCCGACCGAGACCGAGAGCAAGGCGGCGCTGGACCAGTTCATCGGCGCGTTCCGCTCGGTCGCGGCGCGCGCGAAGAATGGCGACCCCGCGATCAAGACCGCCCCGCACTTCGCGCCCAGGCGGCGTCTCGACGAGACGCTGGCGGCGCGCAAGCCCGTGCTGACGTGGAAGGAACCGGCGGTCGCGGAAGCGGCGGAGTAATCGATTAAGCCCCTCCCTTCGGGGGAGGGGCTTATGAAGGCTCAGATCCAGCGCCGCACATTGTCCCTGTAGAGCCGGTAGCGCTCGCCGAAGCGGGCCTGCATGTCGGCCTCTTCGGGCACGATCACTTCGTTCTGGAGGACGAAGACCAGCGGGATGAGCAGCAGAAGCGTGACCATGCTGTCGGCGAAGATCGCGGCGCCGAGATAGGCGATCGTCATGCCCAGGATCATCGGGTTGCGGCTGCGGCCATAGACGCCGTCGGTGATGAGCCCGGGCGCGCCGCGCCACGGATCGACGCCCGCGTCACGGAACAGCCGCACCGCCGAGAAGAGGAGGCCGCCGCCCAGCAGCAGCCCCAGCAGGCCGAGCGTGCGCTCCAGGCTGCCGCTCAGCGGCAGATCGGGATGGCCGAGCATGTCGCTCAGGATCAGCCCCACGACGAAGGTGCCGACAAAGGCCAGCGGAGGGCGGATTTCCCTGCGCGCAGTGTCCCGATTCACGTCCATGGCATTCCCTCCGGCGCGCCTGATGAACCGGAACGGGACTGGCCGCAACGCTTCGGGCTTGAGATTTGTACCGCGCTCGCGAAGAAGATGTGCCCATGAATCCTTCGAATCCGCAGGCGAGCTGGATCGGCTTCGCCGTCAGCGCCGTCGTCATCGTCGTCGTGCTGGGGCTGCGCATGCGGCGGCTGTCGCGGGAGCGGCCGCTCAAGATCGAGCAGATGTGGATCATCCCGGCGATCTATGGGGTCGTCGCGGGGGTGATGTTCTGGCGCTTTCCGCCTGCGGGGCTGATGTGGATCGCGGTGCTGGCCGCGCTCGGCATCGGCGCGGCGCCGGGCTGGCAGCGCGGGCGGATGATGCGCATCAGCGTGAACCCCGAGACGCATGAGATCTCGCAAAAGGCGTCGCCGGCGGCGATGCTGTTCATCGTCGGGCTGATCGTGGTCCGGATGGGCGCGCGCGAGGCTGCCGCGATGGGTGGATCGAGCTTCCATGCCGATCTGACCTCGATCACCGACATATTGATCGCCTTCGCGCTGGGGCTGCTCGCGACCCAGCGGATTGAGATGGTCCTGCGCGCCAGGCGCCTGCTTGAGGAAGCGCGGGCGGGGGCGTGAGCGCCCGGCGACACGCTCCGGCGACGGAGCGCAATCGCGAGCCGATCGCGGCCGTGCTGGCGGAGGAACTGCCGGAGAGTGGGCGCGTGCTCGAAGTGGCGAGCGGAACGGGGGAGCATTGCGCCTTCCTGGCCGAGCGCTTTCCGGCGCTGACCTGGCAACCGAGCGATCCCGATCTCGCATCGCTTGCCTCGATCGCGGCATGGACGGCGGACCTGTCCAATGTGCTGCCGCCGATCGGGATCGACGCCATGGCGTCGCGCTGGCCGCTGGCGCGCGCGGACGCGATCCTGTGCGTCAACATGGTGCATATCAGCCCGTGGGAAGCGACCCTGGGCCTGATGGGGGCGGCGGGGCGGCTGCTCGGCACCGGCGCGCCGTTGATCCTCTATGGCCCCTATCGGCGGCGCGGCATGCCGACGGCGCCTTCGAACGAGCAGTTCGAGCTGTGGCTGAAGGAGAAGAGCCCCGCCTTCGGGCTGCGCTACCTGGAGGATGTCGCCGCCGCGGCCGAGGCGCGGGGACTGGCGCTGGAGCGGATCGTCGAGATGCCGGCCAACAACCTCATGCCGGTGTTTCGGCGGCGCTGACCGGGCTGGCGGCCCGCCGCAGCCGCTGTTCGCGATAGACGATGTAGAGGCCGCTCGCGATGATGATCGGGGCGCCGGCCCAGGTATAGGGCGTCGGCAGCACGCCGAAGAACAGCCAGCCGTAGAGCGTCGCCCAGATGAGCCCCGAATAGTCCATCGGCACCACCGCCGAGACCGGGGCGAAGCGGACCGCGGCCGTCAGCGCGAGCTGGCCCATGCCGCCGACCAGCCCGATCGTCACCAGGATCGCCCAGGTGAGCGGATCATGCGCCTTGAGCTGGAAGGCATAGACCGCGCCCAGCGGCAGCAGCGAGAGCGCCGAGAACCAGAAGACGGTCGTGCCCGCGCTCTCGGTCTTCCCGATCTGGCGGAGCAGGATCGCGACGATCGCGACGAACAAGGCGGCGAGCAGGCCCACCACCGCGCCATAGAGCGGAAAGTGCCCGTTGCCGGGCTGGGCGACGACCAGCACGCCCAGGAACCCGACGATCACCGCCCCCCAGCGATGCCAGCCGGTCGGCTCCTTCAGCACCAGCGCACCCAGGATCGTCGCGAAGATCGGCACGGTGAATTGCAGCGTCGTCGCCTCGGCGAGCGGCAGCAACAGCACCGATCCGAAGGTGAAGACCATGCCGGTCAACCCCACCGCGGTCCGCGAGACATGCGCGCCGAAGCGGTTGGTGCGGATCGATCCCAGCCCCGGCCCGGCGGCGATCCATGCGGTCACCAGCGGTATCGCCCAGAGCTGGCGGTGGAACATCGTCTCCGCCAGCCCGGCGCCGCGCGTCTCGGCCAGCTTGATGAGCGCCGACATGGTCGAGAGGCAGGCGATCGCGAACAGGCGCAGCGCGACGCCGGTCAGGACGCGATCTGTGGGGGGATGGGACACGGATGCCGGTTAAGTGGCGTGCGCCCGAGGGGCAAGGTGATTTGGCCGTTTCAGTCCGCTCGCGCGCCGGCCGCCTTCGTCAGACGCAGCCAGCGGAGGAGGAAGGGCCTGAGGATCGGCGACGCGCCGTTGGGCGTCTCGATATCGATGTTCAGGCGCTTGAATTGCCAATAGATCATCACGCTCATGATCGCGGCGTAGAAGCACCAGACCGAGGCGAAGGCATATTCCTTGACGATCTCGGCGATCGTCAGCGCGACGACGTTGAGCACGCCATACCACCTGACGACCCGATGGGTCGACAGCAGCAACGCACCGCAGGTGGCGAGGATATACAGATAGGATATCCACATATTGCCCGTCATCGGGTTACGGTAGGCGATCGAATATTGTTCGACGAAGCACCGGCTCGGCAGGAAGATCAGCCCGGTGACATCCCACGCGCACACCAGCGCGCCGATGCCGGTGAGCCCGAGGATGGCGGTGCGACGCCAGCCGGGCGGTTCCATCAGGGCGACCGCGGCCGGCATCAGCAGCGGCAGGATTCCCTGCGCATAGAGCATGAACAGGAACGCGACATGGTCGAAGCCGACCTTGCCGATATGCCCTTCGAGGCCGAGCCAGACCCATCCCTCGGTAAACTGGTGCACCGCGAACAGCATCGGCACGGCGGCGAACAGGAGGGCACGCGGCTCGCGCACTTGCCGGAGGGTCGCGATCCCGATCGCCCCGATCACGCCCGAGGCGATAAAGCTGGAAGTGGCCGAAAAGCACATGCAGGTCTCTCCGGCTGACGGGGAACCCTTTGTGCAGGGATTCCCGGCATATGGCCAGCGTGGCGATTGCCGGCCGTCCGCGCAGCCGCGTCAATCCAACAGTCGCTCCACCACGACCGCGAGCGAATCCTGCCACGCCGGCGCGCGATAGCCGAAGGTTTCGGCGAAGCGCGTGCAATCGAGGCGCGAATTGGCGGGGCGGCGGGCGGGCGTGGGGTAGTCCGACGACGGGATGCCGGTGACCTGCGCAGTGGGTCCGCCATGGCGGGCGCTCTCGGCGAAGATGGCGCGGGCGAAGCCGGCCCAGTCGGTCTCGCCGGTGCCGGCGAAATGATAGACGCCGCTGCTTGCGCCGTCCCGTGCCCAGGCATCGGCGATCTTCAGGATCGCGGTGGCGATGTCGAGCGCCGAGCTGGGGCAGCCGCGCTGGTCCTCCACCACATTCAGCGCGTCGCGCGTCTCGGCGAGGCGGAGCATCGTCTTCACGAAATTATTGCCGAACGGGCTGTAGACCCAGGCGAGGCGCAGGATCGCATGGGGCGCGCCGGAAGCCTGCACCGCCTGCTCGCCCGCGAGCTTGGTCGCGCCATAGGCGCTGATCGGGCCGACGGGATCGTCCTCGCGCCAGGGCCGGTCGAGGCTGCCGTCGAACACATAGTCGGTCGAGAGGTAGAGGATCGGCGCGCCGATCTTCGCCCCCGCCCGTGCCAGCACGCCCGGCGCCTCGCCGTTGATCGCCATGGCGAGATCTGGCTCGCTCTCGGCCTTGTCGACCGCGGTATAGGCAGCGGCGGAGACGATCAGGTCCGGATGGACCCGGGCGACGACCGCCTCGATCGTCGCGGGGATCGCGAGATCGAGATCGGGTCGCGCGGCGAAGACCAGTTCATGGCCGCCGGCCTGCTCCGCCAGGCTCTGCGCGACCTGGCCCTCGCGCCCGGTGACGAGGATGCGCATCAGGCCGCGCCCAGCCGCTCGCCCGCATATTTGCCGGAACGGATCGGCTCCCACCACCATGCATTGTCGAGATACCAGCCGACCGTCTTGGCGATGCCCGTCTCGAAGCTCTCCTCGGCCTTCCAGCCCAGCTCGGTCTCGAGCTTGGCCGGATCGATCGCATAGCGCCGGTCATGGCCGGGACGATCGGTGACGAAGGTGATGAGATCGCGCCGGCTACCGCCGCCCGGCAGCGGCACGCGGGCGTCGAGCGCGTCGCAGATCGCCTCGACCACCGCCAGATTGGTGCGTTCCTCGCGCCCGCCGACATTGTAGCTCTCGCCGATCGCGCCCCTGGTGGCGATCGTCGCCAGCGCGCGGGCATGGTCGTCGACGAACAGCCAGTCGCGGACATTCTCGCCCTTGCCGTAGACGGGCAATTGCTTGCCCTCGAGCGCGTTGAGGATCGTCAGCGGGATCAGCTTTTCGGGGAAGTGGAACGGCCCGTAATTGTTCGAGCAGTTCGAGAGCACCACCGGCAGGCCGTAAGTATGGTGCCAGGCGCGGACGAGATGGTCGCTCGCCGCCTTGGACGCCGAATAGGGCGAGGAGGGGTTATAGGGCGTCTCCTCGGTGAAGACGCCGCTGTCGAACGGCAGGTCGCCGAACACTTCGTCGGTGGAGATGTGGTGGAAGCGGAAGGCGTCGCGCTTCTCGCCTTCGAGGCCGCGCCAATGCTCCAGTGCCGCCTGGAGCAGCTTGAAGGTGCCGACGACATTGGTCTCGATGAACTCGCCGGGGCCGTCGATCGAGCGATCGACATGGCTCTCGGCGGCGAGGTGCATCACCACATCGACCTGTTCCTCGCGCAGCAGCGGCAGGATCAGGCCGGTGTCGGCGATGTCGCCCTGGACGAAGCGGTAATTGGGGGCGTTCTCGATCGAGGTGAGCGAGGCGGGGTTGCCGGCATAGGTGAGCTTGTCGAGATTGATGACGCGCGCGCCCGAACGGACGAGATGGCGCACCACCGCCGAGCCGATGAAGCCGGCGCCGCCGGTGACGAGGAAGGTCTGCTGGGTCATTGCTCGCTCAGATAGGAAGATGTCGTGCGGCGATGCCGCGAACCGGCTGCGGTTTCAATGCCGGTCTTGCGGATCAGAAGGCGTTGGAATGGACGACGACCTTGAGCGTCTGGACCAGGATGCTGACGTCGCGCCAGATGTCCCAGCCGTCGATATATTCCATATCGGCCTGGAGCCGGTTGGTGAGATCGACGCGGCGATCGGTGGCGCCGCGGAAGCCGCGGATCTGCGCCAGGCCGGTCATGCCGGGCTTGAGCGAGTGGCGGTGCCAGTAACGCTCGTCGATCTCCCAGAAATGCTGGTCCGCCGCGCGCGAGCCCAGTGCGTGCGGGCGCGGCCCCACCAGGCTCATGTCGCCGCGCAGCACGTTGATGAGCTGGGGCAGTTCGTCGATGCTGGTCTTGCGGATGATCCGGCCAACCCAGGTGATGCGATCGTCGTCGCGGCTGGCCGAACGGGTGCCGTCCGCATCGGTGGCAGCCTGGCGCATCGAGCGGAACTTCAGGATCTTGAACAGCCGGTTGCCGCGGCCCACGCGGTCCTGCGCGAACAGGACGGGCCCGCGCGATTCCAGCTTGATGGCGAGCGCCACGAACAGCATCAGCGGCGCCAGCGCCACCAGCGCCGGCACGGTCAGCGCCAGGTCGAGCGCGCGCTTCTTGGCGCGATTGGGCATGCTGAGCGGCCCCTGGGAGACGAGCAGTGTGTCCTTGCCCTGATAGGTGCCCACGCCAATCGCGCCCAGCTCGTTGAACTGGGGCACCAGTATCTCGCCCTTGATGTTCATGCCCTTGAGCAGCAGCGCCCAGACCGCGCGGCGTTCGGACGCGCAGGCGACCACGACCCGGTCGAAGCCGATGACCGAGCTGCCCAGGCGCTGCAGCATCACCGGATCGCGCGGATCGGGCGACAGGTTCACCACCCGCGCATCGAGCGCGATCGATCCGTCGGTCGAATCGAAATCGACGCCGTCGACGATGACGAGCTCGTCCACCCATTTGCCGCCGGTCACCTGCTTCGCATGGCCGCGGAACAGCAGCCTGCCGATCGTCAGGAACACCAGCGACAGGAGCGCGCCGATGCCGAGCTGGAAGCGGGAAAGCGGCAGCTCGGTGGTGAGCAGGAAGCTGCCGAGCAGCACGACGAAGACCGAGAAGCAGAAGGCCGAGATGATCCCGCGCAGGCCGCTGAAGGGATTGCGCAATGCGGCGAGCGAATAGGAGCTGCTGGCGATGGCGGTGACGAGGGTGACCGGCAGCAGGAAGAAACCGACATTGACGCCCGCGAGCGTCAGCCAATGTCCGTCGCGCGAGAGCGAGGCGAGATAGAAGCCGGCAAGAATCGCAACCGAATCAAGCAGAACCAGCTCAAGGTACAGGATGAGCCGGACGGTGGATTTCGGCAGCATCGAGCGGCGGCCCGCACCGGAGGCCGAGCTTCCGCGCAACTGCTGTTCGAACGCATGCTGTGCTTCGAAAGCGTTCATCGCCTCTTCCGCTCCTGGAATGGGAGGTTTCACGCTGGATCCAGCTGAATCGGCCTTGTGCGGTGCAATATACCAGCCCCCCGAAACTTGCCTAGTAACCAAGGAGACCGGAAGGTCTATTTCTGGGACGAAGGCAAGGCAACAAAGCGCTTACATCAGAGAAACAAGTATTCCGGCTCCGATCATAGCGCCTCCGAAACAAACATATCCCGCCACGCGCGACATTGCCGAGACGAATTCGTCGATTCGCTGCGTCGGCCCTTCGAGGAAAGGATCGCCGACGCTGGGCCAATCGGCGATGCGCGCGGCGAGCATCTGCTGGAGCTCGGCGACGGGCCCCTGGCCGGACGCACCGAATATTTCCTCTTCGCGAGCCGCCGGCTGCGAGGGGTGGGGCGCATGAAAGGATGAAACAGCGGGCTGTGCCATCGGCTCTTCCTCAAATTCGAGCGAGCAGGATAGCCGGATCCCGTTAACTACCTCCTAAAGGTGCCGATCACGCGCATCCGGCGGAGGCGGACAGAGAAAAGGCGCCCCGAAGGACGCCCTTTCCCGAAAATCGTGGTGATGGACCGGCGCGGCGCTCAGGCGAGCGCGGCGGCCTTCCTGCGGCTGGCGCGCAGCGTCAGGCCGGCCAGGCCGAAGCCGCCGATCATCATGCCCCAGACCGCCGGCTCGGGAACCGCGGCGAAATCCGCCGAGGTGACGAAGCTCGCATTGTGCGTCGTCCCGTTCTGGGAAGTCACTTCGAGGAAATAGGTGCCCGCGGAGGCGACGCTGAAGCTGTAATTCTGGCCGAAGACCGGGGCGAAGGCACTGCCGCCGTCGAAGCTCGCCGAGAAGAGCGACAGGCTGGTCGTGGTCCAGTTGAACAGGAAATCGCCCGCGGTGGCGACCGTGAAGTAGAAGCGATCGGTGCTCGTGGTGTCCTTGGCGATCGTCTGGACGATGCCGCCGGTGGTGCCGTCGAAGGTGCAGGCGCCGGGTGTCGGCTGGCAAATGAAATCGGCGGCGCTGGCGGTGCTGGAGACGCCGAGCGTCGCCGTGGTTGCCAGGGCAGCAAGAACGATACGCTTGAAACGAGTCATGAACGACCTCCAGTTGCGCGGTTCGCGGAGTGCTTCCTGCTCGCCGCTACCTCCGGTCTTTTACGGTAAACGGACGTAAACCACAACGTTACGGAGTCGTTTTTTTCGCATTTGCAGCAGAGAATCCAGGCGCTTCGGAAGCGATCTGAGAATAACGCGGAACGGGATTCGCCACCTCCGTAATACTCCTCTATAATCCGAAGGTTAGTGAGTTGTTCACCATCCCCGTTTACAAAGGCTGCCGAGGCGGAATCCGGAGGCCGGGCCCGAATGAGACGTGAGGAAATGCAGGCGCGGTTGCAGGATGCCTTCTCTGCGGAGGCCGCCGCGCAGCGCGAATCGCTCAACCGGGAATCGGGCGTGCAGGCGCTGGCGGCGATCCTGGCGATCCATCACATCGCCGTCTCGCCGGAGCAATTGCGCCATGAGCTGGGCCATAGCGAGCCCGTCGCCGCCGACGAGCTGCTGCGCCTCGCCAAGCGGCAGGCGGGGGTCCGCGCGAAGGTCGTGCAGGTGCCGCGCGGCCGGCTTTCGAAGCACCCTCTTCCCGCAGTTGCGAACGGTCCCGAGGGCTGGTTCCTGATCGGCGCCCTGGCCGAGAACGGCGTGCTGATCCAGCGCCCCGGCGAGCCGGTGTGCCAGGTCGATCGCGGCGCGCTGGACGAATTGTGGTCGGGCGAGCTCGTCCTCGTGACGACCCGCGCGGTCGACAAGACCGGCGCGCGCTTCGGCTTCGCCTGGTTCGGCGGCCAGATCATGCGCTACCGCAGGCTGATCCAGGAAGTGCTCATCATCACCTTCGCGCTGAACCTGCTCGGCCTGGCGGCGCCCTTGCTGTTCCAGGGCGTGATCGACAAGGTGCTGGTGCATAACAGCATGAGCACGCTCAACGTGCTCGGCCTGGCATTCCTGGTCGTCTCGCTCTGGGAAGTGATGCTGGGATGGATTCGCACCCGGCTGTTCACCGAGACGACGCAGAAGATCGATGTCGAGCTGGGCGCCCGGCTGTTCCGCCATCTGCTGGCGCTGCCGCTCAGCTATTTCGAGCAGCGCCGCGTCGGCGACACGGTGACGCGTGTCCGCCAGCTCGAGACGATCCGCGAGTTCCTGACCAGCGCGTCGCTCACCGTGCTGGTGGATCCGATCTTCACGCTCGTCTTCCTCGCCGCGATGCTCTTCTACTCGCCGTCGCTGTTCTGCATCGTCGCGGTCTCGCTCGTCGCCTATGCCATGGTGTCGTTCGTCGTTGCCGGCCCCTTGCGCAGGCGAGTCAACGAGAAGTTCGAGCGCAGTTCGGCAAGCAACGCGCTGCTGGTCGAAAGCGCCTCCGGCATCCACACGATCAAGGCCTGCGCGGTCGAGCCGCACTGGCAGAACCGCTGGGAGCAGCAGCTCGCCGCCTATACCACTGCCTCGCAGCGCCTCATTAACACCGCCAATAACGGCACCCAGGCGATCGAGCTGATCTCGAAGCTGAGTTTCGCGGCGATCCTGTTCTTCGGCGCCAAGGCGGTGATCGCGGGCACGATGACGGTCGGCAGCCTGGTGGCGTTCAACATGTTCGCGCAGCGCGTCGCCGGGCCGGTGATCCGCATGGCGCATCTGTGGCAGGACTTCCAGCAGGTCCGCACCGCCGTCGAGCGGCTGGGCGACATCCTCAACCACCCGACCGAGCCGCGCGCCGCCTCCGCAGCCACGCTGCCGCGGGTCTGGGGCGATGTGCGCTTCGAGGATGTGAGCTTCCGCTATGCCGAGGATGGGCCGCAGGTGCTGAGCGGCATCAGCATCGATGTGCCCGCGGGCACGTCGCTCGGCATCGTCGGCTCTTCGGGTTCGGGCAAGTCGACCCTGGCGAAGCTGCTCCAGCGCCTGAACCGGCCGGGCCAGGGCCGGGTGCTGGTCGACGAGATCGACATCGCCCAGTTCGATCCCGCCTGGCTGCGGCGCCAGATCGGTGTCGTGCTCCAGGAAAACCTGCTGTTCAACTGCTCGATCCGCGACAATATCGCGCTCGCCAATCCGGCCATGCCCTTCGAGAAGATCGTCGCCGCCGCGACCATGGCGGGCGCGCACGACTTCATCATGAAGCAGCCGCGCGGCTATGACACCGAGATCGTCGAGCGCGGCGTCAACTTGTCGGGCGGCCAGCGCCAGCGCATCGCGATCGCGCGGGCGCTCATCAACAATCCGCGCATCCTGATCTTCGACGAGGCGACCTCGGCGCTCGATGCCGAGAGCGAGGAACTGATCCAGAAGAATCTGGAGGCGATCGCCCAGGGGCGCACGCTGATCGTCATCGCGCACCGCCTGTCCGCCGTGCGCGATTGCAACCGCATCGTCGCGCTGGAGGAAGGGCGCATCGTCGAGAGCGGCACGCATGAGGAGCTGCTCCGCCTGCGGGGTCGCTATGCCGACCTGCATCGCCGCCAGACCGGCTATGAGGAAATCGCCGCATGAACGCGCTCGTACAGATCGATGCCGCAGAGCCCCGGAAGCTGCTGAGCAGGCTGCGCGGCGGCGGGCTCTGGGATACGCAATACACCACCGAATTCCTGCCCGCGGCGCTGGAGATCGTCGAGCGGCCGGTCTCGCCGACCGCGCGGCTGACGGCCTGGGTGCTGCTGGGCGGCATCGCCGCGACCTTGGCCTGGCTCGCGTTCGGCAAGGTCGACGTGGTGGCGCCCGCGTCCGGCCGGATCGGCCCGGTGGGCGACGTGAAGCTGGTCCAGTCGGCCGAGGCGGGGATCGTCCGCAGGATCCTGGTGAGCGAGGGGCAGCGCGTCCGGAAGGGCCAGGTGCTCATCACGCTCGATCCCACAATATCCTCCGCCGAGAGCGATCAGGTGCGCGCGACGCTGCTCAGCGCCGAGCTGGAGATCGCCCGCAACCGCGCGCTGATCGACGCGCTCGACGGCAAGGGCTTTCATTTCGTCCCGCCGCAGGCGGCATCCCCGGCAGATATCGAGACGCATAGCAGCCTCGCCCGCGCCCGGCTGAACGAGATCCAGGCGATGATGGCCGGCGGCGGATCGGATCGCCGGGCCGCGATGTCCGCCTCTGCGGAGGCGGAGGCCCAGGTCCAGAAGCTCCAGCAGTCGCTGCCGCTGATCGACCAGCAGATCGCCGCCAACGAGGCGCTGGCGGCCAAGGGCTATGTCTCCAAGCTGCGCGTCGTCGAGATGCGGCGCCAGCGCATTGCGGAAACGCAGGATCTTGCCGCCGCCCGCGCGACGGTCAGCCGCTTCGCGCAGCAGGCGCACAGCGCTTCCAGCACCGGCGTCAAGTCGCGCGCGGAAGCGCGGGCGCAGATATTGCATGATCTCGCCAAGGCCGAGGACGATGCGCGATCGCGCCGCGGCGAGCTCGCCAAGGTGGGGCTGCGCAGCTCGTTCCGCGAGATCCGCGCGCCGGTCACCGGTACCGTCTCGCAACTGCTGGTGCATACCGAGGGCGGCATCGTCGAAGGCGCCAAGCCGCTGATGACGGTCGTGCCGGAATCGGCGCAGCTCCAGCTCGAAGTGATGGTGCAGAACCAGGATATCGGGTTCGTGCGCGCCGGCATGCCGGTGAACGTGAAGCTCCAGGCCTTTCCCTATACCCGCTACGGCACGATCCCCGGCGTGGTGGAGGGCCTTTCGGCGGATTCGGTGCAGGTGAAGGAAGGCGAGCCGCCGGTCTACAAGGCGCGCGTCTCGCTCAGCCGCAGCTATATGGATGCCGACGGCCGGCGCATCCCGCTGCGCGCGGGGCTGAACGCGACGGCGGACATCGTCACCGGCCGGCGCACGCTGCTGAGCTATCTGGTCAGCCCGATCGTCGAGACGAGCAGCGAAGCGCTCCACGAGCGCTGAACGGTTGCCGGTCAGGCGGTCTTCGGAGGCGTCGCGCCCAGGGCGGTCGAGAATTGCGAGCCGAGTAGCGGGGGCAAGGCGGGCTTGGGCAGCGCGCGCATCAATTGCGCCGCGAAGTCGCAATTGATCGCCAGCCCGGCCTCGGCATCGGTGGTGACGTTGGAGATGCGCACCAGCGCGCCGTCCACGATCAGTCCCGCGACCTGGCTCTTGAGGCGGGCCATGAGCTGCTGGTTGCCGTTCTGCGGCAGATATTCGCCCACCCGCGTCCAATAGAGGATCTGCTCGGTGCGGTTGTAGCTCGACGCGGTCAGCGCGCGTCCGGGCACCACGACCTGTGGCGACAGCGGAATATCGGCGGCGGCGCTGCTGCTCACCGTGAAGCCGAAGAACGGATAGCAGATCTCCGGGCGGTGGAGCTGGAGCAGGTCGGTCTGCGCGCCGCCATAGGCGATCAGCAGCATCACCGTGGCACCGTCGGCGCGCGAGAAGACGCGGCTGACGACCTGGTTGTAGAGCTTGTCCTCCAGGCTGTCCGCGCGCGCGGGGGCGATCAGCGCGCCGATGTCCTCCGCCTTCCACGCGCCGAAGGCGTGCGGCATCAGCTCATCGAGCTTGGTGCTGCCGAGCAGGTTCATGCGGTGGCGCGGCTTCAGCGCCAGTGTCGTCCCCGCCGTGGCGAAGCAGGCTGCGCCGATGAGCAGATCGCGACGGCCGATCATGCGCGCTTGCTCCGCAGGCCCGTCAGGAATTCGATCAGCCAGTCGATCCCGAAAATCCCCAGCAGCGCCACGATGAACATCACCACGCCGGCGGTATTGTGCAGGAAGCTCTGCGCCGCCGCGTCGCCCATATGATAGGTGATCAGCACGAGGATGATGATCCGGATGATGTTGGCGATCACCGCGACCGGAATGATGAGCAGCACGATGAACAGCGCATAGCGCCAGGACGGCTTGTTCTTGATATAGATGTAGAGCAGCGTGACGACGATCAGGCTCGACAGCGAGCGCAGGCCCGAACAGGCATCCTCCACCAGGAGCTGATAGGGGCCGATGAACAGTGTCACGCCCTGGCGCAGGATCGGATAATCGGCCCAGGTGAGGATCGTGGTCGATGCATGGGACACGAATTCCTTGAGCGGCGCGGTGAGCCGATCGACCAGCCAGTTCGGCGGCGGGATGAGGAAGAACATCCACAGCACCGGGAACCACATCTGCCTGAGCGCCCGGCTGCCGAGATAGAGATAGGCGATGGCGGTGCCGGTGCCGACCAGGCCAGCCACTTCGATGCTGATGAAATCGAAGACGCGGCCGCCGGTGTAGACCAGCAGGCACAGCAACAGCAGCAAGCTGCCGATCAGCGGATTGCCGGGCCGGACGACCGGGGCGATCGACTGGCTCTGGCGCCACAGCATCCAGGCGCCGGTCGCCAGCACGATCGGGCCATGGACACCGCCCTCGGCGCTCCACACCTGCCGCGCCAGCGTGATGAAGGTCGGGATCGCGAGTGTCGCGAAGGCGAGCACCACCAGCCAGATGCCGTAGGAACGCCGCTGCGGCGAGGAGTCCGCGGAGCGTTCCGCCACGCTCGCCACGTCAGTAGCCGTTCAACACGCAGCCGATGACATTAGCGCGGTCGGCGCGCAGCAGGTTGCCGAGCGTGGCGACGTCGTTGATGTAGCTCGAATCCTTGCGGGCGACGATCAGGCTGTAGCCGACGACGTTGGCGACGCGCTGCGCGTCGGTGCAACTGTTCGAAGCCGTGGTGTCGAAGATCGTGATGTCGAATTCGCGCAGCAACTGGCCCGTGAAATCGCGGAAATGCTCCGACGAGAGCAGTTCCTGCGGGTTGTTCAGCAATCGGCCGGCCGGGATGATGGACAGGTTCGGAAGCCGCGTCTTGTGGATCACCGTGTCGATCGGCGTCGTGGGATCGGACAGATAATCCGTCAGCCCCGTCTGATCGTCGAGGTTGAAGGCGCCGCCGATCGCCGGATCGCGCAGATTGGCGTCGACCAGCGCGGTGCGGATGCCGATCTGCGCCAGCGCGGTTGCCAGGTTGATCGCGATGAACGTGCAGCCGACGCCTGCGGAAGGCCCGCAGATCGCGAGCGCGCGCCGGCCCTCGCGAATGTGGCGCGCGACGATGCGCGTGCGCAGTCCGCGGATCGCCTCGGCCTCGATGCCGCTCGGATCGGCCAGCACGAGCTGATATTCGAGCACGCCCACCGTTTCGGGAAGCGCCACGCCGCGGCCAGGTTCTTCGCCACGATATTCGGGCTCGTGAGGGGTCACACCTTCCATCAGCTTGCCGTAACCTCTTGTTCTTCGACTGTCTGCGCGACTTCCTGATAGCCCCGCCGCAGCCGGCTGGGCAGCGAGAGGCCGCTCTGGATCACCGCGAAGACCGGCGCATCGACTGCGCTCTCGAGGTCTTCCTTGCTGCGGACGCGGCGCCCGAGCAATTCGATCAGCAGCGCGGCGAGCACGCCGATGCCGAGGCCGAAGCCAGCGGACGCGCCGACGATCAGCGGGATGTTCGGGAAATAGGGCTTTTCCGGCGCGGACGCGTCGCCGAGCGCGGTCATGCCGGCATCGGCGCTCTGGGCCTCGAGCCGCAGATCGGCGACGCGCGCCGCCGCCTTCACATATTGATCCTGCTTCAGCGACACGTCGCGCTGCATCTGGGTCAGCCTGTCGAGCTTCTCGCGGTCCGCGATCACCTTCGATCG
This sequence comes from Sphingomonas sp. dw_22, assembly GCF_018449795.1. GTDB lineage: Bacteria > Pseudomonadota > Alphaproteobacteria > Sphingomonadales > Sphingomonadaceae > Sphingomonas. The sequence goes on from NZ_JAAVVE010000014.1 coordinate 23,401, forward strand.
CGTGGCGGCCATCTCGCCCTCGATCGCGCCGCGATTGACGCCGCCCCCCGGGGCCAGCGCCGCGGTTTCGCGGGCCGCCGTGGCGGCAAGCGCGACGCGCTGACGCTGGAGCGCCTGGAACACGGGATGGTTGGGGCCGAGCGTTTCGGCTGCCTGCGCGATCTGCTGGTCGAGCTGGGTGAGCTGCGCCTGGGCCGGACTTGTGCCCATCGGCATACGCACGGCGTTCGAGGTCGCGGCCGCGACGCTCTGGCCCGAGAGCATCTCCAGCTTCTGCGTGTCGAGATCGACATTGTTGGCGGTGAGGACGATGCCGTTCGCCTTCGCGAAGGCGGTACGCGCGGTTTCCGCATCCACGAGCGCCTTGCGCGCCGTTTCGGCCTGATCTGCGTACCAGGTCGCGGATTTGGAAGCGGAATCACGCTTATACGCCAGGCTCTCCTCGAGGAACGACTGGCGGACCAGGTTAGCGATCTGCTCGGCGCGCTCCGGCGTCGAATCGACATAGTCGATCTGCAGGATGTTGCTGCCCTCGATCAATTGCGCCCGAGTGCTGGCGATGATCTGCTGCGCCAGCCAGCGCCGGATATCGCCCGATGCGGCGGCTTTCGACGCATTGAACGCGGCGATGTTGCCGGGATCGTTGATCCAGCCGAGCTGGTCGACCACGCGGCCCGCGGTGCGATAATCCTCGATCAGCTCGACCTGCGTCTGCGCATAGGCGCGCAGCAGGTTCGAGCCGATCACCTGTCCCGTAACGGGATCGGGCTTGAACGTGTCGAGCACCAGGCGCGTGGTCGCGCGATAGCGCTCGGGCAGGAACTGAGTCACGATCGTGGCGGTCGCCACGCAGACCAGAAACGTCGGCAGGATGATCCAGCGGCGCGCCCACAATATACGGAAGAACTGAATGATGCTCACGGGTTCGCCTCGCGATTGGAAGAGCTCAGAAAACGCGCTCGCCGACGACGACGACATCCCCCGGCTGGAGCGTTTCGTCGAGCTTCATCTTGCGCTCCGCACCATCACGATAGACCTTCACCCGGCCGGTCGAGCCCGAAGGAGTCAGGCCGCCGCCGCGCGCCAGGGCGCGGCGCAACGTCATGTCCGCCCGAATCGGATATACGCCCGGCGCGTTGACTTGGCCATAAATGTAGAATTGCTCCGCTTGGGGCACGAAGAGCTTGTCGCCGGCCTTCACCACCGGATCGTCGCTGGGGCCGCCCGAGGCGAGCTTCTGATAGTCGAGATGCTCAGCCGTGCCGTCGGCATGCGTAAGCACGACCTCCTCGGCCGCAGTGATCTTCAGGCCGCCGGCGCGCGCCAGGATCTCGCTGACCCGGTAGCCGCGGTCGATCGGCTGAAGGCCGGCCACGCCTACTTCGCCGAGGACGACGATATAGTTGCTGACGAAGCCGACGATTTCGACGCTGACGATCGGCTTGGCATAATAGCCGCCGGCTCGAAGCTGCGCGGCCAGCTTGTCGGCGAGCGAGATCGAAGTCTCTCCGGTAACCGGTACCGCGCCGAGATAGGGCAGGGTGACGGTCCCGTCGGAGCTCACGCGGGCGCGGGTCTTGAAGTCGCTCTGGCCGAGCACATCAACCTCGATGACGTCGTCGGCGCCGATCCGATAGCCTGCCGGTGCGACGGCGGGAGCGGGGACGCTCGGAGCTGCGCCGTTCGCCTGGGGCACGGTCTGGGCCGGGGCCGATGCGAGGGGTACCTGCTGCTGTGCGGGCGCAGGCGTCGGCAGGCGGCGCGTCGGGATCTGGGCGCTGGCCGGCGTGGCGAAGGACGTGGCGGTGGCCAGGAGCAGGATTTGACGGAGCTGGTTCTTCATAGCTGAATGCCTGCGCTTAGAGAGACAAGGTCGTCGTGAGGGAGACCCGGGTCGCGTTGTAATCGATCAGATTCGCGTTGGAAGTGCGCCTGATCTGGCTGCCGTCGAGCCGGAAGCGCAGCCTGCGCCCGGCCTGGTAGGTCAGCCCGGTGTTGAGTTCGTAGGTTTTATCGCTGCCCAGTTCGAGCAGGCCGGCGAACAGGGGGGAGGGCTGGAAGGACCGTCGGCGGAAGCTGCCACCGCCGCTCCAGCCGATCCGCGGCGTGATCTGCGTGCTGAGCGTGAAAGCCACCGACGTGTTGACGTCGTAGCTGGCGAAGACGATCTGCGAGGGGCCGGCGGATCGGCTCCCGGTCAGCCCGATCTGGAAGAAGTCGCCGCGATATTGTGCTGATACGTCGAAGCCGACTCCCTTGAAACCCGATGCGCCCGCGAGCTTGGGGTCGAGCTGGGTATAGCTCGCCGAGCCCGTGAAGTTCAGCCGGGTGCCGATGCTGCGCTCGAGCTGCAGGCCGGCGGAATAGACGCGCGTGCCGTCGGTTTCGCCGCTGGGCGTGGGCCGGTTGACATAATCGCTGTCGCTGTACCGTCCGAAGATCGACACGGTACCGATCGCCGGCGAGTTGTAACCGATCTGGCCGGTCAGGCTGGTCGTGTCGGCGTCCGACAGTTTCCGGATGGGCGTCGAGTTGCGGATTTCCGTGCGGTGGATCGCAATCGAGGGGCGGAAGCCGATCCCGGCCCCGCACCCGATATCGGCGCCATAGTCGCGCACTTCCTGCGTGTTGTTGATCGACGCGGCCGGGGCGGTCGTCAATACGTCGCCGATGTCGCTCAACTGGCGGCTATAGCTTCCTTCGCCATGCAGGATGCAATCGGAAAGCACGCGCTGGTTCACGCCGGCGGCGAGGTTCAACCGTTCGCGGTTGAGGCGGGTGTAGCGGCGGTAGAAATTATAGCCGAGGCTTCCGCTCAGCGTGAAATCGCCGGTGGCGCGGGGCAGATAGATGTCGAGATCGAGGCTGGGTGCCGCGCTGACGTCGTCATCGGGCTGGCCGCCGCTCAGGCGCCGGTCGCTCAGCACGACGTTGCTGTCATATTGAAGCTTGACCGTTGCGGCAACGTTGATCTCCCGGCCGCGCTGGCTCTGTGCCAATGCGGGCGTCGCGCACGCACAGGTGGCAAGGAGCAGCGCGGTTGCGCACACCCGCGAACGAGCGGGGGTGGTCCCTCCACGAACATGAACCGACAATATGCGCACTTTTGGCCCCCCAGGCTTATTCGCTCATATCAATCGCCTGTAGATCAGGCAATCGATGTAGACCAGCCGTTGTGCCATGTGTCGCACCTGTCTAGTTTTGGGGCGATACTAGATCTGGCTCCGGGCAAGTCACGGGCGTTGCGCGGCGAAATTGCACTAGATGCCGCACCATGTGCATGGTGCCAGTCTAGCTACGCGACACGGGCGCTGCTACGAGCCGGTGCCGGGCAGCGTCGGAGGCCGGTCACCAAGGTTCGCCGCAGGAAGGGATTCTCATGCAGACGCCATATGATTGGGTGACGGTCGCCATATTCGCGGGCCTGATCGTGATCTTCCTGCAAAGATCCCAGGAAGATTCCGTGGTGCGGGATACCATGATAAGCTATCTTCCGCCCGCGGTCGGCTGCGCTGTCGCCAACTATCTTGGCAACGAGGAATATCACGTTTTCGCAATCATTACCGTGATACTCGTGCTCGCCTATATCGCGCTGGTGATAAAGCCATATGAATTCATCAAGCGCCGGTAACGCGCGCTGACGGTGAACATTGCTCATGATGAGGTGAATGCGTGTCGCGAAGCTCTGTAATGCGGTTTCTCTGGCCCTTTTCGCGCAAGCAGGAGAGCGAGGAGGATCTGCCGATCCTGCCGGGCTATGCCGCCGGCGCGCGCGATGCGGTCGCGCCCGCCCGCACCCGGCCCGAATTCCCGAGCTTCCGCGCCTCGGCGCTGGACCGTCCGCTCGAGCGCAAGCGCGAACGCCGCGAGATCACGCAGGCGCGCTTCGCCATCATGAACATGTTCACGCCGACCCAGCCGGTGACCGATCGCGCCAGCTTTGCGGGGCGCCTGGGCATGCTGGGCAAGCTCATCTCGTCGATCGAGGGACAGCGCAGCCATGTCGTGCTTTATGGCGAGCGCGGCATCGGCAAGACCTCGCTGCTGCACGTGCTGACCGATGTCGCGCGCGAATCCAGCTATATCGTGAGCTATGCGACCTGCGGCGTCTCGTCCGATTTCTCCGAGACCTTCCGCGCGGTGCTCGAGGACGTGCCGCTGCTCTTCCATCGCGGCGTTGCGCCGAACGCCGGCGAGGCGGAATCAGGCGGCAGCCTGGCCGAGCGGCTGCCCGCGGGCAAGTTCGGCGCGCGCGAGCTGGCCGACCTGTGCTCGGAGATCGTCGGTACCCGCGTCATCATCATCCTCGACGAATATGATCGCCTGACCGACAGCAGCTTTCGCCAGGCGGTGGCGGAGCTGATGAAGAACCTCTCGGACCGCGCCGCGCGCGTCCAGATCGTGATCGCCGGCGTGGCACCGGACCTTCAGGAGCTGCTGGGCTATGCGCCCTCGATCCGCCGCAACATCATCGGGCTGCCGATGCCGCGGCTCCAAGAGAGCGAGATCCAGGAGATGATCGCGATCGGCGAGGCATCGGCCGGCGTCCGCTTCGATCCGAAGTTCGGCCATCTCGTCAGCCTGCTGGCGCTGGGCTCGCCCTATCTGGCGCGGCTGCTGTGCCATCATGCCGGGATCGAGGCGCTCGACCAGGGCCGGCTGACCGTTGATGTCAGCCATCTGCGCGGTGCGCTGGACACGGTGATTACCGAGGCCGAAGGCCGCATGTCGCCGCGCACCGTGGCCGACATGCAGCGCTTCCGCAGCGGCAGCTATCCGCAGCTCTTCACCGCAATCGGCGAGGCCTCGCGCTCGGCGGACGGCTGGTTCACGATCGACGAGGTCGCGGCATTGCTACCCGACAGCGCCGGCGGTGCCGCCCATGTGCAGTCCGAGCTGCAATCGCTGGGATCGATGCTGGGGCTGGAGACCGAGGTGGAGGATGGCGAGCAGCGCTTCCGCTTCCGCGACGACAGCCTGCCGATCTATCTCTGGCTGCTGATCGCCCGCGACCGGCTCAACAGCGGCAAGCTCGAAACGGCTTTCCCGGAGCGCGCCGATCCCGGCAAGACCGTCCCGGCCGTTTCGCGCGCGTGATTACAGGCGGAAACCCAGGCTCTGGCGCAGCCCGGCACCGGCGCGCCAGAGCCTGAGCCGTATCAGCGTGGCCAGCGTGGCCAGGCGCGCGCCGCGTATTTCGGGCGCGCGGACGATGCGAGGCGCCTGGGTTGCGATCATCCCCGGCATCAGCAGCGAGCGGACCAGCCACTTCACGCGCCCGTTCGGCCGCTCGAGCGCGAACTGGAAGAGCTCGCTTTCCATCCGCCGTGTCTTGCTGAGCAGCGCCCGCCAGTCGTCGCGGGGCGGATGGCCCACTGCGGCGCCTTGGGCATATTCGATCGAAAGGCCCTGGGCGATCGCCCGGTGGCACCATTCCATGTCTTCGGAGACGCCGGTGCGGAACGGGCCGACCCGTTCGAAATCGTCCTTGCGCACGAACAGATTGGCCGTGACCGTGAACCGCTTGTCCCGGACATAAGCTTCATTGTCGAAGGCGAAGAGCAGCTCATAGGCCTGGGCGCCGTTGATCTTCCCTTCGGGCCGCAGGACGAACATCCTGCCGCCGACGAACCGGCCGGGCGATACGGCTGCCACACCCGCCGCGAGCCAGCCGGGCTCGGCCACGCAATCGCTGTCGATAAAGGCGAGGATCTCGCCCTTCGCCTGGGCGGCGGCGCCGTTACGTGCCGGGCCTGCGCCCTTCTCCGTGACCAGCACGACCCGCGCGCGACCGCCGGCGATGCGTTCCACCTCGGCGATGCCGCAGGGCGAGGCATTGTCGCCGACCACGATCTCGAACCGGTCGCGCGGAAAATTCTGTGCTTCGAGGGCGCCGAGGCAACGGTCCAGGCCAGCCAGATCATTGTAATGCGGCACGATCACCGTCACCGGAACGGAGGCCATGCCTTACCCTTGTCTTGCGGGGATCGCCGGGTCGCGCAGCGCTCCGGAGGCGTACGCGCAGGTTCGAGAAAACCAAGGTATATCAGAATCTTGCATCCGATGCACGGCGCTTCCCCGATGGTGTCCCAAACGTACCCGCGCAGGACACCGAGTCCCGACTTGCGCTATTGCGGATGCCCCGGCGGCGGCCTAGGTTCAAGTGAAACTTGGAAGGCTGGCGCGGACGGTTGCGGCGGCGGGGGAGTGGTGATGCGGATGAAGAGGGTGTTTCTGGTCTCGGTCGCGGTTGCGGCTCTGAGCCTTGCGGGCTGTCACGGCGGCAAGAAGGACGCGCTCGACAAGGGGCAGGTGGTCGCGACGGTCGATGGCGACGAGATCACGATCTTCGAGCTCAATGCCGAGCTCCAGGGCGCTCCGATCCCCGCCGGCGCCGATCGCAAGGTCTTCGAACAGGCGGCGTTGCAGCGCGTCATCGAGCGCAAGATCCTCGCCAAGATCGCGCGCGATCGCGGGCTCGACAAGAATCCGGCCTTCCTGCTGCAGGAGCGGCGCGCGGGCGAGCTGATCCTCGCCGGGATGCTGCGCGATCAGCTCGCGTCGCGCGTGGCGCAGCCGACCGACAACGACATCCAGCAATATATCGCGGCGCATCCCGAATTCTTTGCCCAGCGCAAGACCTTCTCGGTGGACCAGGTGGTCTTTCCGGCGCCCGCGTCGCCGGATAAGCTGCGGGAGTTCGGGCCGCTCAAGACGCTCGACCAGATCATCCAGAAGCTGACCGCCGACGGCACCAAGTTCCAGCGCGGTTCGGGCAAGATCGATACGCTGGCCATACCGCCCGAAGCCGCGAAGAAGATCGCCGGGCTCCCGGCGGGCGAAGTGTTCATCCTGCCGGCGCGCGAAGGCGTGACCGCCAATGTCGTCACCCAGGTGAATGTCGAGCCGCTCGCCGGCGATCAGGCGCGCGCCGCCGCGACCAATGCGATCCGCGCCGAGCGCTTCGCCAAGGCGGCGGATTCGCAGCTTGGCGAGATCGTGAAGAAGGCCAAGGCCGATGTGAAGTATCAGCCCGGCTATGGGCCGCCCAAGCAGGCGCCGGGCGCACCCGCGGCGCCGGGTACGCCGGCTGTCCCGGCTCCCGCCGCAGCCACGCCGACGACCGGCGGCTGAGCCATCCAACCCCGCGCAGCCATGCTTGCGCGGGGTTTTACTTCCTGTCGTAGCCGGGCCACCATTTGCCCGGATCGAGCGCGAGGGGGCGCCAGGCTTTCGAGACTGCGCGCAGCCGCGCGCCGCGCTTGCCGGCAAAGGGGGCTGCCAGCGCGCCGATGACCAGGTTCTGGGTAGCAAGCAGCCACAGGGCCGCGCCGGTGATGAACGCGCCGAACCTGCCGAAATGCTTATGGGCATAATGCATCTGCCCGGTCGTCCGGTACAGCAGCCTTGCGGGCGACAGCGCCGCGCCGCTGCCGACATCGTGGATCACCGCCGCATCGGGCGTGACGAGCACCGGACAGCCGCGTTCCCGCATCCGGAAGAACAGGTCGATCTCTTCCGCGTAGAGGAAGAAGCCTTCGTCGAACCCGCCCAATTGCTTCCACACATCGGCGCGCACCATCATGAAGCCGCCGGTGAGGACTTCGACTCTCCCCGGGGCGGTGGCATCGGCGGGCAGGCCGCCGCTGGAGAGCGCATCCCGCTTGCCCAGCGCCAGCTTCACGAAATCGCGCGGCCGCGGCAGGATCAGGAAATTGCCGGCCTCGAGATGGCCCGACGGCGACAGCGATCGTCCGCCCCACGCGCCGGCCTCGGGATTGGCCTGGGCGAAGCGCACCAGGCGATCGATCGCGTCATCGCGCGGAACGGCGTCGGGGTTGACCAGCAGGAGCAGGGGCGCGCGGGCATGGGCGGCGAGCCGGTTGTTGCCCGCGCCGAAGCCGATATTGCCTTCGCTCGGGACGATGCGGACCTGCGGCCAGGCGGTGCGTACATGCGCCTCGGTGCCGTCGTCGCCATTGTCGATCAGCAGGATCTCGTGCAGGGTGTTCGCAGCGGATTTCGCGATTCCGTCGAGGCATTTGTCGATGAAATGCGCCGCCCGGAACGCGACGACGAGGATGCTGACGTCCGGAGATTGGGCAGGGCGATCCGGGGACATTGCGGCTCCGTCTGAACAGATCACGGCGGGGAAACCCGTCGTGCCAGCATTTGCATGGCCGGGCGGCAATACCAAATGATACGTTAAGGGAAAGACCTGAGGCAGTAGAATTTGATTAACCCTGAGATTACAGGGATGATTCATTGCATCCGACTATATTGCACGCCAAGGCAGTTCCCGTCTCCGGGCTGTATGTGTCGATGCGTAAGGTAGTACGATGCCGGATATTGTGGTTAAGAATCAAGCAGAGCTTCTGGCCGCGATCGAGAACGCGCGGGGTGGAGAAACCATTAAGCTCCTGGCTGGAAATTACGGCACCATAAATATCGGCAACTCGGATTTCGCAAGTACGGTCAATATCGTTTCGGCGGATATCGACAATCCTGCCACGATCGAACGGATCATGATTAACGGCAGCAAGAACATCGCCGTGAAGAATATCGAACTGGTGACTCCGCCGAGCACTGTCGAAACGGATATTCAGTTGAACTATGTTTATGGTTCGTCGAACATCTCCTTCGACGGCGTGCATGTGAGTGGACCCCTGTCGAACCCCACCCAGAGCAATGCGGTGGGTCTGTCGATCAAGGACAGTTCGGGCATCACCATCGCCAATTCCACCTTCGATCACCTGGCAGCAGGTCTGAACGTCCGCGGCTCGAACAATGTCGTCATAGAGCACAACACGATCAGTGACATCCGCTCGGACGGCATGATGATCGCCTCGGTCAACAACATAACGATCGATGGAAACCTGATTACCGACATGTATCCGGCGCCGGAGGATCACCAGGACGGCATCCAGTTCTACACGAACGGTACGATCACGCCTTCAAGCAACATCACCATCACCAATAATCTGATTATTCAGGGTGAGGGAGAGGCCGCGCAAGGCATCTTCATGCAGGACGAGGTGGGGGGGCTTCCATTCGAGAATGTGAGCATCAACAACAATCTCGTCTATATGAGCGGGCGCTCCAACGGCATCTTCGTCAAGGGCGGCAAGAACGTCGTGGTGAGTTCCAACAGCGTGTTGTCGCGTTCGGACGATTCGACACCCATCTGGATACTTGTGCAGAACGTGTCCGGCGGTGCGGTATCGAATAACGTTGCCGACAGGCTCACAGCCTCGGCCAACACCGCAGTGACCGTCGGCACCAATTCCTGGATCGAGCAGAACGGCTTCACTCTGCGCTCGCTCGGCAATATCAATGACCTTGCCAAGACGAAGATCTCGGACCTTATTATCGATCGCCTGGGCTTTCATCCGCTTCTCGGCAGCATTGTCTATGATTTGTGGAGCGCCGAGAAGGCACTCGGCGGCAAGACCGTGACGGCGGTGGGCACCGGCGATCACATGGTGCTGGATCTGCAATTTGCCGCCAACGGGCTGGACGACCTCTCGCGCTTCAACTCGATCACGACGACGGCCGCGCTGGACCTGACGAATATCGAGGTCGCCAACGGCAAGGGAGTCTATCACGTATCGACAGGCAAGGGGTTCGAGCTTTCGCGCTCCAATGCGTTGCAATTGTTCGGAATGTCAGCCTTTACTTTGTCCTTCAGCATGCAGCGGGACTCGGCGACTTCGGCTACCGGCCAGATGGTGGGAATCTATCAGAGCTGGGCCGTTGCGCTCCAGTCCAATGGAGAGCTGAACTTCACGTTCAGGAATGACGCCGGCGTCACCTACACCATCGTTACGAACGGTGCGAAGATCACCGATACCCAGTCCCACGACATCGCGATTACCTATGACAAGACTGCCAAGCGCGCGGTCATCTATGTCGACAACGTCGCGAAGGGGACGGGCACGGTGACCGGTTCGACGCGCGCGCTCGAATATTGGAGCCTGTATGTCGGCAATCCCTACGGGACGAGCTTCGCGGGCAAGGTTGGGTATATTCAGATCCGCGACGTGGCATTGCCCGCGAGCCAGATCGCCCAGACCGGATCGGGCGCAGGGGAAGCTCCTGCCCCCGGCACCAATCCTTTCTTCCTTACGCCATCGCTCGCATCGGCGGCGGTGACGACAATTGCAGACTATCAGCGCTACGCGAACCAGGCGCAACTCGTTCATGCCTAGCCGGAGCGGGCACCCATAAGCGTGTCGGTGCACGCAGGGAAAATCCCTCGCGTGTCCGGGCTCGCGGCGTTTTTCGGCAAGGATCTCGTATCTGGCGTGGCGCGGCGGCGCCGGGGCGTGCCTTTCGCTTCCGCAGGCGTTGCGTGATACTGGCACCGTGACTGATCCCTGACTATGGAGTGCTGCGGGCGGCGGTCGCAATATCGATGCCGTTCGTGCCCGTGTGGCTGGAATATGGCGGCGACGCGTTGGGTAGTCGGGGGGTACGTCTGTGGTGAAGGTAACGGGGTCGTGACGGCCGTCGCCGATTTTGAGCAGAGCTGGTTGCGGCGGACTCTGCGACGCGCCGGAACCGGCCTGTACGCCCTCGCGACCACACGACAGCGGCCGGTTCTCGCGGACTATTTCCCCCAGCGCTCGCCCCGATGGCGCCTGGCATCCAAGACCTTGCTGTTGGGCGTAATGGGCTTCGTGGCGATGTTCTACGGTCTGTTGAGCGCAGTGATGCCGCTCCAGATCATCCTGCTGATGTCGATGCCGCTGGCGATACTCGCGTTGCTGGTGATCTGGGCGCTGCCCGAAGCTGCGACCATTCCTGAAAAGAGCCTCTCGTACGTCTTCTTCGCGTTCTTCGTCCTTACGATCGTCTGGCCCAATTATCTGTCGATCGCCTTGCCGGGGCTTCCCTGGATATCGGTGCGAAGGCTGCTGGGCGCGATCGCGACTATTCTGTTTCTCATCAGTCTTTCCACCTCCGCGAAATTTCGGAGCCAGATCTGGTCGATCGCTTCCGCGGAGAAGTTGTTCGTCAGGCTCCTGATCGGTTTCGGCATAGTCCAGTTCATCTCCGCTCTGATTAATCAACCGGCGCTGCGGCTCGGCCGTGTCCTGGACGCGCAGATGACCGGTACGGTGATATTACTGGTGAGCGCCTGGTATTTCTCGGCGGGAAACAACCGGATCGGCAAATGGCTGGTCACGCTCAGCGCGATCACCGTGGGCCTGATCGTGCTGAGCTTTTTCGAGCGCCATGCACAGCAAGTGCTTTGGGTAAATCACATACCGTCATTTCTCCACGTCGATGAAGCCTATATCGAGCAGTCGCTCAAGCCCCGTTTCCGCGGCAGTTACAGGGCGGTCACGACCTTCAGCAATCCATTGATATATGGGGAGTTCCTGGCATTCGTCGTGCCATTCGTGCTGCATTATCTGATGAATTCCCGCAAATTGATGCAGATGGTCTTCTGGGGTGGAATGGATCTCTTGTTGCTGATCGGGGCATTTGTCAGCAGCGCACGGCTGAGCCTTGTGGGCTTCATCGTGGCCCATGGCTTCTACATGTTTCTCTGGGCGGTTCGGCGCTGGCAGACCCACAAGCCGGGATTGATCGGTCCTGCGCTCACCTTGATGTATCCCGCGCTGATCGTCACGGCGGGCGTGTTGCTGGTCACCGTCGATGCGTTCCGTATCAGGATTCTCGGCGGCGGCGCCACGCAGGCTAGCAACCTTGCGCGCGCCGAGCAGTTCAACATGGCCCTGCCTGCGATCATCCGAAAGCCCCTGTTCGGTTATGGGCCGGGCGGGAGCGGCCAGGCGATCGGCTGGAAATCTCTGGACGGCCAGCTTTCGGTCGACAATTATTATCTCACCATCAGCGCCGATTACGGGGTGACCGGGCTGGTGCTCTTCTTCGGCATGATCGCAATGATGACTTGGTGGTTGTCCCGCGAGGGAATCCGGGCGCCCGGGACAAGGTCGCCGCTGGCCTTCGCCGTAGCTGCGTTCCTTGCCGTGTTCCTGACGACGCGAACCGTGCTGTCGACGCCCGACAACAATCCGCTGGTCTATCTCGTGCTGGGACTGGGCGTCGCGCTGCTCTACGATGCCAGGCACGATCGCAGGATTACGATCTGACACGACGCGACGGGGCTGATCGAGCCCATGAGGGAGGGCAGATGACGGGAACCAGCCGCCGCCAGTTTATCGGCACGACGCTGGCGCTGGGGATCACGCCCCTGGCATGCTCCTCGCCGTTGAGCGCGCCCGCCAGGAGCATGGGCAGGCGTGCCGGGCCGGGCATGCTGCAGCCCGGCGTCGCCTGGAAGGGCACGCCGGGCAGTGGCGGCCGGGCGCCGGCGCAGAGCGACACGCCGCTCGGCACGCTGGTGCCCGATGAGTGTTTCACCGGCGGCTTTTCCGCGATTCCAGGGCAGTGGGTCCATGGCGAGGGCGTCAAGATCACGGCCTTGGGCCTGCCGCCGCAACCTTGGGACAGCGATCAGATCAACTATTTCAAGGAAGCGGTGTTCTTCCTCGAAGGAGAAAGCGTCACCGTGCGCGAGTGGAGTGTCAACGACACGCCGGTTCGGATGCACGACGGCCGCATGGCGCCGCAGGGATCGGTGGGCTTCTCCGTCGAGATCGGCGCGGGATTGGGGCGCGTAACCGCCGGGGACGCGATCCTCTATTGCTATCTGCGCGGTGAGCACGGCCTGGAACGCAGGATCGAACTCCCCCTTGTCATCAACGTCGATCGCTCGCTGGATGCCGACCGGCATGTCGTCCATGTGCATCCTGCGCTCGGCAATGATGCCGCCTCCGGAACCGCGGAGCAGCCGTGGCGCACCCTGACGCGCGCGCTGAGCCTCGACGGCGTGCGCAGCGGCGGCAAGGTCATCCTCCTGGGCAGCGGCAACTATGTCGAGGATGTCGGTCCTCGGCATGTTCCCACGCTCCAGAACGGACGCATGATCGAAGTGGAGCCGAAGCGAGGCCTGGTACCCGAACAGGTCGTGATAACCATGACGTCCAGGCTGGGGATAAGCCGTTGGAAGATCTATGCGCAGAAGGTCCATTTCCAGGGGCTGACGGTTGATCTGGGCAAGATCGTGGTGATCCAGTCGAACGCGCAGGACAGCACGCTCGCCTTTTCCGGATGCCGGCTGGTCGATCCTGCGGGAGCGGCGGGTCCGCGGGATTCGAACGGTATCGATCTCGGCTATTATACCGGATCGGTAGCGGCGCTGCGCGAAGCGATCGCCGCGGCGTTCGTGCCGGCCGCCCGTATCTATTTGAGCGAATGCTTGTTCATCAACTATTCGACGCAGGGCGCCCGCCTGTATCGCAACGTCACTGCGGAATCGGCGACGGACAGCTTCTCGGGCGGTCCGCCCGGCTATGACGATGTCGTCGTCGATGGTTATTTCGTGACGATGCCGCGCGATTTCCGAGCACGCCTCCATCCGTCTGCCGATCTCGTCGTCGCATCGACGCGGACGGGGCCGGACGGCAATACCATCGTCCAGATCACCGGTTCCCCCGGTTTGCCGCTATCCAAGGGAGGGCCGGATTTCGCCATCGCGGTGACCGGCGGCGCGCTTACCGGCCAGGATCGCATCGGCGTGGTGGGAACGGATGCCAACAGCCTGATGCTGAACACGAAGCTGGCGTTGAGCCCTGGCGATCGCGTGCGCTATTTCTATTTCGATCATGTGGATTTCTGCCAGCAGAAGAACGTCTTCAAGCCCGAGCAGTCCGGTTTGCGCAACACGACGATCTTCCGATATCACGGGATATCGCCCTCCGCGCAGCTCTTCCTGACCCAGGGATATGCCGCGCTGGAAGCAGGCACGACCATCACCACGATTGGGAAGCGCTTCTCGTTGAAGAGCGGCAGCGGCAGGCCCAATGTCGTCCTGCCCAGCGACGTATTGAAGCTGGACGATGGTCCGCGAGGAGGGGGGGAATATCGCCTAGTCGAAGGCTACGATCCCGCGACCGCGACGGGAACGCTGCTCGAGCCTTTCTCAAAGGACCAGGCAGACAGCAAGGTGGGTCGCGGAAAGACCGTCAACGGCTTTGTCATGGCCTTGTCGAACCTGCGCAAGACCGGCGTGCCGCCCATTTTCAAACAAATGGGCCAATTGCAGGACGGCCATCGCAACTTCGTGGTCGCGCATAGCACCTTCATCTCGCAACCCTATTGCGTGACGTTCAACAACAATCGGCCAGGCCATGGCAATCGCAACCATGTGCATCTCTTCAACGTCTATTTCCGGATGGACGGGAGCTATGGCTTGCCTTTCCCCAGCTATGGCCTGCGCATCGAGGGATGCCAGTTTCTGGAAGGCGAGCCGCGCGGCAAGGACGCGCGCAAAGGGGGAGAGCTACCGCCTCCGGCCGATGCCGCGCGTTATGTTCCGCCCAAGAACTGGAAGCCGGTTGGCAGGCGTCCGCTGATCCCGTTCGATGCGTTCGGGCGCGCCCTCACCGAGGCGTCACCGCTGGGCGCTATCTCGGTTTGAGACGTCTCTCCCCCGGTGCCGACCGGCCCTCGGGAGGAGATCACCCCGCGCGTCTGGCGTCGTACTCGCGGATCAGTTCGACCGTGTTCTCGATGTTGCGGCGGCTTGAGGCGCCGAACAGGATCGAAGCGACATAGGGTTCGTTGACCACCCACTCGATTGCCTCGCGCGGCGGGATCGCTCCGGAGGCGAGCACCGACATCGCGATCACGCGCGCGGGATGTCTGGCCGTCGCCTCGCGATAGGCTTCGATCCCGCCCGACATGCGGAACGCGACCTTGTTGACGTTGGCGCAGACGATCGGGTTCTCGACACCGGCGGCAGCCAGTGCCGGCAGCAGCATCGGCAGGTTCATCGAAAAATAGCCGGGCTCGGCCTTGTACTTCTTCTTCACATGATCCGCGAAGATCCGATAGGCGTCGTAATAGCCCAAGCCCAGGACGAGATCGGTGACGACGTTCTGGAGGAAGATGATCGGAGTATCCATACCCTCGAACGGCTTCATCTCGGCGTCGATCAGCAGGGTGATGATGCCTTCCACGTCGCGCGTCACCAGCGCCTTGCCGCCGCGCATCATCGCATCGATCAGGCCGCCGCTCGGCAGAAACTGCTTGAGCGCGTCGAAATAACCCTGCTCGGTGACGGCGTTGGCGTATTTATGGGCATAGGGCATGCCGGGATAGAATTTCATGCCGTCCCAGCGGCCCGGCTGGGTCTTGATGAGCTCGACCAGCTCGATGATCCGCTCATGCGTGGTGCACATGAAGCCGGGGACGCCGGCGCTGTATGCGGCGTGCAGCGTATCGGCGATCGCATTGATGTCCTGGAAGCGCATCATCTGCTGACGCGCCTTTTCCTCGGACATGTGATTGATGCCGAAGAACTGGTTGTCGCCGAAAAAGATGCGATCCACTATTCTTTTCCCTTGATGATGCCCGCGCCCAGGAAGCTGCGGACCTTGTCGGTGAATTCTGCGGCCGCGAAGCGGGCGATGCCGGCAGAGCCCTGCATCGGCGCATCGACCAGGCGGCGCATCTCGCGGTGGAGCGTCTCGACGTCGTCCACGATCAGCAGGCCCGGCGTGTCGTGGAATTTGTCGGCGGTGTGCATCTGGTGATCGGTGGTGTGCTCGCGCCATTCGGCATGGCGTGGCATCAGCAGCATCTGCTTGCCGATCTCGAGCGCCTGCAGGATCGAGCCCATGCCGACATGCGCCACGAACAGCGTGCAGTCCTGCAGCCGCCGCGCATAGTCCGCATGCGGCACGATGCGCGCCCATTCGCAGTGCTGGGGCTCATATTCGCCCTCGCCGATCTGGAGGAAGACCGGCACGTCGGGATTGGCGAGTGCCCATTCGTCCACCCCCTTCACGAGGCGGTCGAAAGGCAGCATCGATCCGACCGAGGCGAAGATCATATCACCCGCCCCCAGCTCTCGACGCCCTCGCGCTCGGCCACGTCGGGCCATTGGCTGATGACCTTGTGCGCCAGCCTGCGGGCGAGGCGGCCCGAGGACGACATGCGCTCCGAATTGGCGATGCTGTCGATCCACAGCGTCCGCCGGAAGGTGAGGCGGCCGAGCAGGATGAAGGCGAGCATCGGCGCCGATCCGGTGGTGACGATCACCCTCGGCCGTTCCCTGGCGAGGATGCGGATCGCCTTCAGGAACACCGGCACGAACGATTTCAGGTCGAAGCGCGAGGCATCGGGCACGGTGTAGAAGCGCGCGCCGTCCAGCATATCGGCATAGCTCTCGAACATCGACACATAGGCCGTGTCGAAATCCTCGAACGCGGGGCGCAGGCGGAGTAACTGGATCCAGTGCCCACCACCCGACGCCAACGCCAGAAGTCGCGGCTTCGCCATGCGCTTAGCGACCGAACACCTTGGCGAGAACGCCGCGCTGGCGCGGAACCTCGTTGGGTTGGCCGAGCGCGGCGGGCGCGGGCGGCTCGGCGAGCGAGCGGGCGCGGATCAGCTCCAGCGTATAGTCGGTCTCGGCAGCGCTGGCGAAGCTGTTGACGCAATCGACCTGGCGCGCGTTGCAGGCCTTCGCGAAACCTTCGATCTGCGCCGAATATTCCTCGCCGCGCAGATAATAGCTTACGGTCGGCGTGAGATCGGTGATGTAGCGCACCGTCCAGCCCTGGTTATAGCCTTCGGGGATGGTGCCCTTGCCGTTGGCGAAGACCTGGAGCTCCTGGCGGTCCACAGATATCTTGCCGCCATCGCCCCAGATGGTGATCTTGGTCGTCATCTTGCGAATGCTGTCGTCCGACCAGTTGACCGAAACCTGGCCAGTGACGCCGTTGGCGAAACGCAGATCGGCATAGACCGCATCTTCGACGTCCGACGAATATTGCCGGGTCAGATCGGCACCGATGCACTCGACCGGACGACCGACATACCAGTTCATCAGGTTGATCGGATGGGCCGCATAATCATAGAGGCAGCCGCCGCCTTCCGCCGCGTTGCTGCGCCAGGTCTTGGCGACGGGCTTGAGCACCACCGGGCCATAGGCTTCGGCATGGACGTGGCGGATGCGGCCGATTGCGCCCGCGGCGATCAGGCGCCGCGCCTCGCCGAAGGTGCCGACGAAACGATTGTGATAGCCGACCTGGCCGACCAGCCCCTTGTCGCGCGCGAGTCCGGTGAGCGTATCGCTCAATTCCGACGACAGCGTCATCGGCTTTTCGCAGAAGACATGGATGCCGCGCTCCAGCGCCTGGCGCACCATGGAATCGTGCAGCCGCGTCGGCGTGGCGATGATTACCGCGTCCAGGCCCGGCGTCTCGATCAGCTTGTCGTAATCGGGGATGTAGCGGACCTTCGAGTATTTCTCGACCATCTGGCCGAGCAGCGTCGAACGATCGCAAACCGCGGTCACGTTGATCGTGTCGAGCGCGTTGGCGATGGCGAAATGAGACACGCCCATCTTGCCGAGACCTACTACCGCGACGTTCAACGGCGTTGTTTCGTTCATGCGCTTTGGCTCCCCAGGGCCTGGCTTGGGCCGATGGATTCGAGATACGAGGGAAGAATAGTTGCAGGTTTCGCGGTCAGATCGCCGATCCGCCGCTGCAAGGCAACATGGAATCCCCCCTCGATTCCGCCGCAACTGTGCAATGCTGGCACGTTGTTTGACAATCGATCGTGTCGGCGCTGGGGCTTTGCGAAAGAAGTCCGATCCGGCTATCGGCTCGGCCATGATAAAGCACGCCCTCAACGTCACCCGCGAAGCCGATTTCGCCGCCTGGTATCAAGCCGTCATCGCCGAGGCCGATCTGGCCGAGGAATCGGGCGTGCGCGGATGCATGGTGATCCGGCCCTGGGGATATGGCATCTGGGAGCGCATCCAGCGCCTGCTCGACGATCGCATCAAGGCGACCGGGCATGAGAATTGCTATTTCCCGCTGTTCATCCCGCTCTCCTATTTCGAGAAGGAAGCCGAGCATGTGGAGGGCTTCGCCAAGGAGATGGCGGTCGTCACCCATCACCGGCTGATCCAGAAGGACGGCAAGCTCGTCCCCGATCCCGAAGCCAAGCTGGAGGAGCCGCTGGTCGTGCGCCCCACTTCGGAGACGGTGATCGGCGCGGCCTTTTCGCGCTGGGTGCAGTCGTGGCGCGACCTGCCGGTGCTCATCAACCAATGGGCGAACGTCGTGCGCTGGGAGATGCGCACCCGCATGTTCCTGCGCACCAGCGAATTCCTGTGGCAGGAGGGGCATACAGCGCACGCGAGCGAGGCCGAGGCGCGCGAAGAGACGCTCAAGATGCTCGAGGTCTATCGCAGCTTCGCCGAGGATTGCCTGGCGCTGCCGGTGGTCGCGGGCGAGAAGCCCGAGAACGAGCGCTTCCCCGGCGCGGTCTCGACCTGGTCGATCGAGGCGATGATGCAGGACGGCAAGGCGCTCCAGGCGGGCACCTCGCATTTCCTGGGCACCACGTTCAGCCAGGCGCAGAATATCCGCTTCCAGAATTCGGAAGGCGAGCTGGAGCTGGCCCAGACGACGAGCTGGGGCGTTTCGACTCGCATGATCGGCGGCGTCATCATGGTGCATGGCGACGATGACGGCCTGCGCGTGCCGCCGCGCGTCGCGCCGTGGCAGATCGTGATCGTGCCGATGCTGCGCGACCAGCCGGAGGATGCCGCGATCGTCGATTACTGCAAGGCACTCCAGCAGGAGCTGGCGCATTTCAGCGTGTTCGGCGAGCCCGTCCGCGCGCTGCTCGATCTGAAGCCCGCCAAGGCTGCGGCCAAGCGCTGGGGCTGGGTGAAGAAGGGCGCGCCGATCGTCGTCGAAGTGGGCGGGCGCGATGTCGCCGGCGCCAATGTCTCGGTGATCCGACGCGACCGGCTCTATCGCGAGGACGGCAAGCTCGACAGCGCGATCCTGCCGCGCGCCCAGTTCGTCGACGAGGCGACGCAGATGCTGGAGAGCATCCAGCAGGCGCTGCACGCCCAGGCGCGCGAGCGGATGGACGCCAATATCCGCCGCGACGTGACCGATTACGCCGTGCTCGAACAGGCTTTCGAGGGCGACAAGCCCGGCTGGGTCGAAGTGAACTGGTCCAGGCCGACCGGCGGGGAGCTGGACGCGGTGGTGGACCGGCTCAAGGCGCTGAAGCTCACCTTCCGCAACGTCGCCGCCGACGCGGCGCCGGCCGAGGGGGCGTGTATCTTCACCGGCAAGCCGGCGGTCGAGCGCATCCTGGTCGCGCGGGCCTATTGAGCCCATGGCGGTTCGGAACCTGTTTGCCTCGCTGCTCTATCAGGAGCCGCTGGGCGACGATGCGCTGATCGGCGAGCTGGAGGCATCGTGCCTGCAACTCGCCGAGGATGATGGCGCGGGACGGCGCTGGGCGAGGGCGCATGGCTATCGCGGCTATACGTCCTATGCCTCGCTCAACGACCTGCCGATCCGCGATCCGGCGTTCGCGGATTTGAAGCGGCTGCTCGACCGGCACGTCGCCCGCTTTGCCGAAGCCTGCGCCTTCGATCTGGCGGGCCGCAAGCTCAAGCTCGACAGCCTCTGGGTCAATGTGCTCGACGGCAAGGGCGGGCATAGCGGCCATATCCATCCGCACAGCGTCGTCTCGGGCACGGTCTATGTCGCGCTGCCACCGGGCTCGCGCGGGCTGCGGCTGGAGGATCCGCGGCTGGCGATGATGATGGCCGCGCCGACGCGCCGGTCCGACGCGCCCGAGACGTTGCAGAGCTTCGTCGAGATCCTGCCGAAGCCCGGCACGGTGCTGTTGTGGGAAAGCTGGCTGCGGCACGAAGTCTCTCCCGGATCGGGTACGGCCAAGCGGATCAGCGTGAGCTTCAACTATCGCTGGTAAGACAGGCGGCTGTGAGATCCGCGCTGTAGCAACCTGATTCGGCTACGGAAGTTCGATGGTATTTGCCCGGACCGCATTTCCCGGCACCTTTACTTGGATCAATCTCCGTCCGGCGGCATCTGATTACTGTCTCAACATGATACATGCAAAAATAGGCATATGTGAGAATGCGTAACAATGCTAACGAGGGGTTAACGGATGATCGGATTACTGGGGTGATTCGCTCCCGTGCTGTCTTGGGGAGGAAGTTATGAAGATCACTAATTTGATGGCTGTGTCGGTCGCGGCGCTGCTTGCGTCGACCGCTGCGCAGGCGCAGGTCAGCGGCTCGCTGGGGAATAATGGCGGGGCGTACACCAGCCTGTCGGGTGCCGGTCTCGGTGGCGGCACGGTCGCCACGCTCGCGGGCGGCACCGTCTATACGTCGGACCTGCCCTTCGCGGATCTTCCGGCGGGTAGCGTTTTCGAGAACACGTTCCTCGCCGCCGGCCCGAGTTCGACTTCGCCCGCGACGCTGACCTTCGGGGCCGGCTATGGCTATCTGAGCTTCCTCTGGGGCTCGCCGGATGGACATAATCTGCTGACGATCACGACGTCGCTCGGCAATACCGCTACCTTCACGGCGGCGGGCCTGGGCTTCGACACCAGCGGCAACCAGAACTTCTCGCAATATGTGCAGTTCGAGACGCTGGGTACCAACGAGTATATCTCGACGGTCTCCTTCGCCAGTTCGCAGGATGCGTTCGAGGCTGCCAACTTCCGCGTTGCCGGCGTGCCGGAAGCCTCGACCTGGGCGATGATGATCGTCGGCGTCGGTGCGGCCGGCGGCATGCTGCGCCGCCGCCGTGTGCGGACCTCGGTCAGCTTCGCCTAAGCAGCGACACGCGAAGATAGACGCCGCCGGCCTGATCGCCGGTGGCGTTTTCGTGCCAGCGGTTTTCCGCGTTCGGATCGGTGATCTGGTTCGAACGTCGATCTGAATCAGGCCGGGCCGTCCAGCACCTTTTGCACCGCTTCCGCCGCATCCGGCCGCGCGTGCAGGCCGATCTTGCTGCGCCGCCACAGCACGTCCTCGGCCGTGCGCGCCCATTCGCGGTCGCGCATCCAGCGGACTTCCAGCTCGGTCAGCCCCGCGCCCAGATCGGCACCCATGCCGGCTGCATCACTGACGCCCCGGAGCATTTCACCGAGCGATGCGCCATAGGCATGCGCCATGCGTCGCGATCGGTTCTCGCCCAGAAAGGGCCAGCGCGCGCGGACCTGGGCGAGATAATGGTCGAAGGCAGGGATCGCACCGCCCGGAAACACACGCGCGCGCGTCCGGGGCTCGGGCTCGATGGCAAGCGGCGGGCCGATCTTCTCCAGCGCTTCCTCGGCGAGCGCCCGCGCGGTGGTGATCTTGCCGCCGAACACCGACAATAGTGGCGGCCCCTCGGTGTCCAGCTCCAGGAAATAGTCGCGGGTGACGGACTGGGCCTTGGCCGCGCCGTCGTCGTGGAGCGGGCGGACGCCGGACCAGTCCCACACGATGTCGGCGGGCGTTATCTGACGCACGAAATAGCGGTTCACCGCGTCGCAGAGATAGTGCCGCTCCTCATCCGTGCAGCCCGCGTCCTCGGGCCGGTCGACGGGGATGTCGGTGGTGCCGATCTCGGTGAATGCGTCCTCATAGGGAATGGCGAAGACGATGCGGCGATCGGGCTGCTGGAGGATATAGGCGTGCTCGCCCTCGAACAATCGGGGCACGACGATATGGCTGCCCTTGACCAGCCGGACCTGCGAATGGCTCGTGACGCCAAGGCTATCGAGTAGCGTTCGCACCCACGGGCCCGCCGCGTTGACCAGCCCGCGCGCCTCCACGGTGCGCCCGTCGGACAGTTCGGCGCGCCATTTCCCGTCCTCGCGCCGGGCCGAGAGCAAAGCGGTGCGCGTCGCGATCTCGGCACCATGCGCGGCGGCATCCACGGCGTTGGCGAGGGTCAGGCGCGCATCGTCCACCCAGGCGTCCGAATAGACGAAGCCCGAATGGCTGGCGGCGAGCGGATCGGTGAAGACGGCGTCGCGCCGCCGCAGGCTGCGCGAGCGGGGCAGCGAGGACCGGCCCGAAAGCAGATCATAGAGGTACAGCCCGATCCGCACCATCCACCAGGGCCGCACCGCATGGGCATGGGGCAGCACGAAGGTCATCGGGCGGATCAGGTGCGGCGCGGCCGAAAGCAGCCGCTCGCGCTCGTGCAGCGCCTCGCGCACCAGGCGGAACTCATAGGTCTCCAGATAGCGCAGCCCGCCATGGATCAGCTTGGTCGATGCCGAGGAGGTGTGGCTGGCAAGGTCGTCCTTCTCGACCAGCAGCACCTTCAGGCCGTTCAGCGATGCTTCGCGGGCGATCGCGCAGCCATTGATGCCGCCGCCGACGATGAGGAGGTCATATGCCACGCCACCCAAGTTACGGAGTTGGTTTGGCGGCGACGAGTCCTTATGTTCGGACTCAATGACAAAAAGCAAACCCAAGCCGGGGCTGCCGACGCGGCAGCAGATCATCGATTTCATCACATCGTCCGCCACACCCGCAGGCAAGCGCGAGATCGCCAAGGCGTTCGGCCTGCACGCGCAGGACAAGATCGCGCTGAAGGCGCTGCTCAAGGACATGAGCGACGAAGGGCTGATCGATTCGGCCCCCGGCCGCGCCTTCCACAAGATGGGCGGGCTGCCCAAGGTCACCGTGCTGCGCGTCACCGACGCCGATGGCGACACCACCTGGGCGGTGCCCGAGCGCTGGGAGGCGGAGGGCGTGCCCGTGCCGAGGATCCGCGTCCGCGAACGCGGCAAGCGCGATCCGCTGGGGCCGGGCGACCGCATCCTCGCGCGCACCGAAGAGGCCGGCAACGGCTGGATCGCGCATCCGATGAAGAAGCTCGCACGCGGCGAGGAGCAGATGCTCGGCGTGGTCAAGGAAGAGGGCGGGCGGCTCTATCTCCAGGGCGTCGAGAAGAAGGAGCGCCACAGCTATCCCATTTCCGATCGCGGCGGTGCCGAACCGGGCGATCTGGTGCTCGCGGAAAAGGCCGGGCGCCCGCCGCGGATCTTCGCGCGCGTCACCGAGCGATTGGGCGATCCGTTCGCGCCGCGCAGCTTCTCGCTGATCGCCATCCATCGCCACTCCATTCCCAACGTCTTCTCCGACGAACTGATCGAGGAGGCCGAGCGCGTCTCGAAACAGGCGCTCGGCAAGCGCGAGGATCTGCGGCATCTGCCGATCGTCGCGATCGATCCGGCCGACGCGCGCGACCATGACGACGCGGTCTGGGCCGCGCCCGACGATGATCCCCAGAACGAAGGCGGCTGGAAGGCCGTGGTCGCGATCGCCGACGTCAGCTTCTATGTCCGCCCCGGATCGCAGCTCGACCGTGAAGCCCGCAAGCGCGGCAATTCGGTCTATTTTCCCGATCGCGTCGTGCCGATGCTGCCGGAGATCCTCTCGGCCGAGGTCTGCTCGCTCAAGGAAGGTGAGGACCGCGCGGCGCTCGCCTGTCATTTGCAGGTGGGGAAGAATGGCGAACTGAGGAACTGGCGTTTCACCCGCGCGGTGGTGAGCATCGCGGCGAACATCGCCTATGAGGATGCGCAGACGATCATCGACGGGCGGGCTTCGGAACGCCCGATGCTGGACGACGCGCTTCGCGTTGGGACGGACAAGCGCGCGGCGGTCGAAGCCGCGCTGAAACCCCTTTGGGATTGCTGGAAGGCGCTCAACAAGGCCCGCGAGAAGCGCGAGCCGCTGGACCTGGACCTGCCCGAGCGGCGGATCATGCTCGACGAGCTGGGCCGCATCCTCTCGGTCGCCCCGCGCGAGCGGCTCGACGCGCACAAGCTGATCGAGGACTATATGATCGCTGCGAACGTCGCCGCCGCCAAGGCGCTGGAGGCCAAGAAGGCACCGGTGATGTACCGCATCCACGAGCCGCCGAGCCGCGAGAAGCTGGTCGCGCTCAAGGACTATCTCAAGACCTTCGAGCTGGAGTTCGCACTGGGCCAGGTGATCCGCCCGGCCACCTTCAACCATATCCTTGGCAAGATCGGCGAGGCGGACTTCCGCGAGGAAGTGATGACCCAGGTGCTGCGCACCCAGACCCAGGCCTATTACGGGCCGCAGAATGCCGGCCATTTCGGCCTCGCGCTCGGCAGCTACGCGCATTTCACCTCGCCCATCCGGCGCTATTCGGACCTGATCGTCCACCGATCGCTGACCGAGGCGTACAAGCTCGGCCCTGGCGGGCTCACGCCCGAGGAGGCGGGATCGATGGAGCGGATCGGCGAGAGCATCAGCCAGCTCGAGCGCCGCGCGATGGAGGCCGAGCGCGAGACGATCGACCGCTATGTCGCCGCCTATCTCGCCAATCATGTCGGCGAGGTGATGGAGGCGCGGATCACCGGCGTCCAGAATTTCGGCTTCTTCGCGACGATCGACGGCATCGGCGGCGACGGGCTGGTGCCGGTGCGCGATCTGGGCACCGAATATTTCCGCTATGACGAAGCCAGCCAGCGGCTGGTCGGCGAGGATAGCGGCCAGTTCTTCGCGCTCGGCCAGCGGCTGCCGCTCCGGCTGGTCGAGGCCAATCCCATTTCGGGCGCGCTGCGTTACGAGTTGCCCGACGGCAAGGGTTCGGCCGGCGGCGGCGATGGCGAGCGGCGCGGCAAGGGCGGCCCGAAGCGCGTCATCAAGCATCGCGGCCGGCCGGCGAACATCCGCCACCAGGGCCGGAAGCGCTGAGGCAGGAGCCGCGGTTCGATATGGCAGCGGAAACCAAAGTCGTTCCGATCTCGGTAGCGCGGGCGCGGCGGCGGATCGCCGATCATTTCTATGCGCTGCAGGCGTTCGAGCCCGGGAAAGCGATCGAGTTCGCGCCGCAATCGCCCGCGGAGCTGCGCGAGTTCGATCGGCTGCGCGCCGATGGCATTATCCGCCAGCAGGTGCCCGGCCATTACTGGTTCGATCTCGATATCCACCAGGCCGCGAAAAAGCGCCGGGGCCGGCGCATCCTGCCGATCATCGCGGCGGCGCTGCTCGTTCTCGTTTGGGCATGGGCATTATTCTATCGCTGACGGTGCCGGTCACTCGACGGTGAAGGTCAGCCCCGCATGGGCCTCCAGCCGCTTCTTCAGCGCCTCGGGCATCAGCGCGCCGGCGGTCCAGATACCGCCTTCGCCCTGCACGTCGCGCAGCAGGCAGAGCGCGCTTTCGGCGATCATCTTGGCTGTAGATCCATAGCCGGGATCCTTGTCCCCCTTCACGCTGGCGCGTACGCTCGCGCCGTCGGGCATCTCGGCGACGAACAGCACGTCGTAATGGCCGGCGTCGCGCTCCTCCTTGCTGGGGCCTTCGCCCGGCGCCGGCCCCTTGTCGGCGGCCATCGGATTGAACTTCGCCAGCGCCTCGGCCGCCGCCTTGCCGATCTCGCCCAGACCGGGGACGACGATCATTTCGTCATATTGGAAATCGGCGCCATAGGGATGCCCGGCCAGGAAATTGCTGCGGTGGACGTTCTTGGTGTTGATCACCGCCATCATGAACGGCGCGACCCACGCATCGACCGCCGCGTCATGATGCGGGACCATGCCGTTCGGCTGGTGCGGCCCCTCGAATCCGGGCGCGAGCGCGAAGGGATCGACCATCAGCTTGAGGATCGAAGGATCCCTGGCGGCCGCCGCCATCGAAGCCTTGCCGCTGGCGAAGGTGCCGCCCGACATGGTGCCCTTCATCGCCCGGATGCGGCCCTTCACGCGCGGCGCGGGCTTGCCGAAGCGCTTCTTCGCCTCCTCCTCGACGAACCAGACGCCCAGATCGAACGGAATCGAATCGAAGCCGCAGGAAAAGACGATGCGCGCGCCGCTCGCCTTGGCGGCGGCATCATATTTGGCGATCATCTGCGCCATCCAGGCGGGCTCGCCGCACAAGTCGACATAGGCGGTGCCGGTCTCGGCGCAGGCGGCCAGCAGCGGCTCGCCATGGAGCTGATAGGGGCCGACCGTGGTGATGACCACCGTGGCGCGGGCGGCCATCGCCTTCAGGGCGGCGGGGTCGTCGGCATTGGCGGTGAGCAGCGGCGTGGCAGCGGGGGCGCCGATCGCGTCGCGGACTTCCTCCAGCTTGGTCAGCGAACGGCCCGCCATCGCCCATTTCAGGTCGGGATAATGCTCGGTGAGATATTCGGCGACCAGGCGGCCGGTGAAGCCGGTCGCGCCATAGACGATGATGTCGAACTCGCGGGCCATCCTGCTCTCCTCACCGGCATACCGAATCTTCTAATTACGGCGGAGTGAAGCAGATGTGGCGCGGAATGGGAAGCGTTTCGCGCATCGGGAATCGTGTCCGCGCCGCCGCTGCCCGCGCGAATCCCTCTATAACAGGGCATGAGCCCGACGAAGGCGCCCGTACAGCAGGAGCATGCGAGAATGACATTCGGCAGTTTCATCGAACCTGATAAGGAAGCGCAGGATATCCAGAACCTGGCCGAGCAGATGGGTATCACGATCTATTCGGGCTATCGAGCGCTGCGCGAGGCGCAGTCCTTTGCGGGGGAGAACAGAATCTTTGACCGGATCGTCGAGCGCCTGAAGGGGCTGAATCTCCAATATGAGGACCAGTGCTCGTCCCGCTATTATTTCGACGTCGTCCGCACGTTGCGCGACCTTAACGGCCAGTTCGACCGGGTGGTGGAAGTGGGCGTGTTCATGGGCGGGGCGACTTCGTTCCTCACCGGCTGCATCGAGCCGTTCGACTTCGATCTCGATTTGGTCGACGTTCACCCTGCGTTCCTGCGCTTTGCCTATGAGCGCGTGCGGCGCATGTACCCTGAATCGGCGAAGCGCATCCGCCTGTTCCATGGCGACCTGCCCAGCTATGTGCGCCACGTGCTGATGCACGAGCAGGATCACCGCTATGTGATCCATCATGACGGCTCGCACAGCTTCGATCAGGTTGTGAAGGACATGGCCTCGCTCTATTATGTGCAAAAGAGCATCTTCGCGGTGATTGCGCAGGATACCCATCTGCGCGGCACGGCTAAGCATATGAACTTCGTCGACATGGCGCTCTACGCGGTGTTCGGGACCGACCTGAAATATGCTCCCATCGGCTCCAGCTATCCCGAGCATCATGGGCTGACGACGCCCAACCAGTATCAGGGCAATTATTTTATGCCGAATGCGCCGGAGGGCATCGTGTTGCCGATGGCGGCGAACAGCTTCCGCTATCCGCATCCCGCCCTTCCCATCGACGATTTCCTGCCACCGGAACTGCCGGCGGCCGCCGCTCCGGCTCAGGCCGCCTCGTGGAACTGCAACGCCGCGAGCCGCGCATAGAGCCCGCCATTCGCGACCAGCTCGGTATGGTCGCCGGCTTCGACGATGCGGCCGCCGTCCATCACGATGATCCGGTCGGCGGCGCGGACGGTGGCGAGGCGGTGGGCGATGACCAAGGTGGTGCGGTGCTCCATCAGCCGTTCGAGCGCGTCCTGCACCAGCCTTTCGCTCTCCGCGTCGAGCGCCGAGGTCGCTTCATCCAGCAGCAGGATCGGCGCGTCGCGGAGCAGCGCCCGGGCGATGGCGAGGCGCTGGCGCTGCCCGCCCGACAGGCGCGCCCCGCCTTCGCCCAGGAAGGTGTCGAGGCCCTGGGGCAGCTCGCGCAGGAAGTCGGTGGCGTTGGCGGCGTCGGCCGCAGCCCAGAGCGCTTCGTCCGACGCTTCCCACGCGCCGTAGCGCAGATTGTCGCGGGCCGAGGCGGCGAAGATCACCGTTTCCTGCGGCACCATCGCCATGCGGGCGCGGATCGCGGCGGGATCGGCATTGCGCACCGGCACGCCGTCGACGCGGACCTGGCCGCTCTCGGGATCGTAGAAGCGCTGGAGGAGCTGGAACAGCGTCGACTTGCCGGCGCCCGAGGGGCCGACCACCGCCACCGTCTCGCCGGGCTGCACCTCCAGCGAGAAATCGCTGAGCGCCGAGACGTCGGGCCGCGTCGGATAGCGGAAGGTGACGTGATCGAAGACAATCGCGCCCCGCGCCGGATTGGGCAGGGCCACCGGGTTCGCCGGCGCGGCGATGTCCGGCTCCTGCGCGAGCAGCTCGGCGAGACGGCTGGCGGCGCCCGAGGCGCGCAGCAGGTCGCCATAGACTTCGGTCAGCGCGCCGAACGATCCGGTGACCAGGCCGGCGGTGATGACGAAGGCCGTGATCGATCCGCCCGAGATGCGCCCGGCGGCGACGCCGGAGACGGCGTCCCACATGATGAGGGTGATCGCGGTGAACAGCAGGCCGATGACCAGCGCGGTCATCACGGCGCGGAGCGCGAAGCGCTGCTGCGCGGCGGCGAAGCTGCGCGCGACCGCGTCCTGGAAACGCTGGCCCTCGCGCTGCTCCTGGCCGAACGCCTGGACGATGCGCATCGCGCCGAGCGTCTCGGAGGCGAGCGCGCCGATATCGGCGACGCGATCCTGGCTGGAGCGCGAGAGCTGACGGACGCGCCCGCCCAGCCAGACGATCGGCAGGACGATCAGCGGGATGCCGACGATCAGGAAGGCGGCGATCTTGGGCGACAGCGCGAACAGATAGATGATCCCGCCCACGCCGGTCAGGAAATTGCGCAGAGCGATCGAGACGGTGGAGCCCACCACCTGCTCGACGATCGCGGTGTCCGAGGTGAGGCGCGAGGCGATCTCGGACGGGCGATTCTCCTCGAACCATTTGGGCGGCAGGCGCAGCAGGTTGCGGTGCACCGCGACGCGCAGGTCCGCGACGGTGCGCTCGGCGACCCAGGAGACGAAGAAGAAGCGTACCGCCGTCGCCAGCGCCAGCACCGCCACGACCAGCAGCAGCCCCTGGAAATAGATGCCGATCCGGCTGGTGTCCGCGCCCGCCGCGAAGCCGTTGTCGACGATCTGCTTGAAGGTGGCGGGGATCGAGAGCGTCGCCGCCGAGGAGACGAACAGCGCGAGCGTGCCGATCGCGAGCTGGAGCGGATAGCGGCGCGTGAAGCTCCAGATGACGAGCAGGCTGGAAAGCTTGCGCTTCGGCGGGGCAGGCGGGGTCGTTTCGGCCATGAACCGCGACCTAGCGCGGTTCGCGGGGCAGGGGAACCTCCGGCGGTGCGCTTGGGGCGGGACTTCGATCCGCGGCGTCCCAAATCCTCGTTCGCCGTCTCAAATCAGCAATGCTTCCTCGTTGCGGTGCACAACGGCGGCGTCTATATAGAAAAGTCGGTATCCCCCGCCGTTTCACAGAGGGGCGACGGAAGGGACGCAATGCTTTACGACGCATATGAGATCCAGCGATCGATGCTGGCCGGTGCCAGCGCGATGGCCAATTTCAGCGCCGGATTGCTCAACAATCCCGCCAATCCCTTCGCCTATTTCGGCGGCGGCCCCGTGGCCGCGTCGGCGCTGGAAGTGTTCGCCCATGCCTCGGCGCCGCGCGGCAAGCCCGAATTCGCGCTCGACCATACCGAGATCGACGGCAAGCTGATCGATGTCCATGAGGAGATCGTGCTCCGGAAACCCTTCGGCCAGCTCAAGCGCTTCGTGCGCGGCGGCGTGGAGGGTGGCCCGAAGCTGCTGATCGTCGCACCGATGTCCGGCCATTATGCCACGCTGCTGCGCGGCACGGTCGAGCGGATGCTGCCCTTCGCCGACGTCTATATCACCGACTGGCGCGACGCGAAGCAGGTGCCTTTGTCCGACGGCCGCTTCGACCTGGACGATTATGTCGATTATCTGGTCGAGTATCTGGCGCATATCGGCGCGGAAGGCGCCTCCCGGCCGCACATGCTGGCGGTGTGCCAGCCCTCGGTGCCCTGCTATGCCGCCGCGGCGCTGATGAGCGTGGACAAGCATCCCAATCGTCCCGCCACGCTGACGATGATGGGCGGCCCGATCGACACGCGCGAGGCGCCGACCGCGGTCAACACGCTGGCGACCGAGCGGCCGCATTCGTGGTTCGAGCAGAATGTGATTGCGACGATCCCGATGACGTATCCGGGCGCGGGGCGGAAGGTCTATCCCGGCTTCCTGCAGCTTGCCGGCTTCATGACGATGAACCTGGGCAACCACATGATCTCGCACTGGGAGATGTTCAAGCATCTCGTCCAGGGCGACGACGAGGGTGCCGAATCGACGATGAAATTCTACGAGGAATATCGCTCGGTCTGCGACATGACCGCCGAATTCTATCTCCAGACGATCGACACGGTGTTCCAGGCGCATGCGCTGCCGAAGCGCGAGATGACGCATCGCGGGCGGCTGGTCGATCCTTCGGCGATCACCGATATCGCGATCCTGGCGATCGAGGGCGAGCGCGACGACATCTCCGGCATCGGCCAGACCAAGGCCGCGCTGACCATCGCCGACAAGCTGCCCGAGGCGCTGAAGCATTATCACCTGGCCCCGGCGGTGGGCCATTACGGCATCTTCAACGGCTCCAAATGGCGCACCCGCATCGCGCCGGTGGTGGAGCAGTGGATCACCGCGCATAGCGGGTGAGAGGACGGCCGCGAAAGCTCCCATCGTCACCCCGGCCGGGGTGACGGATTGAATATCCGTCCTGCCCCTCAATCATAGACGTTCGTGAGCGCGCTCCACACCAGCAGCGCGGCCAGGCCCCAGACCGACAGGACGATCAGCACGCCGCCCCAGCTCACCGGGCGCCTGGTCTCCTCGGCGGCACGGGCGCGGTGTTCGGCGAACTGGTCCGCCGGGATCAGCCGCTCGAACAGCCACACCCCGAGCGGGATCAGGATCGCATCGTCGACCAGTCCCAGCACGGGGATGAAGTCGGGGATCAGGTCGATCGGCGACAACGCATAGGCGGCGACCAGCAGACCGACGAGCTTGGCGGCGAGCGGCGTGCGCGGATCGCGCGCTGCCAGCCACACGGCATGGGCCTCGGTACGGATGCGGTGCGCGAGCGAAGGAGCCATGGACGATGGATCGCCCGCCGGGCGGTTGCGGTCAATGGCCGTCCGCGTCAGGCGTTCCCGTGTGCCGCTGCGGCGCCGAGCAGTTCCAGGTCGTTGCGGTTGACCAGCGCGACCGGCACTTCGCCGAGCTGCCGGCGGAACGCGGCCTTGCCCTCCATGCGGCGGCGAAAGCCGGGGTCGACGAGGTGCGGATGCAGCGCGCGGCTGATGGCGCCGCTCAGGAACACGCCGTCCCAGGCGCCGAACGCCAGCGCGAGATCGCCGGCAAAGGCGCCGAGATGCTCGACGAACATGCGGACGACCGCAGCGCAGATGGGATCGCGGCCGATGCCACGCGTCACGTCCTCGGGCCGGGCGAGCCTGGTCCCGCCCGACAGCGCTTCATAGGCGAGGAGCAGACCCGGCGCGCTCAGCAGCGCCTCGACATCGAGCGCCAAGCCCTTGGCGGCGCAATATTGGGCGAAGGTTCGTTCGTCGGGCGTGGCCGGTGCGAAGGCCATATGGCCGGCCTCGCTCTGGACGGGCACGAGCCTGTCGCCATGGCTGACGAGCGCCGCGACGCCCAGGCCGGTGCCGCTGCCGATCACGACATAATTGCCGCCGGGCGCGACGGCGCCGGGCGCGGGGCCATGGAGCTGGGTGAAGGCGGATGCCGGCAACAGGGTGAGCGCCAGCGCATTGGCGGCGCATTCGTTGAGCGCGCGCGGGCGGACGCGCAGCACCGCCTCGACGCCGGAGAGCGAGATGTACCAGCGGCTGCCGGTGAGGTTGATGAGGTCGCCCCGCGCCGCGCCGGCGACGGCAAGGACGCTCGGCAGGCGCGCATCCTGGAGGCCCAGGCCGCTCAGATAGGCGACGAGCGCGCTCGTGAAAGTGGGGTGTTCGGCGGTCAGGAACTTGCGCACGTCGCGCGGCGCCAGTCCCTCCTCGCCGCCGGTCAATCCGAACCGCACCGATTGGCGGCCGATATCGGCCACCAGCGCCAGATCCTCGCCCATCCGGGGCACCCCCTCTTTGTGGCCCCGTTTTGGGAGCTCGGCCGCTGATATCGCTAACAGGGATTACCGAAGCAATAACCCCGGGCGCGATTGGCAGCGATGTCGGAGGAAGCTAGCGCCGCGGGGTGGCTGCGCGCAAGTGAGAGGATTGGCAGTTACAGGGCAGGGCAGGGGGCGCCGGATCGACGCCCCCTGCCGCCATGCCTCAAAGGACTTCGAACAGCCCCGCCGCGCCCATGCCGCCGCCGATGCACATCGTCACGACGACGTACTTGGCGCCGCGGCGCTTGCCTTCGATCAACGCATGGCCGGTCATGCGCGCGCCGCTCATGCCATAGGGGTGGCCGATCGAGATCGCGCCGCCGTTCACGTTGAGCAGCTCGTTGGGGATGCCGAGCGTGTCCTGGCAATAGAGCACCTGGACCGCGAACGCCTCGTTCAGCTCCCACAGGCCGATATCGTCCATCTTGAGGTTGAAGCGCTGAAGCAGTTTGGGGATGGCGAAGACCGGGCCGATGCCCATCTCGTCGGGCTTGGTGCCCGCCACCGCCATGCCGACATAGCGGCCGAGCGGAGTGAGGCCGCGCTTCTCGGCGAGCTTCTCCTCCATCAGCACCGCGGCGGAGCTGCCGTCGGAGAGCTGGCTGGCATTGCCGGCGGTGACGGTGCCGTTCGGGAGCACGGTCGGCAGCGCAGAGAGACCCTCCAGCGTGGTCTCGGGGCGATTGCCCTCGTCCTTGGTGAGCGTCACTTCTTTGGTGGAGACTTCCTTGGTCTCCTTGTTGACGATGTTCATCGTCGCGGTGACCGGCACGATCTCGGCGTCGAAGCTGCCCGAAGCCTGGCCGGCGGCGGTGCGCTGCTGCGACTGGAGCGCATAGGCGTCGCAACGCTCGCGGCTGATGCCATAGCGGGTGGCGACCACCTCGGCGGTCTGGAGCATCGGCATATAGACGTCGTTGTGCATCGCCAGCAGCTCGGGATCGGGCGCGACGCGCATCTGCGGGGTCTGGACCAGGCTGATCGATTCGACGCCGCCGCCGATGGCGATGTCCATATTGTCGGTAATGATCTCCTTGGCCGCGGTCGCGATCGCCATCAGGCCCGAGGCGCATTGTCGATCGACCGACATGCCCGGCACGGTGACGGGCAGGCCGGCGCGGAGCAGCGCGAGGCGGGCGATGTTGGGCGACTGGCTGCCCTGCTGGAGCGCGGCGCCGAAGACGACGTCATCGACTTCGCCCGGCTCGATCCCGGCGCGCTCGACCGCGGCGCGGATCGCCGCGGCACCCAGCGTGGGGGCGGGGAGATTGTTGAACGCCCCGCGATAGGCGCGGCCGATGCCGGTGCGGGCGGTGGAGACGATGACTGCGGAGCGCATGTTCTTTCTTCCTCTTCTTGTCTCCCCTCCCGTCTGTGGGAGGAGTTGGGGGAGGGCATCGCCGCTCCCGGTTCCTATTGAGGGTTCTACGGCCCCTCCCCTAATCCCTCCCGCAAGCGGGAGGGGAATTCAGACGTAGATCAGCGCTATCCATTCGGCGATCAGCGCGGGCTTTTCCTCGCCTTCGATCTCGAGCGTATATTCCTGCACCTGTTCCCAGACACCCGGATGACGCTCGGTGAATTTCAACAGCTTGAAGCGGCTGCGGACGCGCTTACCGGAGCGGACGGGCGTGATGAAGCGGGTTTTGTTGCCGCCATAGTTCACGCCCATCTTCACGCCCTCGATCGCCGGGGCACCGGCGGTCTTCGCGAGCATCGGCATCAGCGAGAGCGTGAGGAAGCCGTGCGCGATCGTGCCGCCGAACGGCGTCTTCGCGGCAAGCTCGGGGTTCACATGGATGAACTGGTGATCGCCGGTCGCCTCGGCGAAGGTGTCGATCATCGTCTGGGTGACCTCGACCCAGTCCGATACGTGCTCGGTGCCGATGCTCTCGGCCATCTGCTGGACCGTGATCGTATCCGCCAAGACTATTCTCCGCCCGCTTTGCCGGCTCATCTAGTGACCCAGGCGGGCCTCCTGCAAGCCTCACCCAACCGGAAATTGGAAAATATCGCCTGACGTAGCGTTCTTCCCTTACGCAAGCCAGGTCGGGGCACTCCATCAGCGAACCCGATATTCTAAAACCGGCGAATCGGGCAGTCTATCGCGGCTGGGGATAGGGCATGATCAGCTTGCCGTCGGGCGCGGCGGTGAAGGTGGTCTGGCTCGGATAGGCGAAGCTGATCCCCTCCTCGGCAAAGCGGCGCAGGATCGCGGTGGCGATGCGGTCGCGGATCGGGTGGGCGACGTTCCAGTCGCCGCTCGGCACCTCGGCGATCAGCTCATAGTCGAGCGTGCTCGCGCCGAACGCGGAAAAGCCGTTGCGCACGGCCGCCGCGCCGTTCGCCTCGACGATCTCCTTCAGCAGGGCCGGTATGCGATCGAGCGTTTCGGGCGCCGTCTCATAGGCGATGCCCAGCATGAAGGGCAGGCGGATCCTGATCCGGTCGGTAAGGTTGTGCAGCTCCTTGTCGAGCAACTGGCGGTTCGAGATGATGTGCAGCTCGCCGTCGAAGGCGCGGATGCGCGTCGATTTGAGGCCGATGGTCTCCACCGTGCCGGTGGTATTGTCGAACCGGATATTCTCGCCGACGCGAAAGGGGCGGTCGAACAGGATGGACAGTGCGGCGATCAGATCGCCCACCACGCCTTGCGCGGCAAGGCCGATGGCGATGCCGCCCACGCCCAGGCCGGCGATCAGGCCGGTGACGTTGACGCCGATATTGCCGAGCACCGTCACCACCGCGATCGCGAACAGCACGATCGTCACCAGCAGGCGGATGATGCCGAGTGCGCTGGCCAGCCCTTCGCCATTGGCGCTGTCGGCGCTGGTGCGGCGCTCGATCAGGCCGAAAATGACTTCGCGCACCCAGATCGCCCCCTGGAACACGGCGGCGATGGTGAACAGGAACATCACGATGCGCTCGAGTGTGAGCGGCATGTCGGCGGGGGCCGATACCAGCCGTATCGCCGTCATCAGGATGAAGAAATTACCTGTCTTCGAGATTGTTCGGCCCAATATTCCCGGCCAGCCCGTCACGCCGTCGCGCCGCTTGCAAAGGCGCATCGCCCAGGCGCGGGCGGCGTGCAGCACCACCACGATCACGGCGGCTATTCCGGCGGCGATCAGGATGTTGAGCCAGCTTTCCTTCACCCAATCGATCGACTGGATGAAGAGCGAATGCGTCTCGGCCTGCAGGTCGGTGTTGGGCCGGATCGGGAAGACGGAGTTCTTGATGCTCATGCGGTCGTTCAGGCTGCCTTGGCTTGCGGGACTGCGGTTTCGCGGGATTCGAGAAAGGCGATCAGGCCGCGCTCGTAGCGGCTGAGGTAGCGGGTCGCGCGCGGCAGGTGCAAGTGCTCGCGGAACGCGGCCTGGGCTTCGCGATCCCTGGCGAGATGGATCAGCCGCGGGTGGACATAGGATTTGCGGGCGATGGCGGGGGTGTTGCCCAGCGCTTCGGTGACGGGATCGAGCATCGCCTTGATGCTGAGATATCCTTCCGCCTCCGCCAGCGCCTCGAACGCGACGACGCTGGCGCCCCAGGTGCGGAAATGCTTGGCGGTGAAATCCTCGCTCGCGGCTTCGCGGATATAGGCGTTGACGTCGGTCGAGGTGACGGGATGCGCTTCGCCCGCGGCATCGACCCAGCGGAAGAGATGCTGGCCGGGCAGATCCTGGCAACGCTTGACGAAGCGGCTGAGCGATCCGTCGGTGATCGTCATCACGCGCAGCTTGCCCGATTTGGCGCGGAACTGGAGGCGGAGCTTCTGGCCGCTCACCCGGGCGTGGCGCTTGCGCAGCGTGGTGGCGCCGAAGCTCCTGTTCGCCTGGGCATAGGCTTCGTTGCCGACGCGGATCGTGCCGAGATCGAGCAGGCGGACGACCGCGGCGACGGCCTTTTCCTTGCACAGGCCGCGCAGCTTGAGATCGGATTCCACCTTGGCGCGCAATTTCGGGAGCGCCTCGCCGAAGCCCGCGCAGCGATCGTACTTGGCCGCCTCCTGCGCCTCGCGGAAGCCGGGGTGATAGCGATATTGCTTGCGGCCCTTGTCGTCATAGCCGGTAGCCTGGATATGGCCGCGCGGATCGGGGCATAACCAGGCTTGGGTATAGGCCGGAGGCAGGCCGATGCCGTTCAGCCGGTCGATCTCCTCGCGATCGGTGATGCGCTTGCCTTGCGCGTCCCAATAGCCCCAGCCGTGGCGGACCTTTCGGCGCGTGATTCCGGGTTCGTGGTCATCGACATAGACGATGTCGCTCGGCGGCATGGGGCGATCAATGCGCGGATAACCCGATCGTTCCGGCATAGGCGCGGCGGCGCGGACCATTGATCCAGCGCTGCGCCGGGCGCTCCACGAGGTGGTAGAGCGCCACCGAGGCGGCGAGCACGATCGCCAGATAGAGCGCCACGAGCGGCCAGCCGACTGCGCGCGCATCGCTGACGAAGGCGAGCTTGAAGGCATACCATAGCAGATAATGGCTGAGATAAGTCGCGTAGCTGATCTCGCCGAGATAGTGGAGCGGCGCGGCTTCCAGTGGGTTGCCGGGCCGGCCGGCGCTCAGTGCCAGCGCGAGCAGGAGCGCGGTGAAGCCGGAGGGGATGGCGAAGGTCTCGGGCAGCAGGCCGGCGCCCCAGGCGGCGAGCATCACCAGCGTGACCACCGCGCTCGCGGCGGCC
The DNA here is from genome assembly GCF_018449795.1 of Sphingomonas sp. dw_22. GTDB lineage: Bacteria > Pseudomonadota > Alphaproteobacteria > Sphingomonadales > Sphingomonadaceae > Sphingomonas. The sequence continues at coordinate 59,947 of NZ_JAAVVE010000014.1, forward strand.
GGAAGCTGCCAGCGCTCGCGCCAGCGCAGCCACAGCGCGCAGACGGCGGTGCCGCTCGCGAATTCGAGGACGCAGCGGACCAGGCCCAATTGGCTGATCTCCTGGCCGAGCTGCCACAAGCCCCGGCTGGCGAAGATCATGTGGAGCAGGAGCAGCAGCGCGCCGATCGCGGCAACGATCACGGCGGAGGGCATGCGGCGCCAGTCGATCGCCAGCGCGAGCAAGGGGAACAGCAGATAAGCGGCCAGTTCGCACGAGATCGACCAGGCCGGATCGTTCCAGCGCAGCGTTTGCGTGAAGCCCCAGTTCTGGATCAGCGCGATGTGGAGCGGCAGTTCGGCGAAGGGGAAGGCGTCGCTGTGGCGGCCGGTGGCCAGCATCGCCAGCGCCATCAGCACCGCGAAGCCGAGCATGAACAGGTGGAGCGGCCAAATCCGGGCGATGCGGCGCCTGAGGAACGACGGCACTTCGGCAAGGCCATCGGCGCGCAGCCGCTCGGAATAGCTCAGCCAGATGACGAAGCCCGAGAGCAGGAAGAAGAAATCGACCGCCAGATAGCCTTTCTGGAACACCGCCATCGCGGCATCGGGCAACCCGTCGATCGAGCGGCGGATGTGGAAGAGCACCACCAGCCACGCGGCCAGCCCGCGCGCCGAGGTGAGCGCCCGAAGCTCGCCCTTCACGCCGCCGCCACGCGCGGCTTGCGCAGCGGGCGCCATGAGGTTTCGGCGCGCTTGCGGGCGCAATAGGTGTCGAGGCCAATCTGTGCGCCGATCAGCATGTAGATGAAGGGCTGGAAGGCGATGGCGATGAAGGTGCCGCCGAGCATGTAGATGAGGTGGCCGCTCTGCAGCGCCGAGGCGAGCGGGGCGATCCATTCCTGGCCGGGCTCGGGCTTGCGGTAGCGCTGGCGCAGCACTTCCATGCGGAAGATGCCGGCGAGATTGAGCAGCAGCCAGAGGGCGAGGCCGGGATAGCCCTGCTCGCCCAGCATCTCGAAATAGGCGCTGTGATAGGCGCGGGCGCTGTCGACCTCGAGGCTGCGGTCGACCTTGGCATTACCGCCGCCCTCGCTTTCGACCGCGACCTTCTCGTAGCGGATATGGTTCTGGCGATAGGCTTCGAAGCCGCCGCCCAGCGGGTGGGCCTTGGCATAGTCCATCGTCCATTGCCACACGGCGAGCCGCGTCGAGGCCGAGGCATCGGCCTGATAGGTCTTGATCGTCCCCATCCGTTCGGTGAAGGCCGAGGGGAGGAAGGGCACGGCGACCAGTGCCACCGCGCCGAGCGCGCCGAGATAGACGAACTTCCGCCTGGTATCGCGCAGCATCAGCACGGCGAGTAGGACGATGCAGAGCAGCCCGGTGCGCGTCGAGGTGCCGATCGGGATCAGCAGGCAGGCGAAGACCAGCGCATAGGCGAAACTCTTCACCTTCCAGTCGGGCGGGAAGATCGTGCCGTAGCGGGTGAACCACAGGATCAGCGGGATGATCGCGATCGCCACCATCGAGATGGTGCTGCCCTCGTACAGCCCCGAATTATTGGCGACCATCAGGTTGAGCTCGCCATAGCCGCCGCCCGACAGGATCGTCTTGATGCCGCCGACGATGATGATCGAGGAGGCCGACAGGATCATGAACAGCAGCAGCGCCTCGATCCGGAGCTTGGTGCGCAGCGTGAGCGGCAGGAAGGCGGCGAAGGCGAGGGCCTTCCACACCCAGTCCCATTTGTCCCTGGCTTCCACCGGGAAATCGGCGTGCATCGTCGTGTACCAGCAATAGCCGAGCAGCAGCAGGATCAGGAACTGGCGCGGGGCGACGCGGACGTCGCGTTTGTCGTCGATCGCCAGCCAGCCGAGCAGGGCGAGCGCGGCGGCCATCATCGAGATCGGCAGCGAATTGAGCAGCAGATAGGTCAGCCGCTGCGGCGAGACGATGTCGATATAGGCATAGACCAGCACGAACAGGAACGGCTTGCGGAAGCCGAGCCCGAAGAACGCGAACAGGAACAGGACGAAGGCATAGTCACGCACCGGGCTTGCCCCAGCGCTTGGGCTTGCGCGGTTTGGGCGCGTCGTTGGGGCCGGGCTCGTGATCGAGATCGGGACGGCGCAGCAGCAGGAACGCGGCGAGCAGCATCAGGCCGTGGCTCAGGCCGAGCGATAGATTGTCGATCATCGGGCCGCGCCGCTCCTTCCGGGGCGACCCTAGCCCGGCGCGGTTGACGCGGCGTTAAGGGCTCCGTGGCATGGAGGGCGGCGATGCGCATTCTCCATATCCTGGACCATGGCCTGCCGCTCCATAGCGGCTATGCGTTCCGCACCCGCGCGATCCTGAAGGCGCAGATCGCGCGCGGATGGGACGTGGCGGCGGTGACCGGGCCACGGCATGGCGAGGCCCCGGCGGCATATGAAGTCGTGGATGGGCTGCGCTTCTTCCGCACCGAGGCGCTCGGGAGCGCGCCGCCGCCCTTCGGCGAATTCCGCGAGATCGATGCGTTCGCGCGCCGTATCCGGCAGGTGGCCGAGGAATTCCGGCCCGACGTGCTCCACGCCCATTCGCCGGTGCTCGACGCGATGGCGGCGCTGCGTGTCCGGCGCCAGCTCGGGCTGCCCCTGGTCTATGAGATCCGCGCCTTCTGGGAAGATGCGGCGGTCGGCAACGGCACCGGGCGCGAGGGGAGTCTGCGCTACCGCGTCACCAAGGCGCTGGAGACCCGCGCGGTGCGCAAGGCCGATGCGGTCGCGGTGATCTGCGAAGGGCTGCGCGGCGATCTGATCGGGCGCGGGATCGACGCGGCCAAGATCTTCGTCTCGCCCAATGGCGTCGATATGGAGATGTTCGGCGAGCCGGTGGCCCATGACGCGGCGCTGGCGGCGGAGCTGAGCTTGGAGGGGGCCGAGACGATCGGCTTCATCGGCAGCTTTTACGATTATGAGGGGCTGGACGACCTGATCGCGGCGATGCCGGCGCTGGTCGCGGCGCGGCCGTCGATGCATCTGCTCATGGTCGGCGGCGGGCCGATGGAGGCGGCGCTCAGGGCACAGGCCGAGGCTTCGCCGGTGGCGAACCGCATCCGCTTCGTCGGACGCGTGCCGCACCAGGAGGTAGAACGCTATTACAGCCTGGTCGATGTGCTGGTCTATCCGCGCAAGGCGATGCGGCTGACCGAGCTGGTGACGCCGCTCAAGCCGCTGGAGGCGATGGCGCAGCGGAAGCTGGTCGCCGCATCCGATGTGGGCGGGCACCGCGAGCTGATTCTCGATCGCGATACCGGCACGCTGTTCGCCCCCGATGATCCCGCGGCGCTGGCGCGATCCGTCGCGCAGCTTTTTGCGGAGCGCGATCAATGGGATGCGCGGCGGGCGCGGGCGCGCTCCTTTGTTGAAACGGAGCGGAACTGGGCTGTAAACGTTGCACGGTATGATTCTGTTTACCAAGGATTGGCCATAAGAGGCGCGATGAAGGAATCGTGGTCGCACACGCCCCCGGTGAACGCATGAACCTGCCGATCGCACCTCTGGCTGCCATCGTGCTGGGCGCCCTTGTTGCGCTCGGCGTGGCGGCGATGCCCGTTGCGGGGCTGGAAAGCCTGGTGATGGGCAGCGGGCTGCCCGCCGTGCTTCCCGCCGCCGAGCCGCCGCTGGGCCTGACCGCGCGGGCGGCGATGGCGCTGCTGACCGGCGGCTTCGCGGCGATCTTCACCTGGCTTGCGGCCTTCATCCTGATCGGTACCCGCAGCGTGACGCTGGGCAGGGCGCCCGAGGCGTCCGACGAGGAACTGCCCATGCCGGTGCTGCGCCGCGCCGACGCCCATCCCGACGCCCCGCCGCGCCCGCCGCTGCTCGCGACGCGCGACCTGGGGACGCCGTTCCTCGACGTGCGCGCACCGGACGCCAAAGTTGGCGCCAAAGTTGGCGAAAGTGCCGCGGAAGCGAAAAAGCCCGAGGTTCCGGTCGAGCAGCCGCTGCCGCAGGATCTGGAACAGCCGCTCGCGGCGTTCGATCCGGCCGCGATCCGCGCCGTGCCGATGCCGCCGCCGATCAAGCTGCCGCCGACGCGACGCGCGCCGCAGCCGCCGGTGTTCGAGCCCAGTGAGCGCTTCGAGGTGTTCGAGCTGACGCCGCCGGTGCGCAAGCCCGCCGATCCCCTGCCGCCGGTGGAGCCGCTCGCGCGGCCCGAGACCGAGGCTTCGGTGCATGCGTTGCTGGAGCGGCTGGAGCGGGGCGTGGTGCGCCGCGGCCTGGGCAGGACCACGACGCCGAAACAGGCCGAGCGCGGCCTGGAGGATGCGCTGGCGACGCTGCGCAACATGGCGCGCCAGGCCTGACGCCTCAGCGCTCTTCGACCGTAAGTATTTCCAATTTCATCGTAATTATATCGCTCGCGTGACGCACGGCGGCGACCGACAGGTCGGCGACGAGATGCCCGCGCAGCGCGAACTCCGCCTCGGGGAGCGCGGCGATCCAGGCGATCAGCGCGGGTGAGGGCGGTGCCGACAGGCGGAGCATGTGCCGCGCCCCGGCGAAGGTGGCGCTCGCCCAGCGTGTCCAGTCGGCATTGGCGATCTCCACCGGGCAACCCGCCGCCTCTGCGCCGGCCGTCAGCGCCCGCGCGAGCAGCGTCGCGGCATCGGGCCCGCGACTCATGGCGCGGGCTGCCGCGCGGCGATGAAGGCCCGCACCCGGCCTTCGAGCTTGGGCCGCAGCTCGCGCCCATTGCGCAAATCGTGAACCAAGCGGGGATCGCCCGCCGCCAGCCGCCCGAACCGGGTGGCGGACATGTCCGTCCGCCGCAGGAATTTCTCGATCTCGCGATGCACCGACATCCATGTCCTCCTCCTGAGTCGCGCCGAATATGATCTTGTTTTGTTCTACAAATCCTACTTGTCTAGGAAAAATCCTACGTGTAGGAAGCGGCGATGGATCGGGAGGCGCAACGGGCCGCGCTGGCGGCGCTGATGGCGGAGCGGGGCACCAGCTTTGCCGAGCTTTCGCGCGTGATCGGGCGCAACCCGGCCTATCTGCAGCAATATGTGCGGCGGGGTTCGCCGCGCGAGCTGGCCGAGCGCGACCGGGCGCGGCTGGCGGCCTATCTCGGCGTGGCGGAGGCGCTGTTGGGCGGACGGCCGAACGAGACGAATGTGGACGTTCCGCGCATCGATGTTGGCGCCTCGGCCGGTCCGGGCGGGCTGGTGGATGCCGAGGACCGGCGCCAGCCCTTTGCCTTCCCGGCCGCTTTGCTGCGCCAATTGGGCGTGCGGACTTCGGCGGCCAGCATGATCCGGGTGCAGGGCGATTCGATGTCGCCCACGCTGGAGGACGGCGACGAGATACTGGTGAATCGCGACGCGCGGCGCGTGGAGGGGCGTGGCGGCGTCTTCGTGCTGCGGCTGGACGGCGAGCTGATCGTCAAGCGGCTGCGGCCGGCGGTGGGCGGCGTGGAGGTGGTGAGCGACAATCCGGCCTATCCGCCGCGCGTGGTGCCGGCGCGCGCGATCGAAGTGATCGGGCGCGTCGCCTGGCTCAGCCGGGCGATCTAGGTTGCAGACTTACTCGGGCGATCGCGAAATCCCTCTCCCCTCCGGGGAGAGGGTGGCGAGCGAAGCGAAGCCGGGAGAGGGGCAGGAGCCGCGCATTCACCGCACCTGCCCCTCTCCCCTGCCCTCTCCCCTGCCCTCTCCCCTGCCCTCTCCCCTGCCCTCTCCCCAAAGGGGAGAGGGAGAAGAGATGTGGCGCCTGGCAGCTAGCCGTATTCTTCCAATTCCCGAATATACGGTCTCAGGGGTCAGCGGTTGGAGCTGGCTCCGCGTCGGGCTCCGGCTCCGGCTCCGGCTCCGGCTCCGGCTCTTCAGGCGCCTCCGTCTCCGTTCTCCCGCCAAAGCCCATCGCCGCCAGCACGCCGTCGCGGCGGACGAAGCCATGGACCAGCGCGACGGTCAGATGACCCAGGATCAGCGCGAAGAACAGGAAGGCGATGGCCCCGTGCGCCTGGCGTAGCAGCCCGAAGGCCAGGCCGTCCTGCGGGATGATCGGCGGCAGCACGAGTCCGGGCGCGATCCGCACCGGATAACCGCCCGCCGAGAGCATCGCCCAGCCGATCAGCGGCATGCCCAGCAGCGCCAGATAGAGGAGCACATGCGATCCCTTGGCGGCGAGCACCTGCATGCGCGGCAGGTCGGCGGGCAGCGGCGGTGCCTTGGTGGTCAGGCGGATCGCGAGCCGGATGCAGGCCAGCGCAAGGATGGCGATGCCGATCGGCCGGTGCAGCGCGAGCAGCGCCGGATAGGCCGGGCCGGCGGTCGAGACCATGCCCACGCCGATGAACAGCATCGCGAGGACGAGCGCGGCCATGGTCCAGTGGAGCAGGCGCAGCGCGAGCGGAAAACGGCTGGGCATCGTCACTTCCCCTTCGCCGGTGCCTTGCCGACCGCGCTCGGCCCCGGCCCTTCGGCGGCACGGCGGCGGAACGAGGCGGCATAGGTGCCGGCGCGCGCGCCGAGGATCGGATCGTCGGAAAGCGCCACGCCGTCGGGCAGGATCGTCGGATCGAAGGTGATGTCGCGGCAGGCGCCCTGTTCCTCCGCCCCGGCGCGGTCGATCGTCAGCACGCCGGCCTCCACCGTCCGGCGGCCTGCGGGCCATGCGATCGTCGCGTTGTTCGTGGTGTCGCCCGGTGCCGCCAGCGTGACGATCATGTGCCAGCGCGCGGGTCCATGGGCGAGGCGGGCCTGTATCTCGTCGAACAGATAGTCGGTGGGCAGATCGGCGAGCTTCGCCTTGTCGAGTTCGGTCAGCGGCGCTTCGGGCACGAACGACCAGCGCACCGCATGGGCGCCGCCCGCAGGGTCGATGAAGCGAAAGGCGTTGATGCTGTAATAGGTGCCGTTGGCGAAGCTGCCCGGCAGCGGTGCCTTGGCGAGATAGTCCTGATAGGCCTTGGTTTCCGGGTGCTTCGCCAGATAGGCTTTCATCACCGCCGGATCGGGCTTGCCGGTGGCGGGATCGGGCCGGGTCGCGCGTTGCAGCGCGACGAATGCTTCGGGCGTGGCGACGGGGAAGATCGGGGTGTGGTCCAGCGCCATCCGCCAGATCTGCCCGTCGGGCGCGGTGAGCTGGAGCGCCATGGCGTGGAAGACGTTGCGGCCGTCGGTCGCGAAGGGATTACCGCCGCCGGTGGAAAAGCGCCCGATCACCGGATAGCTGCCGGTAGCGAATATCCCGGCCTTCGACAGCGCGGCGCCCGCGCCGTTGGCGTCGAACCGGCCGGTGAAACACAGGCCCTTGGCATGGGCGCGGCGATAGCCCGGATGCTTGCCGGCATTATATTCCAGCGCGTTCGCCACGCCGCCGCCGCTGGTCCGCGCGGGGCCGATCCAGCCGCCTGCCCAGGCAAAGCCCGCGAGCAGTGCAGCGGGAACGGCGGCGATCGCCGCGAGAGTGCCGAAGCCGGTTTTCGGACGTGCCATGATCGCCATTTCCCAAGATCGGTGCCGGCACCCTATCAGATTATCGCCGGCCGTGCCGCAGCTTGCGCCGGGCCGAACTGTCCGCCCGGATCGGGTGCGCGCCTATCATCCTTAGATAGGGGTGGACGCGCCGGCGGCCCGCCTCAGCCTCGCATCCGATCCACCAGCCATACCAGGATCGCGAGCGCCACGCCCACCGCGGCGCCGATCATGAAGCCGAGCGAGGCCTGGCCCTTCACCGCGCCGACGATCGCGCCGATGACGATGCTGATGCTGAGCAGGAAGCCGCCGGCCATCGGCGTGCGGGAGGGGGGAGTTGCCATGCGTATCCTGTGCCACGTCGCGCGGCGCGGCGCCACCGATAGCGGCGGACGTGGTTAGCGGCTCTTCACCAACGTCATCGACGGAACGCTGAGGAAGCGCGGGCTAAGGGAGGCGCGCGGGCTGGTCCGGGCCTGTGCGCGCATGGAGCATCGATGGACAGCTATCCCTATCTCGATCGCCGCGAAGTGGCCGAGGCCGCCGAGCTGATCCGCAGGTTCGGCGAGGATGCCGGCTGCGAGGCCGCCGCGCGCGCCGATCGCAGCCGCGACCTGGGCAACCACATCCATTTCGCCCGCTGGCGCCAGATCGAGCGGCTGGTGGTGCTGATGTCGATCCCGCGCGCGGTGGGGACGGTGCACTGAGCTAGTCCCGGGTCCGGCCGGAGAAGATATCCTTCAAACGCCGCATGCCGATCCGGGTGGCGGCGGGCGGGCCGCGCAGCCTATGGGTGCGGCCGGTACATTTTTGAGGGGAGTCGGAACATGGCGCGTGTCGCGAGGATCGAGCGGACTGGCGGACCCGAGGTGATCGAGTGGGTGGACATCGATCTGCCCGCGCCCGGGCCGGGCGAGGTACGCATCCGGTCGACCGCCATCGGGCTCAACTTCATCGACACCTATCATCGCACCGGGCTGTACAAATTGCCGCTGCCGAGCGGGCTGGGCGTCGAAGGCGCGGGCGTGGTCGAGGCGGTGGGCGCGGATGTCGAGGGTTTCGCGGCGGGCGATCGCGTCGCGACCTTCGGGCCGGGGCTGGGCGCCTATGCCACCGAGCGCAATGTGCCGGCCGCGAGCCTGTTCAAGTTGCCGGAAGGCGTGTCCGACGAGACCGCGGCGGCGGTGCTGCTCAAGGGCTGCACGGCGGAGTTCCTGATCGAGCGCTGCGCCAAAGTGCAGCCGGGCTGGACGGTGCTGGTCCATGCGGCGGCGGGCGGCGTGGGGCAGATATTGGTGCCCTGGCTCAAGGCCGTAGGCGCGACCGTGATCGGCACGGTGGGCAGTGCGGAGAAGTTCGCCGTCGCGCGGGCGGCGGGGGCGGACCATGTGCTCCATTCGCGCGAGGACGACATCGCCGCCAAGGTGCGCGAGATCACCGGTGGCGCGGGCGTGCCGGTGGTGCTCGACGGCGTCGGCAAGGCGACCTGGGAGGCATCGCTGGCGGCGACCGCCCGGCGCGGGCTGATCGTTAGCTATGGCAATGCGAGCGGGCCGGTGGAGGGCGTCGCGCTGGCGACGCTCAACAGCAGCGGCTCGCTGTTCGTCACGCGGCCGACGCTGTTCCATTATTATGCGGTGCCCGAGGAGCGCGCGGCGGGATCGGCGCGGCTGTTCGAGATGCTGGAGAGCGGCGCGGTGAAGGCGGAGATCGGGCAGCGCTTCGCGCTGGAGGACGCCGCCGAGGCGCACCGGGCGCTGGAGGCGGGGAAGACGACCGGGTCGACGGTGCTGGTGCCGTAATCCCGGGTCGGATCGGATGGGGCGATGCGCGTGAACACCTTTCACGTCACCCCGGCCGAAGTGCCGGGGTCCACCGGGATGCTGTGTGAGCCGCCCTCCGCTTAGAGGGGCTCGCGCGTGGAGGAGTGGACCCCCGCACTTCGGCCGGGGTGACGGATGGGGGATGGATCGTCCCGCACCAGACCTATGCCAGCGCTCCCACCAGCGCCTTCACTTCCAGATACTCCGCCAGGCCGAACTTGCCGTACTCGCGCCCATTGCCCGATTGCTTGTAGCCGCCGAAGGGCAGCGACGGATCGGGCTGGCCGCCGTTCACATAGACCATGCCGGCGCGCAGCCGCGGCGCGACGCGCCTGACGCCCTCGGCATCGCCGAAGAGGACGGCGGACAGCCCGTAATCGGTGTCGTTGGCGATGCGGATCGCGTCTTCCTCGTCCTCATAGGGGATGATCGTGACGACGGGGCCGAAGATCTCCTCGCGCGCGATCGTCATGTCGTTGCGCACCCCTGAGAAGAGCGTCGGCCGGACGAAATAGCCGGTCTCGACGCCGTCGGGGCGGCCGGGGCCGCCGGCCTCCAGCCTTGCACCTTCCGCGATGCCCTTGGCGATCAGGCCCTGGATCTTGTCCCATTGCGCCTTGTTGACGACGGGGCCGATATGCCGGCCTTCCGCGAGCGGATCGCCGGTTTGGGTGGCCTTCATGATCTCGGCGGCGATCACGGCGACCTGTTCCTGGAGATGCTCGGGGACCAGCAGGCGGGTGGGGGCGATGCAGCTCTGGCCCGAGTTCATCAGGACGCTGAGCAGCGTGCCGGGGACCGCTCGGCTGAGATCGGCGCTTTCGAGCACGACCGAGGGCGCCTTGCCGCCCAGCTCCTGATGGACGCGCTTGACCGTATCGGCGGCGTTCTTCGCGATCTGGATGCCGGCGCGGGTCGAGCCGGTGAAGCTGACCATGTCGACCCTGGGGTGGCGGCTGAGCGCGGTGCCGACGCCGGGGCCGTCGCCCTGGACGAGGTTGAACACCCCCGCCGGCACACCGGCCCCATCGAGCACTTCGGCGAAGATCGCGGCGACGCTGGGCGCTTCCTCGCTGGGCTTGAGGATCATCGTGCAGCCGGCGACGAGCGCGGACGCGACCTTCGACGTGATCTGGTTGAGCGGCCAGTTCCACGGGGTAATCATCGCGACGACGCCGATGGGCTCGTGCACGACCAGGCTGTTGCCGATCCGTTCCTCGAACTGGAACTGACGCAGCGCCTCGATCGCGGCATGGAAATGGCCGATGCCCGAGCCGACCTGCGCCGTCCGGGCGAGACTGAGCGGCGCGCCCATCTCCAGGCTCATCGCCTCGGCCATGTCGCCGGCGCGGGCTTTATAGGCGTCCAGGATGCGCTCGATCAGTGCGATCCGTTCCTTGGCCGAGGTGCGCGAATATGTCTCGAAGGCGCGGACGGCGGCGGCGACGGCCTTGTCCACATCGGCCTGCGATCCGAGCGTGATCTCGGTCACCGGCGCTTCGGTGGCGGGATTGATGACCAGATGGCGGGCGCCGCCTTCGCTCTCCGCCCAGGCGCCGTCGATATAGTGCTTCAGGTAGTTGCGCATCCCCGCCTCCATTTTGAATTTTCGGTATGGAAGATGGCGGGGCGGGGACGCGGTTGCAAGCGCGCCTTAACCGAAGACGCGCGCGAAGATCGTATCGACCTGCTTGTAGTGATAGCCGAGATCGAACTTGTCCTCGAGCTCCTGCACCGAGAGCGCGGCCGTCACCTCGGGATCGGCCTTGAGCAGATCGAGCAGCGAGAGCTGGCCGTCGGATTCCCACACCTTCATCGCGTTGCGCTGGACGAGGCGATAGCTGTCCTCGCGGCTGACGCCCGCCTGGGTGAGCGCGAGCAGCACGCGCTGCGAATGGACGAGGCCGCCCATGCGATCGAGATTCTTCTGCATGCGCTCGGGATAGACGAGCAGCTTGTCCATCACGCCCGTCAGGCGCGCCAGGGCGAAATCGAGGGTGATCGTCGCGTCGGGGCCGATATACCGCTCGACCGAGGAGTGGCTGATGTCGCGTTCGTGCCACAGCGCGACATTCTCCATCGCAGGGACCACGGCGCTGCGGACCATGCGCGCGAGGCCGGTGAGGTTCTCGGTCAGCACCGGATTGCGCTTGTGCGGCATCGCCGACGAACCCTTCTGGCCGGGCGAGAAATATTCCTCGGCTTCCAGAACCTCGGTGCGCTGGAGGTGGCGGACCTCGATGGCGAGGCGCTCGATCGAGCTGGCGATCACGCCCAGGGTCGCGAAGAACATCGCGTGGCGATCACGCGGGATGACCTGGGTCGAGACCGGCTCGATCGCGAGGCCGAGCTTCTCGGCGACATGGGCTTCGACCTGCGGATCGATATTGGCGAAGGTGCCGACCGCGCCCGAGATCGCGCAGGTGGCGATGTCCGCGCGGGCGGCGACCAGGCGATCGCGGTTGCGCTTGAACTCGGCATAGGCCTCGGCGAGCTTGAGGCCGAAGGTGACCGGCTCGGCATGGATGCCGTGGCTGCGGCCGATCGTGGGGGTCAGCTTGTGCTCATAGGCGCGGCGCTTGAGCACCTCCAGCAGCGCGTCGAGATCGGCGAGCAATATGTCCGACGCGCGGGCGAGCTGGACCGCCAGGCAGGTGTCGAGCACGTCCGAGCTGGTCATGCCCTGGTGCATGAAGCGGGCCTCGTCGCCGACATTCTCGGCGACCCAGGTGAGGAAGGCGATCACGTCGTGCTTGGTCACGGCCTCGATCGCGTCGATCGCGGCGACGTCGATCGCTGGGCTGGTCGCCCACCAGTCCCACAGCGCCTTGGCGGCCGCTTTCGGCACCACGCCCAGCTCGGCCAGCGCCTCGGTGGCGTGGGCCTCGATCTCGAACCAGATGCGGAAACGGGCTTCGGGCGACCAGATCGCGGTCATTTCCGGGCGGGAATAGCGGGGGACCATGGGGCTTCCTTGAAAGCGAGGCCGCGTTGCGCAGGGGCAACTAGGCAAACGAAATGCGACGAGATGCCACCTAGCAGGGGCGAGCCGAGGCTGCAACGGGTGAAATCTGGAACAACATCCCCAGATTAGTGGTTCATAATTGCGAATGCCAAAAGATATTATGCTCCATATCGAAGACGATGTGGAGCACAGAATAGGAGATTGATTAGATGCTGAAGAAACTGTTCTTGGCTACGTCTGTTCTTGTTGCTGTACCTGCCTTTGCGCAGGACAGGCCGATGACCGATACTACGCAGACGCAGAGCCAGACCGCAACGCCGGATCAGACCGATCCCGCCACGGCGACGCCGGCTGATCCGGCGACGACCGCCCAGACGACTCCGCAATCGACTCCGGCGCCTGCCACCCAGACCGCGCAGCCGACTCCGTCGCAGCCGGCGGCCGAGGCCTCGGCGCAGCCTGCGGCCACGCAGGACCAGGTCGCCCAGGCCGTCGATCGCGATTTCGGAACCTATGACAAGGATTCGAACGGCACGCTGAGCCAGACCGAGTTCGGCACCTGGATCGGCACCTTGCGCAAAGCTTCGGAGCCGAGCTTCCAGCCGGGGTCGCCCGATGCGAACACCTGGATCGGCCAAGCCTTTGCGGCTACCGATCTCGACCGGAACCGGTCGGTCGACAAGGCAGAGCTGACGACCTTCCTGACGCCCAAGCCTTCGTAATATCGAAAACCCCTCTGCGCCGCACGCATGGCGCAACTCCCGACGCCCGCCGGCCCTCCCTCCGGCGGGCGTTTTGGCGTTCAGCTTTCGGTGCGAAGCAGCGTGCGCAATCCCTTTGACTGATTGGCGGCAGGCCGTTCGGGCGCAAGCGAGGTCTTGAGCAGGTGCGCAATGATTTCGCGAATGGCGGGATCGGGATCTTCCATCGTATCGGCCATGCGATAGCAGAGGATCGAGGTGTGCGACCGCATCTGTAGCCGGTAGTAGAAGGTCAGTTGGCCGATCGTGCTGCGATAGACCCACAGAAACAGGGCGGCGATCACCTCGACGATCGTGGCGCTGGCTAGAACGATCGTGTTGAAATCGCCGGGCGGGCGCTTCAGGCCCCAGCCGGCAAATGGCCCGATATAGATCGAGATGCCGGCCAGCAGGATCAGGAAACCAAGCCACATCGCAATCGTCGCATTGACGAAGCTCCTGCGGGTCTGCTGCAATCCCATCTGATAATAGGCTTCGAGTTGCGCGCGACTGTAGCGCTGCAAATGGAGCAGGCCGGCCTCGTCCTTGTTCTCCAGTTCTCTCAGAACAGCGTCCTCGACCGCGCGCGCACGATCGCGTGCCTGCTTGAGGGCTTCACTTTCCGCGGAGAAAGCGTTGCGCGACCATGCTGTTCCCAGCGACATCATCAAGCCTATCAGGGCCAATGTACCGAACAGGGCGCACACCATGGCGACGATGGCGCCAAGGATGCCCTGTATCCCCGCGTACCACCAAGAACGTATCGTCCAGACGCCATACCAGATTGTAACAATGGCCAAAATCATCAGGGTGATGCCGATGATGACTATGACGGACGTCCATCCTGGATGACGGGCTACCAGCCGATTCCAGCCCTCTATTCGCCGGGGCTTGGGTTCCTGGTTGTGGATAGGCTCCTGGATCACGAATTCGCCTCCCGCATCGCGGCGATTCTCATGGGCAGGCAAAGTATAGTCTAATGCGACTTCGAGCAATCTTGATAATGGACTAGATCAGCCCCTTCGCGCGCAGGCTCGTGTGGCCTTCGGTGCCCAGGATGATGTGGTCGTGGACAGTGATGCCGAGCCGCCGCCCGGCCTCCGCCACCGCGCGGGTGATCTCGATATCGGCGCGGCTGGGCGCGGGATCGCCCGAGGGATGATTGTGGACCAGAATGATCGCCGCCGATCCCAGGTCGATCGCGCGGCGGATCACTTCGCGGACATAGACCGGCGCCTCGTCCACCGAGCCTTCGTTCATCAGCTCGTCGCGGATCAGCATGTTGCGGGCGTTCAGGTGGAGCACCCGGACGCGCTCGATCGCATGGTGCGCCATGTCGGCGCGGAGATAATCGAGCAGGGCCTGCCAGTTCGCCAGCACCGGGCGCTCGGCGACCTGGGCGCGCAGCAGCCGCAGCGCGGCGGCGTGGGCGGCCTTCAAGGCGGCGACGCTGGTCTCACCCATGCCGGGGACGCGGGCGAGCGCCTCGGCATCGGCGGTCAGCAGCCCGGCGATGCCGCCGAATTCGGCCAGCAGCGCCTTGGCGAGCGGCTTGGTGTCGCGGCGGGGAATGGCGAGGGCGAGGAGATATTCGATCAACTCGTGGTCGAGCAGCGCATCCGAGCCGCCCTCGAACAGGCGCTGGCGCAGCCGCGCGCGGTGTCCGCTGTTGTCGGGAGGCGTGGCCATGGAAGGGGCGTAGCGCGGCCCGCGCGGCGACGCAAAGCATAGCCCGAAACAAGATAGCGCTAACAATGCGAAAAGAATTGAGAACGTTCTTGAGAACGATCCCAAACTATGCTTAGACACGAGCATGGAGCGCTAGACTCCGGTTTCAGGGGTGGTTGGAAGAGCCGGTTTTCGAGCGCGGGAAGCGCCGTGCCGATTCTGTTTTCGATCGACTAGACAGCGTTGTCAGTATCGATCGGTCCCCTGAGCGAAGAACGAAGTGCTTCGGTACGAGCGGCCATGCGTCGCGCAGGGGAGAGACGAGGGCGTGCATTTCAGTCTGATTCGAGTGGCTCGGCCGCTGGCATTCGTCGCATGTGCGGCGGCGGTGGCCGTGCAGGCGCGCGAGGCCGAAACGCCGGTTGCCGATGCGTCCCGGGCGGCTCCTGCCGCGCATCCGTGGAGCGATGCCTCGCTGCCCGTCGCGGCGCGGGTGGAATTGCTGCTCGCGGCGATGACGCGCGACGAGAAGCTGGCGCTGGTCTATGGTTTCTTCCCGCCGCTCGCCAAGGGCGAGGGCATCCCCACCGACATGATCCCCTCGGCCGGGCAGGTGCCGGCGATCCCGCGGCTCGGCATCCCGGCGCTGCGCGAATCCGATGCCAGCCTGGGCGTCGCCAACCAGGTCGAGCAGCGCAAGGGCGACGTCGCCACCGCGCTCCCCTCGGGGCTGGCGGTGGCGGCGAGCTTCGATCCCGCGCTGGCGCAGGAGACCGGCGCGATGATCGGCGGCGAGGCGCGGGCCAAGACCTTCAACGTGCTGCTGGCCGGCGGCATCAACCTGACGCGCGATCCCTGGGGCGGGCGCAATTTCGAATATCTGGGCGAGGATCCGCTGCTGGCCGGCACGATGGCGGGCGAATCGATCCGCGGTGTTCAGTCGAACCATATCGTCTCGACGATCAAGCATTACGCGCTGAACGCGCAGGAGACCGGGCGTTTCGTGATGGACGCCCGGATCGGCGAGGCGGCGCTGAGGGAAAGCGACCTGCTCGCCTTCCGCATCGCGATCGAGCGCGGCCAGCCGGGCTCGGTGATGTGCGCGTACAACAGCATCAACGGCGACTTCGCCTGCGAGAACGCCTTCCTGCTCAACACTGTGCTGAAGGGCGACTGGGCCTATCCGGGCTGGGTGATGTCCGATTGGGGCGCGGTGCATTCCACGGTGAAGGCGGCGCGGAACGGCCTCGACCAGCAATCGGGCGGCGAACTGGATACGCATTCCTTCTTCCGCGAAGACCTGCGCAAGGCGTTCGACGAAGGCGCGCTGCCGGCCTCGCGGCTCGACGACATGGTGCGCCGCGTGCTGCACGGCATGTTCGCGACCGGGCTGATGGACGCGCCGGTGGTCAGGACCGCCCAGCCGATCGACTATGCCAAGAACGCCGAAGTCGCCCAGCGCGCGGCCGAGGCCGGGATCGTGCTGCTCAAGAACGAGAAGGGCATCCTGCCGCTGGCGAAGTCGGCGAAGCGCATCGTCGTGATCGGCGGCCATGCCGATGTCGGGGTGCTTTCGGGTGGGGGATCGTCGCAGGTCCGCTCGGTCGGCGGCGCCCCGGTGGAGATTCCGCTCAAGGACGGCCCGGCCGCCTCGTTCGTGCGCCGGACCTGGCATGCCTCCTCGCCGCTCGCCGCGATCCGCAAGCTGGCGGCGGGTGCGCGCGTGGAGTTCGTCGACGGTGCCGATCCGGCGGCCGCCGCTGCCGCTGCGAAGGGTGCCGACATGGCGATCGTCTTCGCCACCCAGTGGACGACCGAGGCCGAGGATGTCGAGACGATCGCGCTGCCGGACGGGCAGGATGCGCTGATCGACGCGGTCGCCGCCGCCAACCCCCGGACGACGGTGGTGCTCAATACCGGCGGGCCGGTGCTGATGCCCTGGCTCGCCAGGGTGCCGGCGGTGCTCGCCGCCTGGTATCCCGGCCAGCGCGGCGGCGAAGCGGTGGCGCGCGTTCTGTTCGGGGAGGTGAATCCCTCGGGCCGCTTGCCGATCACCTTTCCGGCCAGCATCGACCAGGCGCCGCGTCCGCAGGTGCCGGGCTATGACCAGGTCAAGGCCTCGCCCGATCGGGGCACCGATGCGCGGGCGATCCGGCCGTTCACGGTGGAATATCGCGAGGGCTCCGACGTCGGCTATCGCTGGTATGCGCGCCAGGGCCAGACGCCGCTGTTCCCGTTCGGCCATGGGCTTTCCTACACCAGCTTCGGCTATTCGAACCTGACGGTCGAAGGCGGCGCCGCGCTCAAGGTGCGCTTCGACGTGGTCAATCGCGGCAAGCGCGCGGGCAGCGACGTGCCGCAGCTCTATGTCACGCCCGCGCAGGGCCAGCGGCCGCTGCGGTTGGCCGGCTGGGAGCGCGTGACGCTCCAGCCCGGCGAGAAGCGCCGCGTCACCATCACCGCCGAGCCGCGCATCGTCGCGGACTACGACATCGCCCAGCCCGGCTTCCATCTGGCGGGGGGCACCTATCGGATTTCGGTCTCGCGGGACGCGGCGCAGCCCGTGCTCACGGGACAGGTCGAGTTGCAGGAACGCCGCCTGGCGCCCTGAAGGCAAGAGAAGCACCGGCGGGCGCGGGGACTGCGTCACAATGGGCAAAATGGGAGGAAGGATATGAGGGGTTTTTCTAGCGTGATGGCGGGCCTGCTGGCGACGACCTGTCTGGTCGCGCCGGCATGGGCGCAGGACACGGTGCCGCCGGCGCCGGACCAGCTTGCGGCCGACGAGGGGCAGGAGATCGTCGTCACCGGCATCCGCGCCTCGCAGGCCAAGTCGATCGACATCAAGCGCGAGGCGACGTCGATCGTCGATGCGATCTCGTCCGAGGACATCGGCAAGCTGCCCGACGTTACCGTGGTCGACGCGCTGCAGCGCATCTCGGGCGTGCAGATCAAGCGCGATGCGGGCGAGGGTACCAGCGTCAACATCCGCGGCCTGCCGCAGGTCGTGACCCTGCTCAACGGCGAGCAATATCTGAGCGCGGGCAATCTGGGCACCGCCCAGCCGAATCTCAACGACGTGCCGGCGCAGCTGATGAACGCGGTGGTCGTCTACAAGACGCAGGATCTCCACAACGCGCTTTCGGGCATTTCCGGCACGATCGACCTGCGCACGCGGCGGCCGTTCGACATGGAGCGCGGCTTCGTCCTTTCGGGCCAGGGCGAATATGCGCGCGGCACGCTGACCAAGCATAACGACTATCTGTTCAGCGGCCTGGCGAGCTGGCGCAACGACACGATCGGCGTGATGATAGGCGCGACGGGCAGCAAGAGCCGGCTGGGCAACAGCTATGCCGGCATCGGCGGCGCCGTGTTCGGCAACAACGACTGGGGCGGCTCGGGTTCGAACTGGATCTCGCCGCACGGCTATGAATTCTTCAATCGCGAGGTCGAGCGCAACCGCTTCGGCATCAACGGCGCGGTCCAGCTCAAGATCGACGATGACTGGACGCTGACGGGCGAGGTGTTCCACACCGAGCTGGTCGAGCATAATCGCGCGGCGGGCATCAACATCTCGAACCGCTGGAACGGCCTGACCTGGACCAATCCGACCGAATCCACGGATTCCGGCCAGACCGCGAGCAACGGCCAGCCCTGGCTCGACGTCAGCCAATATGATCTCGACGTGTGGTGGTTCAATTCCTTCTCGGTCAACCGCACCGCGCACGAGCATTCGACCAATTACAATCTGCAGATGGATTACGACAACAAGGACAATTTCAAGTTCTCGGCGCGGGCGCTCCGGTCCAACGCCAGGCTGCGCAGCATGAACGGCCAGGTGCAGGGCGACCTGAGCAACTGGCAATATGATCCGGATCGCGCCTTCACGCTGTTCCGCAACCCGGCCGATCGCACCCGCGGACCCTTCTTCCCGGCGGACATCGCGGCGCAATATCCTGCGTCGCAATATTCGAACAACGTCGTGGGCGTGAACGGTGGCCGCTACATCAATCCGAACCCGCTGGGCTATGGCCAGGATCCGTCGCTGCATCTCGATCTGCGCGGCAGCAATCCGGTCATCAGCGGCTTCGACAATCCGATCAGCGGCGGCCTGGGCGCGGGCAAGACGCTCAAGGACTATATGGCCAATCTCGACAGCTATGCGGTCGCGGCCTTCTCGTCCGAGGGCAATCAGGAGAACAGCTCCGATCTCGGCGTGTTCCGCGCCGACGGCAGCTATGAGTTCGAGGAAGGCGGGCTGTTCGGCATCCTGAGCCGGGTGGATGCCGGCGTGCGGCGCTCGGACCGCTCGACCCAGATCCGCAACTTCCACCTCTTCTCGAACTTCTATGCCGGCAACGGCGCATCCGATGCGGAAGGCTGCCTTGCCCAGTGGAAGGCGATCGACGTCGTGATGGACCAGGCCCAGTGCCAGGCCGGCGAGATGGTGCCCAACGCGGCGTTCGATCCCGCCCAGCCGGTGAGCGCGGAAAACCCGCAGACGGTGTTCCAGGGCTATACGGTCAATCGGCCGACCAAGCTCAATGCCTTCAACAACGTCTATTTCCAGACCGACTGGGGCGGCGTGGTGAACGGCATGCCGGGCCTGTGGGTCGCCGATCCCAAGGACTTCGACGACGTGAAGGCATTCCAGGAAAAGGTGTTCGGTCCCTCGACCGAAGTCACCATCCCGGGCAACACCTATGACGTCGATCTGGTCGAGGAGAGCGCGTATCTCAACACCGCATTCGCCACCGGCGCGTTCAAGGCGAATCTGGGCCTGAAGATCATCAACACCAAGCTGACGGTGAAGCAGAACTTGACCGGCGCCACCCGCAGCTATGGCGACACCAATCTCGATACCGGCGACGTGGTCTCGCGCCGCTCGTACCTGGACTGGCTGCCGACGGCGACCCTGTCCTACGACATCACGCCGAACCTGCGCGCGCGTGCGGCCTTCGCCAAGACGATGATCCCGCTCGACCTGGGCAATTACGGCGGCGGCTTGACGATCTCGACCGCGGACTCGCCGTGCACCGGCACGCCGGGGCCGAACGACGCGCCGTGCGGGGTGCGCCAGGTGACGGGGGCGAGCTCGAGCGGCAACCCGAACCTGAACCCGTGGCGCTCGAACAATTACGACCTGAGCCTTGAATATTATCTGGGCCGGGCGACGATGTTCAACGTCGGCCTGTTCAAGCTGGACATCAACAGCTTCGTCCAGAGCCTGACCACGCCGTGCGCGGGCCGCTTCCCCGACGGCGACGGCGTGATCCGCCGCTGCGTGCCGATCACCCAGCCGGAACAGGGCAATGGCGGTTCGCTCCAGGGCGTGGAAGTGGGCGCGAAGATCGCGTTCAGCGACCTGATCTCCAACGGGTTCTTCCGCAACTTCGGTATCGACGCCAACTACACCTATTCGGACAGCAAGCAGAACGGAACGTCGCTCGACGGCGAACGCCTGCCCTTCCCGGATAATTCGAAGAGCCAGGTGAACCTGGTCGGCTGGTATCAGGACGATCACCTGCAGCTTCGCGTGGCGTATAATTACCGCACGCCGCGCCTTTCCACCACCTTCGGCCAGATCGCGATCTACCAGGACAGCACGCAATATGTGGACGCGAACCTGACCTACAACATCAACCAGAATTTCGCCTTCTACGTGAACGGATCGAACGTGTTCGGCCAGCGCGAACGCTATTATTTCCAGTTCGACGACGACTCGAAACAGTATCATTCGCAGAACCGTTTCGAGCCGCGCTATTCGGCGGGCGTGCGGGTCCGCTTCTAAAGAGCCAACCCTCCTGGGCCGGCAGTCTCACCCAGGCTGCCGGCTCATTTTTCTTGGCGGGTTTTCGCGGCACCGACGGTTTTGCTTGCGGTGCCGGATTAGTGCGGATCAGATGCCGCCATCTCCATTCCAGAGCGGAAGGATACTCCCATGAAGGCACCGGACGCCTTGCGCAAAGTCTGCATCGTCGGCGGGGGCACCGCCGGCTGGATGGCGGCGGCGCTGATGGGCCATCATTTCAAGGGCAAGCTGTTCGAGATCGAGCTGATCGAATCCGAGCAGATCGCCACGATCGGCGTGGGCGAATCCACGATTCCGCCCTTTCTCGAGCTGCTCGCCAAGCTCGAGATCAACGAGCAGGACTTCATCCGCGAGGTGCGCGCCAGCTTCAAGCTGGGCATCGAGTTCCGCGACTGGAAGGTGAAGGGCGAGACCTATTACCACCCCTTCGGCCAGATCGGGACGCCGATCGAGCTCAGCGAATTCTATCATTGCTGGCTCAAGGCCAAGCTCGCCGGCCATGAGGGCGAGCTTCAGGATTTCGCCCCCGCCACCGTGATGGCGCGCGACGAGCGTTTCATGCTGCCGTTCAAGGCGCGCAACACGCCGATCGGCCTGGCATCCTATGCGCTGCACATCGATGCCAAATATGTGGCGCAATATCTGCGCCGTCTTGCCGAGGAGCGCGGCGTCAAGCGCACCGAGGGCATCGTGGCCGATGCGCGGCTCGACGATCGCGGCTTCATCGAGACGTTGGTGCTGAAGGACGGGCGCGAGGTGCGCGCGGACTTCTTCATCGATTGCACCGGCTTTCGCGCGCTGCTCATCAACAAGGTGCTCGGCGTCGGCTATCGCGACTGGTCCGAATGGCTGCTGTGCGACCGCGCGATCGCGGTCCAGGCGGAGAACCTCAAGCTGCCGCCGCCGGTCACGCTCGCCCATGCCCAGGATGCCGGCTGGCGCTGGCAGATCCCGCTCCAGCATCGCAGCGGGCACGGCCATGTCTTCTCCAGCGAATTCATGAGCGACGACGAGGCGACGCGCATCCTGCTCGATCAGATCGAGGGGCCGCTGGTGATCGATCCGATGGTGGTGCCGTTCAAGACCGGCGTGCGCGAGCAGATCTGGCACAAGAACGTGGTGGCGATCGGCCTCGCCTCGGGCTTCATCGAGCCGCTCGAATCGACGGCGATCCACCTGATCTATCGCGGCATGGACTTCCTTTTCCGCTTCCTGCCCGACCGCAATTGCGATCCGAAGCTGGCTGCGGAATATAGTCGCCGGATGACCGCCGACTATGAGGAGATTCGCGACTTCGTGGTGCTCCATTATTGCGAGACCAAGCGCGACGACACGCCGTTCTGGCGCAAATGCGCGGCGATGGCGCTGCCCGACAGCCTGCGCGAGCGGATCGAACTGTTCCGCGTCAACGGCACGCTGCGCGAGGGGCTGGACGAGCTGTTCCGCAATGCGAGCTGGCATTCGGTGCTCGACGGGATGGGCGTGCGGCCGCCCACCTATCACCCGCTGGTCGATCGCATCGACGAGGCCAGGCTCTTCCCGGCGATGGACCAGGCGCGCGCGCAGGTCGCCGCGTTCGTGAAGACGCTGCCGACGCATCAGGAATTCATCGACGCGCATTGCCGGGCCGATCCGGTCGATTTCGCCAGGCCGGCGGCGCCCCGGATGGCGGGCCGTTGATGCAGCGCAAGCGCGCGATCACGATCAAGGATGTCGCGGCCGAGGCCGGGGTTTCGTTCCAGACCGTGTCGCGCGTCATCAACAAGGGCCCGAACGTCACGCCGGGCATGCACGCGCGCGTGACCGCGGCGATCGAGAAGCTCGGCTATGTCCCCAGCCTGGCCGCGCGGCGGCTGGGCGGATCGCGATCGTACCTGATCCTGGCGTTCAACGACGAGCGGCCCACGCTGGAGGGCTGGCAGTCGCGGCGCGGCAACGACTGGGTCGATCAGATGCTCTATGGCGGCATGCTCAAATGCGCCGAGCATGGCTATCGCATGCTGTTCGAGCTGGTCGATTCGCATTCGGACCGGCTGGAGAGCCAGGTGCAGGCGGCGCTCTCCGCGCTGCACCCGGACGGCGTGATCCTGACGCCGCCGCACAGCGAGAACGACACGATCACCCAGCTCCTCCAGCGCGGCGGGCATAATTTCGCGCGGCTGGGATCGCGGCGGCCGGGCGACGGCTTCGCGGTCTATATGGACGACGAGGCGGCGGCGCGGCACGCGACCGAATATCTGCTCGACCTGGGGCATAGCCGCATCGCCTATGTCCAGGGCCATCCCGATTACGCGATGAGCCCCGATCGGCTGCGCGGGTTCCGCGAGGCGATCGAGGCGCGCGGACTTGCGGTGGACGAACGCTATCTCCAGCCCGGCGACTTCACCTATGAGGCCGGGCAGCAGGCGATGATCGCGCTGGCGAAGCTCGATCCGCCGCCGACCGCCGTGCTGGCCAGCAGCGACGAGATGGCGCTGGGCGTGCTCCATACCGCCGGCAGGCTGGGGCTGAACGTGCCCGGCGACCTCTCCGTGGTCAGCTTCGACGATACGCCGACGGTGCGGATGAGCGTGCCCGCGCTCACGGCGATCCGCCAGCCGATCGCGGCGATGACCGCCAAGGCGGCCGAGCTGCTGATTGCCGCCAAGGCGAGCGGCGAGCCGCCGGAACCGGACCAGGGGCATCTGCTGCCCTTCGATTTCGTCGCCCGGGATTCGACTGCGCCGCCGCGTTGACGCGGGGCCAGCCCGGGCCGATGCTCGCTCGTCCGATGCGCTTCCTTTCGCCCGGCCGCGGCTTCGTGCTGCTCTATGCGCTGGCCTATGCGGGCATGTTCGTCGGCTTCATGCCGTTCATCATGGTGCTGCTGCCGCTCAAGGTGACGGCGGTGGGCGGCGAGGATGCGGTGCGGCTGCTGAGCGCGGGATCGTTGGGCGGCGCGGCGGTGGCGAGCATCGCCAATATCGCGTTCGGCGCGCTCAGCGATCGCAGCTATCGGCGCAGGGGCACGCGGCGCGGCTGGATTGTGGCGGGGCTGGCGGCGCTCGTGCTCGGGCATGGCGCGCTGCATTTCAGCTTCGACGCGCTGACGCTGCTGCTGTCGGTGCTGCTGCTCCAGATCGGCATCAACATGAGCTTCGCCCCGCTCACCACGATCATGGCCGACGAGGTGGACGACGCGCACAAGGGGCTGGTGGCGGGCTTTCTGGGCGTGGCGCATCCGATCGGGGCGATGTCGGCCAGCGTGATGACGCTGCCGGGGCTGGGCGGCGAGGGCGAGCGCTATGCGCTGATCTGCGCGCTGTTCGTCGCGATGATCCTGCCCTTCACGCTGCTGATGCGCGAGGCCGCGCCCCAGCCGGCGCCGCCGCCCGAGCCGCTGCGCGAGCGCCGGCGCATCGACTTCGTCCTAGCCTGGGCTTCGCGGATGCTGATCCAGGTCGCGGGCAACGGGCTGGCGACCTATGGCTTCTTCTATTTCGTCTGGGTGCTCGATCGCCGCGACCTGGCCAAGGGCAGCAGCGAGGCGGGGCCGATCGTCTGGACGATGACCGGCTCCACGATCGTCGCGGTGGTGCTGACCCTGGTCGCCGGGCGGCTTTCGGATCGGGCGATGCGCCGGAAGCCGTTCCTGGCGGCGGCGGCGTGCGCCATGGCGGCCGGGCTGGTGACGATGGCGTTCGCGCAGAGCTGGGGCGTAGCGGCGATCGGCCATGCGGCGGCGCTGTCCGGCCTGTCGGTGTTCCTGGCGACGCATTCGGCGCTGGCGATGCAGCTTTTGCCCTCGCCCGAGCATCGCGGGCGCGATCTTGGCGTGCTGAACCTCACCAATACGCTGCCGGCGATGGTCGCGCCGCTACTGGCGCTCGCGCTGGCGCCGGAGAGGACGGGCTATACGCTTTGGCTGGTGGCGCTGGCGGCTGGCACGCTGGCGGGCGGCGCCATTGCGCTGGCGGTGCGGACGCAGGATTGAGTTAGCCGTCGATGCCCGGCAGGATCAGGCGTGCGATGATGCAGATCGCGCCGACCAGCAGCAGCGGTGCGAAGGCGAGGCGCCGGGCCGGCGTGCCGGCAAGCAGCAGCGCGGCGAGCGCGGTCGCGAGCATCGCCCAGAGATGATAGCGGATGTCCGAAGCGATGCTGACCAGCAGGAAGGCCAGCTCGGTCGCGGCGGCGGACAGCGCGAGCGCGCTTGCGAACTGGTGGCGCGGCCCCGCGCTCGGGCGGGCGAGGGCGAGTATGGTCAGCGCTGCTGTGAACCATAGCATCGGCGATCCGAGCGGGCTCCGGGCGAGCAGCCCGGCCAGCTTCTCGAAGGGTGCGATCCGCCGGGCCGGCGAGCCGAGGCCCAGCGTGTTGGGCTCGGACACCGATGGCGGCTCGGCATAGGGCATTTGCCGGGGCACCCAGAAGCGCATCGTCATGTTCCAATGCGCCAGCCGGTGCGCGGCATAGGCGAAGGGATGGTGCGCCACGGCATCGATCCAGGCCGTGAACAGGCGGTGGCCGGGCGCCGCGGCGTCGAGTCCGTCGGCTACGAAGGCGCAGCGGTCCTCATCGGCGAGCGGATCCCACATCAGCGGGGTGATGCAGCCGCGCCTCTCGGCCTCGCGCCAGACCGGGGCGGGCAGGATCGGGACGGCTTCCGGCCCGGCATGGCGGACGATGCCGGCGAGATCGAAGATGGGCAGCGCGCGCTCGACTCCGCTCGGGGAGGCACCGAGCAGCCGATGGTTGATCGACGGGCCGAGGGCGACCACCAGCACCAGTCCGGCCAGGATCGCGGCGGCGCGGGGCAGGGGGCGTTGCCAGCGGACGCCGCCCAGCAGTCCCACGCCCAGCGGCACGGTGGCGAACATCGCGTTGAAGCGCAGCAGCGTCGCATAGATCAGCAGCAGCGCGACCACTGCCCCAGTCCAGCGCGGCAGCCGCCGTCCGTCGAGCCGCCACCACGCCGCTATTCCGGTTGCGGCGAGTAGCGCGCCGGCCATCTGGCCGTCCTTGAGCACCGCGACCTGCCAGCCCAGGAAGGGCGGCCACAGTCCGAGCGCCAGCGTCGCCATGGCCGCGACACGCGCGCCGCTGCGGGCGAGCGCGGCCGCGAACAACCCGAGCCCGGCCCAGTAGAGCAGGATCTGGAGCGCGAACATCGGCGCCTGCCCGCTCCAGCCGTGATGGAGCAGCGCCCAGAGCCGCGCCATGACCGGCGGGTGCCAGTCGTCATAGGCGCCGGACACGACCTGCTGATATTGCACGACGCTGTCGTACATCGCGGTGCCGGGCCGGAAGAACGCCAGCGTCGCGGCGCAAAGCAGGGCCGCCGCGATTCCCGTCAGGGCCGGGGAGGGGAAGGCTCGCCTCACGGGCGGCCTCCCGCCGCGCTCAGCCGGTCTTGCGGCCGAACACCGGGCGTGCCGTGGCTTCGCCGCGCGGGGGGAAGGGGGCGGCCGGCGCATTTCCCTCCGCCGCCTTGCGCGCCATGTAGCGGGCCAGCGCCGCATCGGCGTCGAATGCGCTTTCCCCGGCCGGAAGGGCCGGAGGCTGGTCGGGGCTGACGGGGCGTGGCGTGCCCGTGCCGGAGACGGCGCGCAGGATCTTCAGCGCCATGGGCAGTACGAAAAACACTCCGATCGCGCCCAGGCCCAGCAGGGTCGGTCCCAGGCCGGTCGAGACCGCGCCCTGCACCGATCCGCCGACATTCAGGAAGTAGAAGAACAGGCCGCCGCAATACAGGATGGGCAGAAGCGCCCCGATGATGCCGAACCCCAGTTTCAACGATCGCATGCCAAGCCTCCCGCCATCCGGTTCCAGGATGGCGGGAGCGTAACGGCAAAAGCTGAACGCCTGGTTTTCTTAGATGTGGATCACGCGGCCATAGGCGGCGAGCACGCTTTCGTGCATCGTCTCGCTGATCGTCGGGTGCGGGAACACCGTTTCGATCAACTCCGCCTCGGTCGTCTCCAGCGTCTTGCCGATCGTATAGCCCTGGATCAGCTCGGTCACCTCGGCGCCGATCATGTGCGCGCCGAGCAGCTCGCCGGTCTTGGCGTCGAACACGGTCTTCACGAAGCCTTCGGGTTCCCCAAGAGCGATGGCCTTGCCGTTGCCGATGAAGGGGAAGTTGCCGACGCGGACTTCGTATCCGGCTTCCTTGGCCTTGGCCTCGGTCAGGCCGACGCTGGCGATCTGCGGGTGGCAATAGGTGCAGCCCGGGATGTTGCGCGCGTCCATCGCATGCGGATGCTTGCCCGCGATCGCCTCGGCAGCGATCACGCCCTCATGGCTCGCCTTGTGCGCGAGGAAGGGCGGCGCGGTGATGTCGCCGATCGCATAGACGCCCTCGACATTGGTTCTGCACGCCGCATCGGTGACGATGTGGCCGCGCTCGGTCTTCACGCCCAGCGTCTCCAGCCCGATATTCTCGGTGTTGGGCACGATGCCGATCGCGACGATGACATGGCTGAATTCCTGGGCCGTGACCGTGCCGTCCCGGCCCTTGATCGCGGCCTTCACGCCCTTGTCCGTCACGTCGAGCTTGTCGACGCCGGCACCGGTCAGGATCGTCATGCCCTGCTTCTTGAGCGCCTTCTCCAGATGCGCGGAGACATCGGCATCCTCGACCGGCACGATCCGGTCGAGCATCTCGACCACGGTCACTTCCGAGCCCATGTCGTTGTAGAAGCTCGCGAACTCCACGCCGATCGCGCCCGATCCGATCACCAGCAGCTTGCTGGGCATCTCGGGCGGGGTCATCGCGTGGCGATAGGTCCAGATGCGCTTGCCGTCGGTCTTGGCGAAGGGCAGGTCGCGGGCGCGGGCGCCGGTGGCGACGATGATGTTCTTGTAGCCCAGCTCCTCGGTCTTGCCGTCGGCGCCGGTGACGGTGAGCTTGTTCTTCGCGGTCAGGACGCCGGTGCCCATGTGCACGGCGACCTTGTTCTTCTTCATCAGGTGCGTGACGCCCTGGTTGAGCTGCTTCGCCACGCCGCGCGAGCGCTTGACCACCGCGTCCAGGTCGGCGGTGATCTTCTCCGCGGCCAGGCCGTAATCCTTGGCGTGTTGCATGTAATGGAAGATCTCGGCCGAGCGGAGCAGCGCCTTGGTGGGGATGCAGCCCCAGTTGAGGCAGATGCCGCCCAGCAGCTCGCGCTCGACGATCGCGGTCTTGAGGCCAAGCTGCGCGGCCCGGATCGCGGCGACATAGCCGCCGGGTCCGGAGCCAAGGACGATGAGGTCGTAGGATTCAGCCATGGTGCGGCGGCCCTCTGATTCAGTTGGGGAGGTATATAGGAGTTCAGGATGCGGAATCATCGACCGGGCGCGGACGGCGCGCCTCGTCGATGGCGACAAAGGTGAAGCGCGCCTGGGTGACCTTCTCGCGCTCCTCGCCGTGGCGGGCGCGGCGCCAGGCCTCGACCTCGATCTGCATCGAGGTGCGGCCGACCTTGACCAGCTCGGCATAGACCGAAACTTCGTCGCCCACGAACACCGGCGCGTGGAACTTCATGCCGTCCATCGCGATGGTGACCGCGCGGCCCTTGGCCCGGCGCGCGGCGACCAGGCCGGCGGCCATGTCCATCTGGCTCATCAGCCAGCCGCCGAAGATGTCGCCATAGGCATTGGCGTCGGCCGGCATCGTCGTGACGCGGATGGCCGGCTGGCCGGCAGGGGGAATATCGTCAGCCATGGTTGGGAGTGTCCTTCAGGCCGGCCTTGTCGGCGGCATAGGCTTTGCGCAGCGGCCCCACGCCCATCAGCACCACCGCGGCCATCGCGACATAGGCGACCAGCCAGATGTCGTCGGTGGCGCGCGGATAGGACCAGGCGGCGGCGGCGGCGACGAGCGTCGCGGCGATCAGCCCGATGACGATGTGGATCGTCTCGATCAGGACGCGCATCGCCGCCTCCCGCTCAGGCGATCATGCCCATGGGCGATTGGACCAGTTCCTTGAACAGCTTCATCATCGCTGCGCCGTCGGCCCCGTCGATCGCGCGGTGATCGAAGCTGCCGGTGGCGCTCATCACCGTCGCGATGCCGAGCGCGTCGTCGATGATCCAGGGGCGCTTCTCGCCCGCGCCGATCGCCAGGATCATGCCTTGCGGCGGATTGATGACCGCGTCGAACTGGGTGATGCCGTACATGCCCATGTTCGAGATCGAGGCGGTGCCGCCCTGATATTCCTGCGGCTGGAGCTTGCCCTCGCGGGCGCGGCCGGCGAGATCCTTCATCTCGGCCGAGATCGCCGAGACGCTCTTGTTCGCGGCATCGCGGATGATCGGCGTGATGAGCCCGGTCGGCGTCGAGACCGCGACCGACACATCGGCCCGGCTGTACTTGATGAGCTTCTCGCCGGTGTAGGTGACGTTGCACTTGGGGCTCTGGATCAGCGCGACGCCGAGCGCCTTGATGAGCAGATCGTTGACCGAGAGCTTGATCCCGCGCGGCTCGAGCGCCTTGTTGAGCTCGCCGCGCAGCTTGAGCAGCGCATCGAGGCGGACGTCCACCGTCAGATAGATGTGCGGGACGGTCTGCTTCGATTCGGTGAGGCGGCGCGCGATCGTCTTGCGGATGTTGGAGAGCTTCTCCTCCTCGTGCGGGATCGTGTCGTCGAACCAGACGGCCTTGTGCTCGGCCGGAGCGGCGGGGGGGCCCCCGGGGGGGGGGGGGGGGGGGGCGGGCGGGGGGGGGGGGGGGGGGCGGGGGGGGGGGCGGGTGCGGCGCCCTGGGGGAGAGAGGCGCCGTATGAAAAAGGTCTGTGTGGCCGGCGACCGCAAACGGGGTCGGGGCGCCGAGATTGGTTTCAGCCCCGACCGTGCCGCGGCCCAGCCGTGGGGCGATCGGCAAGGGGCCGCGCGCGACGACAATCCAGGG
>NZ_JAAVVE010000015.1 GCF_018449795.1 Sphingomonas sp. dw_22
GCGGGCGGGGGGGGAGCGGGGGGGGCGGGGGGGTGGCGGGGGCCCTGCGCGGGGCGCCCCGCCCCGTGGGCGGGGGGGGGGGGGGGGGGGGGGCCGGCTGGGCCTGCGCGACCTGCGCCGGAGGACGCTGCTGCGGCACATAGCGCGGCAGCGACGGCGCCATGCGCGCATCGGCGAGCCGCGACTGAGTGGGCGACATCTCGCCGAAATGCACCGCGAAGGCGCGATCGGCGGGCGACAGGCCGGCCAGCCGCCGGAAGGAAGGCGTGAGCGACTCGCCCATCTTGCCCGGCATCATCCGCGCCGCGATCCGCTCGGCGCCGGCGGAATCGCCGTTCATCGCCAGGATGAAGGCACGCGCCCGCCAGGAAGCACGGTCCCCGCCGCGCAGCAGCGTATCGAGCTGCTTCATCGCCTCATCCATATCGCCCGTGATGCCGAGCGACAGCGCGTAGCGGCGGATCGTCTCGTCCTCGCGGCGCTGGCTGAGCGCCAGCTTGTAATCGCGCTGCGCCAGATCGGGCGAACCGAGCAGATCATAGGCGAAGCCGCGATCCGAGGCATATTCGCGCGGGTTCACGCCCCTGGCCTCGGCCTCCTGGAACAGGCGCAGCGCCTCGCCCGGCCGTTCGAGCCGGACCAGCGCCGAAGCGCGGCCGCTCAGGATGCGGGGATTGCCGGGCTCGACCGCCTCGGCGCGCTGGAAAAAGGCGAGCGCCGCCGAAGTGTCGCCCATGCGCGTGCTGAGCTGGCCGGCGGCGAGCAGCGCGTCCACGTCGCGCGGGTTTTCGGCCAGCACGCGGATCTGGGTCTGGAGGGCGTCGGCGTCCGGGTTCGGCTGCGCGACGATCTCGGTCTGGGCGAAGGCCGGGCCGATCCCCGCCATGGCCACAAGGGCCAGGGCGGCGATGCCCGAACGAAGATTTGAAATCCGGTTCATGCGTGGTTCGACTATAGGCCGCGCGGCTGCTGAACCGCCAATGACAAGTCGCCGGCCGCTCGCCGAAACGAGCCGCGCCGGCGACGAATGCTGGTTACTGGTTGTTCTGGCTGCGCAGGAAGCGCGGGATGTCCAGCGGATCCTTGTCGTCGTCGTCGCTCGCCTTGGAGCCGCGCGAGGCGGAGGCCATGCGCTCGAACAGCGTCCCGCCGATCTTGCCGCGGGCGGGCTTCGCCTCGGGCTCGGGCTCGGCTTCGTCGCTACCGGTCAGCCAGCGGCGACGGCTGGCGGGCTCGGCCGGCGCCGGTTCGGGCTCTGCCGGGGCGCTCGCTTCCTCGGGAACCATGGTGTCGGCGCCGAGCAGCAGCTCGTCCGCATCGTCCGCCACCGGCTCCTGCGCTTCGGCGATCGGCTCGGCCTCGGACGCATCCAGGACGGGCTCGACTTCCTCGGCAACCGGCTCGGACTCGGAGAAGCCGGGCTCGGGCGCGCTCGCCGTCGCAGGATCCGCCGCCGTGGTGCGGCGCGGCGTGGAGAAGGAGAAGACGCGGGTCTGATCGACCGCCGGCGCCGCGCGCTGCACGGCGCTGGCGTCGATGCCGGTGGCGACCACCGAGACGCGGATCTTGCCTTCCAGATCGGGATTGAACGCCGAACCCCAGATGATGTTCGCATCGGGATCGACCAGCTCGCGGATATGGTTCGCGGCCTCGTCGACTTCGAGCAGGCGCATGTCCTCGCCGCCGGTGATCGAGACGATCACGCCCTTGGCGCCGTTCATCGAGACGCCGTCGAGCAGCGGATTGGCGATCGCCTTCTGCGCGGCGATCAGCGCGCGGTCGTCGCCGTCCGCCTCGCCGGTGCCCATCATCGCCTTGCCCATCTCCTGCATCACCGAGCGGACGTCGGCGAAGTCGAGGTTGATGAGGCCGGGCATGACCATCAGATCGGTGATGCCGCGCACGCCCTGCTGCAGCACCTCGTCGGCCATCTCGAACGCTTCCTTGAAGGTCGTGTTCGCATTGGCGATCAGGAACAGGTTCTGGTTCGGGATGACGATCAGCGTATCGACGTACTTCTGCAGCTCCTCGATGCCGGATTCGGCCGAGTTGGCGCGGCGCTTGCCCTCGAAGGCGAAGGGCTTGGTCACCACGCCGACGGTGAGGATGCCCATGTCGCGCGCCGCCTTGGCGATGACCGGGGCGGCGCCGGTGCCGGTGCCGCCACCCATGCCGGCCGCGATGAAGACCATATGCGCGCCTTCCAGCGCCTTCTGGACCTGCTCGATCGTCTCCTCGGCCGCCGCGCGCCCGATCTCGGGCCGCGATCCCGCGCCCAGCCCCTGCGTGATCTTCGCGCCGAGCTGGATCCGCTGGCCGGCGCTCGACTGTTTGAGCGCCTGCGCGTCGGTGTTGGCGACGAGGAACTCGACACCCTGCACTTCCGCCTTGATCATGTTCGCGATGGCGTTTCCGCCCGCACCGCCGACTCCGATCACGGTGATCTTGGGCGTCAGCTCGTCCACGTCGGGCGGAAGAAAATCGATACTCATTCTGTGGCCTCCCATGCGACCCACCGGCGAGGGCGCGTCACGTTAATTCCTTTTCTGCACCAACCATTACTTCGACTCTAGCCAAAAGCACCCCGGCGGACGCATTTCTTTAATAATTTAGCTGAAACGCCTGCCACAGGCGCCAGAATAGCGCAGTCGGGCTCCGCTTGGTCACTAGCTGGTGCGAAGGTTCAAGGCTGCGCAGATCGATAGGATCGGCGGCGGCGAAGCGGGCCAGGCCGGCCAGCGTCGCGAAGGCCGGGCCGCTATGCGCCTCGGGCAGCCCCGTCAGCCCCTTGGGACGTCCGACGCGCACCGCGCAGCCCAGCGACTGCTGGGCATAGTCCGCCACGCCCTTCAGCTCGGCGCCACCGCCGGTGAGGACGATCTGGCGACCGATCGGATCCTGAAAGCCGAGCTTCCTCAGCTCCTTCTGGATCTCGGCCATCATCCGTTCGAGCCGCTGGCGGATCACCGAATTGAGCGCCGCCTTGGTGATGCGCGGCCCTTCGACGCTGTCGTCGGGGATTGCCAGCACGACGTCGATCATCTCGTGATTGTCGCGGGGGCTGAGATTGGCGGAGCCGTGGAAGCATTTGGTGCGCTCGGCCCAGCTGCGCGGCGTCCCGAAGGCGGAGGCGATATCGTCGGTGATGTCGGCCGAGCCCATCGGGATCGAGGCCAGCCCGGCGAGCACGCCCTGGATGAACACCGAGACATTGGTGACGGCGGCGCCGATCTCGACCAGCGCGACGCCCAGCTCGCGCTCCTCGTCGGTGAGGCAGGCAAGGCCGGTCGCCACCGGCGCGGCGATGATCGAGCGGACCTCCAGATGCGCCGAGCGGACGCACAGATCGAGGTTGCGGACCGGCGAGCCGTCGGTCGAGACGACATGGACATCGACGCCCAGCCGATCGGCGTGTAGCCCCAGCGGGCGCTTGACCCCGGCAAGGCCGTCGACGGTGTAGCGCGTCGGCTGGGCGTGGAGGACCATCTTGCCCTGTGGATCGATCGCATCGCGGCCGGCCTTGAGCAGTTCGTCGATATCGCCCTGCTCGACGCGGTGGCCGCCCAGATCGGCCTCCAGCTTGACGATGTCCGAGATGAGCCCGCCCGCCGAGAAGCTGACCCAGACATCCTCGATATTGGTGCCGGCGATGCGCTCGGCCTGCTCGACCGCCTCGCGGATCGCGATCTCGGTCGCGTGCATGTCGGCGACATAGCCGCGCTTGACGCCGCGGCTCTCGCGCTGGCCGGTGCCGAGCACCACCAGCTCGCCATTGTCGCCCTTCTGCGCGATCAGCGCGGAGACCTTCGACGATCCCACGTCGAGCGCGGTAATCAGTCCTTCGGGTGCCGTTTTCGCCATTGCCCTGTTTCCCTGTTCCCTAAACGCCCGTCGGCACCGGCGGCGGCACTTCGACCACGCCCTGCCTGCGTACCACCATCTTGTCCGGATCGCGCATGTCGAAACCCAGATAGCCCTTGCCGAGCAGCCGCTCGGTCGCGTCCAGCTCGGCGAACTTCTTGAGCGCGGTGGCCGCTTCCGCCTCGCCCTCGGGAAGCTGGAGCTTCTCGCCCGAGGTGAAGATCAGATCCCAGCGGCGATTGCCCACCCAGGTCGCGGCCTTGACCATCGGCTTGAGCGCCGGGGCCGCCTCCAGCAACTGGCGCCGCGCGGGCTCCTGCGAATTGGCGCCCTCGCCGATCAGCAGCGGCAGGTCCGGCATCGCGTCGCGCGAGACGGGCTCCAGCGGCACGCCGGTCGGGTCGACCAGCATCAGCTGCCCGTGATTCTGCCAGATCGCGGCGGGCTGGCGCTCGACGATCAGGATGCGCAGCGTGTTGGGCAGGCGGCGCGAGACGCGCGCATCCTGCACCCAGGGGAATTTCAGCAGCCGCTCGCGCACCTGGGTCAGGTCGACCAGCGGCATCGCGCGCGAATCCTGATCGAGCACCTGCTGATAGACGGTCGCCTTGTCCATGCGCTTGAGGCCGTCGATCTGGATCTCGTCGACCTTCAGCCCCGCCTCGCCCACCGCCTGCGACATGCCGACGCCGATCATGCCGGGCACGCCGAAGACGCTCGCCACGCCCAGCGCGGCGGCACCCACCAGCCCGACGATGCCCCAGGTCACGATCCGGTGCAGCGTCGCCTCGCTGAACGGCAGCCCGGCGATCGCCTGGTCGAGCAGGCCCGGCCGCTTCGAACGGCGCACGTTCTTGCGCGGCTGGGGCTTGGCGCCCCGGCGCGTCGCGGTTCGCTGGACCGGCTTGCGGCTCATGCGGCCTCCGGGGCCATGGCTTCGTCGACGATACGCTGCACCAGATCGGCATAGCCGATCCCGAGATGCCTTGCCTGCTCAGGGACAAGACTGAGCGGGGTCATACCGGGCTGGGTGTTGACCTCCAGCAGGAACAGCCCGTCCACGCCCTGGCTGTCGTCCCAGCGGAAGTCCGATCGCGACGCGCCCTTGCAGCCGAGCAGCCGGTGCGCCTCGCAGGCGATGCGCTTGCAGGCATCGGCGACATCGTCGGGGATCTGCGCGGGGCAGACATGCTCGGTGAGGCCATCGGTATATTTGGCGTCGTAATCGTAGAAGCCGCTCTTGGGCTTGAGTTC
The DNA here is from genome assembly GCF_018449795.1 of Sphingomonas sp. dw_22. GTDB lineage: Bacteria > Pseudomonadota > Alphaproteobacteria > Sphingomonadales > Sphingomonadaceae > Sphingomonas. The sequence continues at coordinate 5,116 of NZ_JAAVVE010000015.1, forward strand.
GGTGACGCCGAGCGCCTGGTCGCCCAGCACGGCGGTGGTCAGCTCGCGGCCACGGATGAAGGGTTCGGCGAGCAGCTCGTCGAATTCCTGCCACGGCCCCCTGGCGTCGGGCGCGATCGGATTGCCGTAATTGCCCTCGGCCGTGACGATCGCGACGCCCACCGAGGAGCCTTCGTTGACGGGCTTGAGCACATAGGGGCGCGGCAGCGGATCGCGCTGATGGAGCTCCTCCACCTGCACCATGCGGCCGCCGGGCATCGGGATGCCGTGCGGGACCAGCGCCTGCTTGGTGAGCTGCTTGTCGATCGCGATGACCGAGGTGACGAGACCGGAATGGGTGTAGCGAACGCCCATCAGGTCGAGCATGCCCTGCACCGTGCCGTCCTCGCCAGGGGTGCCGTGGAGCGCGTTGAAGACGATGTCGGGCTGCACTTCGCTGAGCTTCACGGCGACGTCGCGGCCCATGTCGACGCGCGTCACCCGGTGGCCCAGGCTCTCGAGCGCATCCGCGACGCCGTTGCCGGACATCAGCGAGACCTCGCGCTCGGCGGACCAGCCGCCCATCAGGACTGCGACGTGCAGCTTGCTCACTTGGTTACTACTCCTACTCGCTGGATTTCCCATTCCAGCGTCACTCCGGACTGCGCCTTCACCCTGGCGCGGACTTCCTCGCCCAGCCCCTCGATATCGGCGCTGGTCGCTTCGCCGAGGTTCAGCAGGAAGTTGCAATGCTTCTCGCTCACCTGTGCGTCGCCGCGCTTGAGCCCCCGGCATCCGGCCGCATCCACCAGCGCCCAGGCCTTGTGGCCTTCGGGGTTCTTGAAGGTGGAGCCGCCGGTCTTCGAACGCAGCGGCTGCGATTCCTCGCGCGCGGCGGCGATACGGTCCATCTCGGCCTGGATCGCCTGCGGCTCGCCGGGATGGCCCCGGAAAGTGGCGCTCACCACGATCACGCCTTCGGGCAGTTCGCTATGACGATAGGTGTAGCCCAGGTCGGCGAGCCCCAGCACCTGCCGCTCGCCCGAGCGCAGCACGACCTCGCACGCTACAAGGATGTCCTTCGTCTCGCGGCCATAGGCGCCGCCGTTCATCCGCACGAAGCCGCCGACCGTGCCGGGGATCGAACGCAGGAACTCGACACCGGCGATCCCGGCATCGCGCGCCCTGGACGAGACGAGGATGCCCGAAGCGCCGCCACCGCAGCGGAGCGTGGTCGCATCGACCTGCTCGACGCCCGCGAATGCCTTGCCGAGGCGCACCACCACGCCCGGCACGCCACCGTCGCGGACGATCATGTTCGATCCCAGCCCCAGCCCCATCACCGGCACGGAGGGATCGAGCGTGCGCAGGAAATCGCACAGATCGTCCACGTCCGCCGGCTCGAACAGCCACTCGGCCGCGCCGCCGCTCTTGAACCAGACGAGCGGCGCCAGCGGCGCTTGTGCGGTCAGCTTGCCGCGAACCTTGGGGAGTTCGGCGACTGCCGTCACTTCCACCCCCAGAGGCGCGTCCATTGCTTCCACGCCGCGAGATTGGCCTCGGCGGCCTTCTGCCCGACTTCCTGGAGCTTCACCAGCTCGCGGCCACCGTCGAGCAGCTTCTGCGCGGCGTCCATCTGGGCCTTTTGCGCGCGCAGGATCTCGCGCTGCATCTCGATCGCGGTGGAGAAGAAGTCGCTCATGCCGCCACGCCCTGCCGCGCTTCCTCTATCGCCGGAGCGAGGCCCGCCGCCCATTTGGTGATGTCGCCCGCGCCCAGGCACACGACCATGTCGTCCGCCACCGCCGCCTCGGCCAGCGCCCGCGCCAGCGCGTCCGCATCCGCCACCGCCGCGACCGCGCGATGCCCCCGCCGGCGGATATTCTCCACCAGCGCCTCGGCGTTCACGCCCTCGATCGGCGCCTCGCCCGCCGCATAGACCGGCGCGACATAGACCATATCGGCATCGTTGAACGCCTGGGCGAACTCGTCCATCAGATTGCCGAGCCGGGTATAGCGATGCGGCTGCACCACTGCGATCACGCGGCCCTGCGCACTCTCGCGCGCCGCCGCCAGCACCGCGCGGATCTCGACCGGGTGATGGCCGTAATCGTCGATGATCGTGACGCCGCCGGTCTCGCCGACCTTGGTGAAGCGGCGCTTGACCCCCTCGAACCGCGCGAAGCCCTGCTGGATCGTCGCATCGGGGATGCCCAGCTCCAGCGCCACGCCGATCGCGGCGAGCGCGTTCTGAACATTGTGGCGGCCGGGCATCGGCAGCTCGATATTCTCGATCGAGCGCGTGGTGCCGTCGCGGTGGCGGATGATCGCCTCGAACCGATTGCCGCCGCCATGCGGCGTGACGTTGACGCCGCGCACGTCCGCCGATGCCGCGAAGCCATAGGTGACGATGCGGCGGTCGCGGACGCGCGGGATGATCGCCTGCACTTCGGGATGATCGAGGCACAGCAGCGCCGCGCCGTAGAAGGGCACATTCTCGACGAACTCGACGAACGCCGCCTTCACCCGCTCGAAATCGCCATAATGGTCGAGATGCTCGGGATCGATATTGGTGACCACCGCGATCGTGCCGTCGAGCCGCAGGAAGCTGCCGTCGCTCTCGTCGGCCTCCACCACCATCCAGTCGCTGTCGCCCAGCCGGGCGTTCGAGCCATACTGATTGATGATTCCGCCATTGATGACGGTGGGATCGACGCCGCCGGCATCGAGCAAAGCCGCGACCATCGAGGTCGTCGTGGTCTTGCCGTGGGTGCCCGCCACCGCGACGGTGGACTTGAGGCGCATCAGCTCGGCCAGCATCTCGGCGCGGCGCACCACCGGGATGCGGCGGTCATAGGCCGCCTCGACCTCCGGATTGGTGCGCACGATCGCGGTGGAGACCACGACCACCGCCGCATCGCCCAGATTCTCGGCCTTGTGGCCGATCTCCACATGGATGCCGCGATCGCGCAGGCCCTGCACGACATAGCCCTCGGCCACGTCCGAACCCTGCACCTTGTAGCCGAGATTGTGCATCACCTCGGCGATGCCGGACATGCCGATCCCGCCGATGCCGACGAAATGGATCGTGCCGATGTCGGTTTCGACGCCCTTCATGCGTAAGCTGGCCTTCCTTGAGCTGCGGCGCGCCGGCTCCCCACGGGAGCCTCGGGCGCATGGATCGATTCGACGAGATCGGCGAGGTCGCGCACCGCATGCGGACGCCCGCAGCTTCGCGCCCGCGCGGCGGCATTCTCCAGCGCTTGGGTGTCGAGGCCCAGCTTCTGGATCTGCTTGGCAAGCTCGGTGGCGGTGAAGGCGCGCTGCGGAATCGTCCGCGCGCCGCCCGCCGCGGTGATCTCGCGCGCGTTCGCAGTCTGGTGATCGTCGGTCGCGCTGGGCAGCGGCACCAGGATCGCGGGGCGGCCGGCGGCGGTCAGCTCGGCGATGGTCGAGGCGCCGGCGCGGGCGATGACGATATGTGCCCAGGCGAGATGCTCGGGCATGTCGGGCAGATAGGTGGCGATCTCCGCCGGGATCTCGTGCGCCTGATATTTGGCGCGGACCATGTCGATATCCTCGACGCGCGCCTGGTGCGTCACCTGGAGGCGGCGGCGGAAATGCACCGGCAGCAGCGCGAGCCCGTCGGGCACGACCTGGCTGAGCACCGACGCGCCCTGGCTGCCACCGGTGACGAGGACGCGGAAGATGCCGTCTTCCTCGATGATCGGATAGGGCCGGTTGCGCAGCGCCAGCACCGCCTCGCGCACCGGATTGCCGACCAGATGGGTCTTGGCCTGCCAGCTATCCTTCAGCCGCTCGACTTCGCCGTAGGAAGTCGCGATCGCATCCACCCGCCCCGCGACGAAGCGGTTGACGCGGCCCAGCACCGCATTCTGCTCATGGACGATGGACGGCACCTTCGCGTGGAACGCCGCGAGCAGCGCAGGGAGCGCCGGATAGCCGCCAAAGCCGATCATCGCCGAGGGCTGCAGATCCTTGTAGAGCCTGATCGCCATCGAGCGCCCCGCCAGCATCTTGCGCGCCGCCTTGATATAGCCGAGCGGCCCGCCGCCCAGCCGGCCGGCCGGCAGGACGTGCGTCTCGACATCCTCGAACAGCCCCGGAAAGCGCACCCCGCGATCGTCGCTGACCAGCGCCACGCGGTGCCCGCGATTGGTCAGCTCCACCGCCAGCGCGGCGGCGGGGACCATATGCCCGCCGGTCCCTCCGGCTGCGAGGACATAGCTGCGCGACTGACTCATCAATTGCTCCACCGAACCGTGTATGGCGAGCGCTTCAGATACGGGTTTCGCCGCGTGAAAGCGAGCAGCAGACCATAGCCGATCGAAAGCGCGATCATCGAGGAACCGCCATAGCTGATGAAGGGCAAGGTCATGCCCTTGGACGGGGCGATGCCGGTGTTTACCGCCATGTTGATGAGCGCCTGGACGCCGAACTGCGCCGCCAGCCCGGCGGCGGCGAGCAGGCGGAAGGCGTCTTCCTCGTCCAGCAGCTTCATCAGCACGCGGATGACGATGGCGAGATAGAGCAGCACGATTACCGCGCAGGCGATCAGCCCGAACTCCTCGCCGATCACCGAGAAGATATAGTCGGTATGCGCCTCGGGCAGCTTGAACTTCACCTGGCCGCTGCCCGGCCCCGCGCCCGTGAGGCCACCGGCCGCCAGCGTGTCGTGCGCCATTTCGAGCTGATAGCGATCGGAGAGCGCGGCTTCCTTGGTGGGGAACAGGAAATTGTCGATGCGGGTGCGCGCGGTGCCATAGAAGAAATAGGCCGCGACCACGCCCGCGATCGCCGTGCCGCCCAGCCCGGCGATGGCGGCGGGCGAGATGCCGGAGATCATCAACAGGATCACCCAGACCAGCCCGAACACGATCGTCTGGCCGAAATCGGGCTGCATCATCAGCAGCACGCCGATCAGCGCGGTAAGGCCGCCGGTGACGAACAGCACCGGCAGCTCGGGATCGCGCGCGCGGAACGAGAGCATCCAGGCGGTCGAGACGATGAACAGCGGCTTGAGGAACTCCGAAGGCTGGAGATCGGAGATGCCCAGGCTGATCCAGCGCCGCGCCCCGTTCACCTCATGGCCGACGAACGGCACCAGCGCGAGCAGGACGATGAACACCCCCGCCCCGATCAGCGACAGCCGCCGCGCCAGCGTGGTCGGCAGCATCGACACGCCGATCAGCACCGGCACCGAGACGCAGACCCACATGAGCTGGCGCCAGAAATAATACATCGGCGCCATCTGGTGCGACGCGTCCGAATAGCGCCGCGCGGTGGCGGGCGAGGCGGCGGCGACCGCGACCAGCCCGATCGCGATCAGCAGGAAGGCGAGCAGCAGCAGCACGCGATCGACTTCCCAGAACCACATGCCCGCCCGGCTCTTGCTCGCGCGGCTGAGCTGGTTCGACATCCGCGGCCGCGCGACCGGGGCCTCGGTCGCTTGCGGCGCTTCGGTCTCCTGGTTCACCCTAGCGCCTCCACGGCGTCGCGGAAGGCCTGGCCCCGCGCCTCATAGTCGCGGAACTGGTCGAACGAGGCGCAGGCGGGGGAAAGCAGCACGGTCTCGCCCGGCTGCGCATGGGCGGCGGCGGCCTTCACCGCGGCATCGAGCGTGCCCGACTGCTCGACCGGCATGTCCGGCGACAGCAGCCGCGCGAACATCTCCGCCGCGTCGCCGATCGTGTACGCCTTCACGACATGGCCGAAGCCGGGGCGGCAGGCGTCGAGATCGTCGGTCTTGGCCTTGCCGCCGAGGATCCAGTGGATGCGGTCGAACGCTTCGAGGGCAGGCGCCGCGGACGTTGGGTTGGTCGCCTTGCTGTCGTTGACGTAGAGCACGCCGTCGCGCGTCTTCACGCGCTCCATCCGGTGCGGCAGGCCGGGGAAGGTCTCCAGCCCCTTGTCGATCGAGGCGTTGTCGATCCCCAGCGCCTCGCAGGCGGCGATGGCGGCGAGCGCGTTCTGGGCGTTGTGCGGTCCCTGGAGCGCCGGCCAGCGCGACTGGTCCATGCACACGCCCGGCGCGATCTTCGTCAGATCCTCGCTGCGACCCGCGACGGCGACCTGCCGTGCGATGGCGGCCGAGGGCGCGTCGCCGATGCCGATGACGGCGGCATGGCCTTTCGACTGCATCGCGAACAGCCGCGCCTTGGAGGCGGCATAGCCCTCGAACCCGTCATAGCGGTCGAGATGGTCGGGGGTGATGTTGAGCAGCACCGCCACGTCGCAATCGAGACTGCGGGTCAGGTCGATCTGGTAGCTCGACAGCTCAAGCACATAGACGCCGCCTTCGGGCAGCGGATCGCGGCCAAGGATCGGCAGGCCGATATTGCCGCCCGCGAGGCTGGGCCGCCCGGCGGTGCGGCAGATATGATCGATCAGCGCGGTGGTGGTGGACTTGCCGTTGGTGCCGGTAATGCCGACCACCTTGTGCGGCGGCAGATCGGCGCGCGCCTCGGCGAACAGCTCGATGTCGCCGATCAGCGGCACCCCGGCCTTGCGGGCCTGCTCGGCGATCGGATGCCGGTTGATCGGCACGCCCGGCGACACGACGACGCCCGCGAAGCCGGTGAGATCGAGGGTCAACGGATCGGCAAGCTCTAAAAGCCCCTCCCCTTCAGGGGAGGGGTTGGGGGTGGGGGATGTCTCACCGAGTGCGGGGCTGGTGGTTACTGCCCCACCCCAACCCCTCCCCTGAAGGGGAGGGGCTTGAAGAAGAACCCGCGCCGCCTCGTTCGAATCCCACGCCGCCACGCTCGCCCCGCCCGCCAGCAAGGCATGCACCGTCGCCAGCCCCGAGCGCGCCAGCCCCAGAACCGCATAGCGTTTCCCGCGCCAGGCCCGGGAGACGATCACCTGAGCTTCAGCGTCGCCAGCCCGGCCAGCGCCAGCACGAAGGCGATGATCCAGAAGCGGATCACGACCGTGGGCTCCGACCAGCCGAGCTGCTCGAAATGATGGTGGATCGGCGCCATCCTGAAGACGCGCTTGCCGGTGCGCTTGAAGAAACCCACCTGGATGATGACGCTCAGCGCCTCCATCACGAACAGGCCGCCGATGATGCCGAGCACCAGCTCGTGATGCACGGTGACGGCGATCGTGCCGAGCGCGCCGCCCAGCGCGAGGCTGCCGGTATCGCCCATGAACACCGCCGCCGGCGGCGCGTTGAACCACAGGAACGCCAGCCCCGCCCCGATCATCGCGCCGCAGAAGATCGCCAGGTCGCCGGCGCCGAACACATGCGGGATGCCCAGATAGGTCGCGTAGATCTTGTTGCCCGCCAGATAGGCGATCAGCATGAACGCCATGCTCGCGATCACCACCGGCATGGTCGCCAGCCCGTCGAGCCCGTCGGTGAGGTTCACCGCATTGCCGAACGCGACGATCGTGAACGCCGCGAAGGCGATGTAGAAATAGCCGAGATCGGGATGCACCCAGCTGAAGAAGGGCACATAGAGCTGGGTATTGTTCTGCGACAGGATGATGATCGCGCTGGCGATGCCCGCGATCAGGAACTCGCCGAGCAGGCGGACCTTGCCCGAAACGCCGGCGGTGCTCGCCTTCCGAACCTTGTCGTAGTCGTCGAGGAAGCCGATCATGCCGAACCCGAAGGTGACGAACATGCACGCCCAGACATAGGGATTGCGCAGGTCCATCCACAGCAGCAGCGACAGCATCAGGCTGGTCAGGATCATCAGCCCGCCCATCGTCGGCGTGCCGCGCTTGGCGAGGTGGCTCTGCGGACCGTCGGTGCGGATCGGCTGGCCCTTGCCCTGGCGCAGCCGCAGCCAGCCGATGAAGCGCGGGCCGATCAGTAGCCCGAGCAGCAGCGCCGTCGCCACCGCCCCGCCGGTGCGGAACGAGAGATAGCGGAAGAGATTGAGGACGCCGGGAAAGCCCAGTTGGTCCGCGATCAGATACAGCATTACGCAGGAGCCCTTTCCGCCAACGCCGCCACGAGCGTCGAGAGCCGCACGCCGTTCGAACCCTTTATGAGAACCGCATCGCCCGGCGCCAGCACGGACTCGAGCCGCGCACGCGCGGTCGCGGCGTCGGGCACATGGACGAAATCGACGCGCCCCTCAAGCGCTTGTGCGAGCGGCGCCATCGCTTCACCGACCAATATGACCTGATCGACGCCCGCCGCCTCCACCGGGCCGGAAAGCTCGGCGTGGAAGGCGTCCGAATGCGCGCCCAGCTCGCGCATCTCGCCGAGCACCGCGAGCTTGCGGCCCGGCTCATGGGCGAGCACGGCCAGCGTAGCGCGCATCGATGCCGGATTGGCGTTGTAGCTTTCGTCGATCACCAGAGCCTCGCCGTCCCCGACCGGCACCAGCAGCCGCGCGCCGCGACCGGCCAGCCCGCCCATCTCGGCCAGCGCAAGGCCCGCAAGCTCCAGATCGGCGCCGACCGCATCGACCGCGGCAAGAATCGCCATGGCGTTGGAGACCCAGTGTTCGCCCGACTGCGAGAGGGTGAAGCTCAGCTCGCGGCCATCGAAGCGGGCAGTGACGAAGGTGCCGCCGGTACGGGTGCGCATCATCTCGACGGCGCGGAAATCGGCGCCCTCGCCCATGCCGAAGGTGATGATCCGCGCCGCATACGGCCGGGCCGCGGCGATCAGACGTTCGCGGTGCGGGCTGTCGAACGGGATGATCGCAGTGCCGCCGGGCTCCAGGCCCTGGAAGATCTCGCCCTTCGCGTCGGCGATCGCGGCTTCGCTCGCGAAGAAGCCCATGTGCGCCGGGGCGATCGTGGTGACGATGGCAACGTGCGGGCGCACCAGCCGAGTGAGCTGCGCCAGTTCGCCGGCATGGTTCATGCCCATCTCGAACACGCCGAACCGGGTGTCGCGGGGCATGCGGGCGAGGCTGAGCGGCACGCCGGTATGGTTGTTGTAGCTCTTGACCGAACGGTGCGCGCAACCGGGATCGCTCCGGTCGAGCGCGGCGAACAGCGCCTCCTTGGTGCCGGTCTTGCCGACCGATCCGGTGACGCCGATCACCTTGGCCGAACTCCGCCCGCGCGCGGCGATGCCGAGCGCGTTTAGGGCGGCGGTGGTGTCCGCGACGAAGACATGGGGATGCGTCGTCGCCTGCGAGACCACCGCGCCGGCTGCGCCCTGCGCGAATGCCTGATCGAGGAAGCGGTGGCCGTCGGTAGCCTCGCCCTTCAGCGCGAGGAACAGGTCGCCGGGACCGACCTCGCGGGAGTCGAACGTCACGCCCGAGGCTTCGAACGATTCGGAAGCGGTGCCTTTCGTGGCGAGGGCGATTTCGTCGGAGGTCCAGAGACGCACGCTCATAAGCCCCTCCCCTTCAGGGGACGGGTTGGGGTGGGGCCTGTCCGCAAGCGCAGGCTCGGTGAGACATCCCCCACCCCCGTCCCATTGCCGGGTGAACGGCGCCCCGCGCCGTTCAGGCCATGCCGGGGGGATGGCCGACCCGGCAATCCTGAAGGGGAGGGGCTTGAAGAAGTCCAGAGTCTCACGCCGCGCACTCCCGCGCCACCGCCACGTCATCGAACGGCAGCACGAGATCGCCGACGATCTGGCCCTGCTCATGCCCCTTGCCGGCGAGCAGCACGATGTCCTCCGGCCCGGCCATCTCGATCGCGGCGGCGACGGCGGAGCGGCGGTCGCCGATCTCCTGCGCGCCCGGCGCGCCCTTGAGCACCTGGGCGCGGATCGCCGCCGGGTCTTCGCCGCGCGGATTGTCGTCGGTCACGATCACCACCTCGGCGCCCGCAGCCGCCGCCTGCCCCATCGGCGCGCGCTTGCCGGTGTCGCGGTCGCCGCCCGCGCCGAACACCAGGATCAGCCGGCCCCTGGTATGCGGCTTGAGCGCGGCGATGGCCGCTTCCAGTGCATCGGGGGTGTGCGCGTAATCGACATAGACCGGCGCCCCGGCGTTGGTAATCACCGCCCGTTCCAGGCGCCCGCGCACCGGCTGGAGGCGCGCGAGATTGGCGATCGTCGCCGTCACGTCGCCACCGGTCGCGATCACCAGACCCGCCGCGGTCAACGCATTCGCAGCCTGATAGGCGCCGATCAGCGGCAGCATCACCTTGTGGACGCGCCCCTCGGCCGCGATCTCCAGCCCCTGGCCGAGCAAAGTCGGATCGCGCGACACCAGCCGCAGCGTCTCGCCATGCTCGCCGACCGTCACCAGCCGGTTGCCCCGCGCGCGCGCCAGATCCTCGACGCGCGGGGAATTGGGATCGTCGGCCCAGACCACCGCCGCCCCGTCGAGATCGAGCACGTCTGCGAACAGCCGGAGCTTGGCGTGGAAATAGGTCTCCATGTCGCCGTGGTAATCGAGATGGTCGCGGCTCAGATTGGTGAAGGCCGCCGCGCGCACCGGCAGCCCCTCGGTGCGATATTGCGACAGGCCGTGCGACGATGCCTCGAACGCGACATGCGTCACGCCCTCGCGCGCCAGCCCGGCGACGTTCGACAGGAAAGTGACGATATCCGGCGTGGTCAGCCCGGTCGATACGCGATCGTCGGCGGTGGTCACGCCCAGCGTGCCGATCGAGGCGGCGTGGAAGCCGGCCATCCGCCAGAGCTGGCGGGTCATCTCGACGGTGGAGGTCTTGCCGTTGGTCCCCGTCACCGCGACGGCGGTCTCCGGAAACGGCGCGAAGAACTTCGCGGCCAGCCGGGCGAACTTCTCCCGCGGATTGACGTCGGCGATGTGCACCGCGCCCTCCACCTTCGCCTCGCGCCGCGCGACCACGGCAATGGCGCCCGCCCTCACCGCGTCGGCGATGAAATCCTCGCCGTTGAAGCGCGCGCCCTCAAAGGCACCGAATACCGTCCCCGGCGCCACCTTGCGGTGGTCGATCGCGAAGCCGGTGACGATGGCGCCCTCGTCGCCGCCCGTCAGCGTGCCCAGCTTCATTCCGGATCCTTCGTCTTGGCGTCGGGGCCTTCCCAGATCAGCGGGAGCAGCTCGCTCTCGTCGATGTCGCGATTGGCGTCCGGCGTGACGCCCAGGATCGCGCCGGTGCGGCTGACGACACGGCTGACGACGGGCGCCACCGTCCAGGCGGCGGTGGTGCGATATACCCCGAGCGCGGGGTTGGCCTTGGGCGAGTCGAGCATGGCCACCACCACATAGCGCGGCGCGTCGATCGGGAAAGCCGCCGCGAAGGTGGAGACGTTGCGATGCTTGTCGTAACCGCCATCCGCCGCCGCCTCGGCGGTGCCGGTCTTGCCCGCGATGCGATAGCCCGCCGCCTCGCCCTTGCGGCCGGTGCCCTTGAGCACGATCAGGCGCAGCAGCTGGCGCATCCGCGCGCTGGTCGATTCCTGCAGCACCCGGCGCCCCTCGGGCAGATGCGCGGGATCGACCTTCATCAGGGTGGCGGGCCGATAGATGCCGCCGTTGACGAGCGTGGCATAGGCGCTGGCGAGATGCAGCGGCGTCACCGCGATGCCGTGCCCATAGGCCGTGGTCATCACCGTGATCCGCCCCCAGGAGGCGGGCCACAGCGTGCCCACCGCCGGGATCTCGATGCCCGGCCGCTGATCGAAGCCCATCCGGCGGAACATGTCCGAAAGCTTGTCGGCGCCCAGCTCGTCGGCGATGCGCGCGGTGGCGATGTTCGACGAATAGATCAGCGTTTCCGGGATGTTGAGCCAGCGGAACTGCTCGTCGCCCGGATCGTCATGGATGGTGAAGCGGCCCACCGTCATCGGCTTGGTCGCATCGAAGCGGCGCGACATCGAGGTGATCGTGCCCGAATCGATCGCCGCCGCCACCGCGAGCGGCTTGAAGGTCGATCCCAGCTCATAGACGCTCTGCGTCACGTTGTTGCGCGGCGGCGGCCCCTGGATCGCATTGGGATTGAAGCTGGGCAGCGAGGTCATGGCGATCACCTCGCCCGTCCGCACGTCGAGGATCACACCCGCGGCGCCCCGCGCCTGAAGGTTGTTCATCGCCGTGCCGAGCTCGCTTTCGAGCGCGGCCTGCACGCGCGTATCGAGCGAGATCGCCACCGGCCGGCCGCGCCGCGCGGGATCGCTCAGCCGCCCGTCGAGCACCTTCTCCATGCCGGAGACGCCGCGCCCGTTCGCGTCGAGATAGCCGAGCACATGCGCCGCCATGCCCGACTGGGGGTAAAGCCGGTCAGGCTCGCGCTGGAATTCGATGCCGGGCTGGCCCAGTGCGTTCACCGCGCTCACCAGCTCGGGCAGCGCGCGGCGCTTCAGATAGGCGAAGCCGCCACCCGAATTGAGGATCGCATAATAATGGCCGGCGCTCTGCTCCGGGATCAGCTCGGCCAGCTTCTGCGCCAGTTCGCCCTTGTCGCCGATCACCTGGTTCGGATGGATCGCGATCGACCAGGCATCGATGCTGCGCGCGAGCGGCGCGCCGTTGCGATCGACGATGTCGCCGCGCGGCGGGAGCAGGACCGAAGTCACGTCGCGCGCCACCGCAGGCTCGGCCCACAGCGCCAGCAGCGCCAGCTTGGCGATGATCGCCAGCATCCCCGCGCCGAACAGCAGCGAAAGGATCATCAGCCGCAATTGGGCGATGGCGACAAGCGCCTGCCGGGCACCGCCCGTGCGGCCCTTGCGGGCCGGCGGGGCGACGACGACGATCAACGCAGCGCCAGCTTCTCGCGCTTCGCCAGCTTCTCGAGGTCGTCGATCGTCGATGCGCTCAGCACGCCGCGATCGACCATCGCCACCGCCTTGCGATCCGCCTTCTTCATCAGGTTGCGAAGCTCCGAATCCTGCTGGGCAACGCTCTTGCCCGCAGCCTTGGCCTGCACCGGATCGGCATTGGACGCCACCTCCGCCGCGACGGCCTGAACCGGGGAAACGCCCGCCGGCACCACCAGCGCGGCGGTCTGCACCGTCGCCTGGCCGTCCATGCGATCCAGGCTGGCCAGCGCGGTCTCGCTCGCGAGATATTGCTGCGCCTCGGGCGCGGCCATCGCCAGCACGTCGCCGTTCCAGCGCTCGATCTGGGCGAGGTTGGCGCGCGTGTTGAACTCGGTCTCCAGCCCGCGAATGTCCCGCTGCGCCTGGACGATCGCCGCCTGCACCGATTTCAGCCGCGCACGCTCGGCCGCGCCGTGCGAGGTCACCATGTAACAGGCCGGCGCCACGATCACGCCGCACAGGAACCAGCCCAATCCCTTGAAGCCCTGAACCGCCATCATCCTGCTCCTTCACTCGACCACGGCGCCGCGGCGGTCCGCTGCGCCACGCGCAGGGTCGCCGAACGGGCACGCGGGTTACGCGCCACCTCCGCCTCGCCGGGCTTCACGGCCTTGGCTGGCGGCTCAAAACTGGGTTCGGCCCGGGGGCCGGTCGCCGGACGGTGGCGCGAGCCGGCGGGCTCGCTGCCGCTGCGTTCCCGAAGGAAGCGCTTCACCATCCGGTCTTCGAGGCTGTGGAAGGTCACCACCGCGAGCCGCCCGCCGGGCTTGAGCACGCGCTCCGCCGCCGCCAGCCCCTCGGCCAGCTCGTCGAGCTCGCGGTTGATGAAGATGCGGACCGCCTGGAAGGTGCGGGTCGCCGGATCCTTCTTGTCGTGCGGCTTGTGGCCCAGCGCCTTGCGGACGACGTTCGCCAGCTCCGACGTGCGGCTGAGCGGACGCGCGCGGACGATCGCGCTCGCCACCCGGCGCGAGCGCGGCTCCTCGCCATATTCATAGAGTATGTCGGCGATCTCGGCTTCGTCGGCGGTGTTCAGCCATTCGGCCGCGGTAATCCCCTCACCCGCCATCCGCATGTCGAGCGGGCCGTCGGACTGGAAGGAGAAGCCGCGCTCGGCCTGGTCGAGCTGCATCGACGAGACGCCGATATCCATCGTCACGCCGTCGACGGGCACGAAGCCGCGGCGGACGAGCTCGCTTTCCATCTGGCTGAACGGCGCCTCGATCAGCGTCAATCGGCCGCCCGAAGCGGCCAGAAGGGCTTGGCCGCCCTCGATCGCGCTTGGGTCGCGATCGAAGGCGGCCACCTCGGCACCCCGCTCGAGGATGGCGTCGGTGTATCCGCCCGCTCCGAAGGTCGCGTCGACATGACGCTCGCCGGGCACGATGGCGAGCGCGTCGATCACTTCGTCGAGCAGCACGGGAATATGGGGGGCGGCGCCGGTCACAGCTTCACGCCCTTTTGCTGGCAGAGGAACTCGCAGATCTCGCGCAGCTCCGGGTCGGCATTCGGATCGGCGAGCAGCACCTCGGGCGCCCAGACCTCGAACGTCTCGCCGGCGCCGCTGAAAAAGGCCCATTTGCCGATCCTGGCCTTGGCCTTGAAGAAGGGCGGGATCACGAAGCGGCCGCTGTCGTCGAACGGCGCCTTCTCCACCAGGCCGAAGGCACGGCGCTTGGCGCGGACGTCGCCGTCCTTGCCCTGATCGGCGGCCTGCTGCTCGCGGCGATCGATGCGGTCGTATTTTTCCTTCGACCAGCCGGCGTCATGCGCGGAGAGGCACGGATCCTGCGCATGCATGCCGATAACGATCTGGCGGGCTTCGGAATTACGCTCGGCGACGGCGCGCAGGTCTGCGGGAATGGCGACGCGACCCTTTAGGTCGACCGCCTGGAGCGCAAATCCTTCGAAGATCTCCCTGTCCGCCAATGCCCAGATCCCAATGGGCACGACCCTCCCGCCTCCGGAATCACGCCCACACGGCATGCCCGGCACTCAACTCAGGGAAAGGGAATCGTGCCCCCCTTAACCAGTTCGGTTTAATCACAAACCGGCCGGGGATTCAACGGGTGAATTGGGGATAGCACGGGCAAATACCCCACTTAGCCCCATTTTCAAATGTAATTTACACTATGATCGTGATTTGTTCTTTGTTTGTTTAACTCCTGTTTGCGGCGCATCGGTCGCTTTCAAGTATAATTCCTGAAGAGGTGGGGCCGCGTCCCCGTTCTGCCCGGGAAACCAGGCTTGAGATCGCCATTCGGCGCAGCCCCGGCGATGTTCCATCGCGACATATCGTCACCCCGGCCGAAGTGCCGGGGTCCACCGTGCTTCTGGGAGGGCCGCTAGAATTTGGAGGTGCTCGCTCGCGGACGAGTGGACCCCGGCACTTCGGCCGGGGTGACGAAGGAAGGAGCGTGTCGTCCGCCGAACGCCGAACCTAGTGCTGCGCCTCGTCGCGCCGCCGGGCTTCCTCGCGCCGGGCGATTTCCGCCGCGTTGACGGATTCGGTCGATTCCGTGCTGGGAGCAACGCCCAGTTCGGCGAGCGGCTCATCCTTCTTGTCGAGTGCACCCGGAGACGCGCCGTCGGAGAGATTCGCCACCACCATCGCATTCGACGCGCCGATCGCGGAGACCGGCTGCTCGCGATTGGCGGAGGAGAAGACAACGCTCACCACCGCGATCAGCACCAACACGATCCCTAGACCGGTCATGCCGACGCGAATTCTCTGCATCGCCTGGGCAGAGTCTTGGTGCGATCCCGACTTCATACCTGTGGCATAAATGTAACGGGTTATCCCGCCCGTGTCGAGCGACAGGCTCAGCCCTGCCCGAGCCAGGGCAGGACGGGCAGTCCCTTGGCCTTCAGCCACTCGCCATTGTAGAGCGTCGAGAGATAGCGGAAGCCGGTATCGGCGAGGATCGTCGCGATCCGCTTGCCCGGCCCAAGCTCCCGCGCGAGCCGTACCGCGCCCGCCACGTTGATGCCCGAGGACAGCCCCAGGCACAGCCCCTCCTCGGCCAGCAGCCGGCGGACCCATTCCATCCCTTCCTCATCGGAGATGCGGAACTGGGTGTCGACCGGCGCGCCTTCCAGATTGGCGGTGATCCGCCCCTGCCCGATACCCTCGGCCACCGACGAGCCTTCGGACTTCAGCTCGCCATGCGCATAATATTCGTACAGCGCCGCGCCATAGGGGTCGCTGAGCGCGATGCAGACCTTCTCGTCCTTGGACTTGAGGCCCAGTCCGACGCCGGCGAACGTGCCGCCGGTGCCCGCCGCGCAGGTGAAGCCGTCGATCCGGCCATCCATCTGCGCCCAGATCTCCTCGGCGGTGCCGACGATATGCGCGCGGCGATTGGCGATATTGTCGAACTGGTTGGCCCAGATCGCGTTGGGCGTCTCCTCGGCGATGCGGCGCGAGGTGTGGACGAAATGGCCGGGGTTCGAATAGGGCGCGGCCGGCACCAGCACCAGCTCGGCGCCCAGCGCGCGCAGCGTGTCCATCTTCTCGCGCGATTGGGTCTCGGGCATGACGATGATCGTCTTGTAACCCTTGGCATTGCCGACCAGCGCCAGGCCGATGCCGGTATTGCCCGCCGTCCCTTCCACGATCGTCCCGCCGGGCTGGATCGCGCCGCGCTCCTCGGCATCCTGGACGATGAACAGCGCCGCGCGGTCCTTCACCGAAGCGCCGGGATTAGCGAACTCGCACTTGCCGAAGATGTCGCAGCCGCTGGCCTCGCTAGGGCCTTTCAGGCGCACCATCGGCGTATTGCCAATGAGCGCCAGCGTGTCGGGGGTCGCATGCATGGCCGCTAGATAGGGGCGCAACCGCGCTCGCCGCAAGCAAGCGCTGATGCGCCGATGCGAAGATCGCGTTGCGTGCTTTATGGAAACGCTATGCCGGCGCGCGCAATTCCTCTCGAAGCTTTACGCGCGGCTCCCCTAATTCCGTTCTCCGACGCAATCTGGAGAAGCAAGGCGTGACACCGCATTTCAGCCTGGCCGGCCTGTTCCGACCGGCGCACACCGCGGACGATTCCGACGACCCCGGGCAAGGCCCCAGCCACGCCCAGATCGCCTCCCGCCTCGCCGAATGGCGGCATCGGGGGCATCGCTCGATCCGCATCCTCGATCTCGCCTGCGGCCGCGGGGACCGGCTGCTGCGCGCCGCCGCCCGGGCACGCGAGCTCGGCTTCGTCTCGATCGAAGCACGCGGCGTCGATCCCTCCCCCGGCCATGTCCGCCATGCCCGACACCGCGCCGAGAGCGAGGCGCATCCCAGCACCAGCATCGTCTTCGAAATCGGCGAACCGATCGCCGCGCTCGCCGCCGAGCATGACGGCGCCGCGGATCTCGTCCTGCTGTCCGAGCCCCGCCCCTATCCGTGCAGCCCGCTGGGCACGGCGCTCGACCGGGTGTGCGCCGGCTTCGTCCTCAGCGCGCCCTGACGATCCCGGCCCGCGCCAGATGCGGCCCCAGCCTTCCGCCGAGCCACAGGAAGAACATGCGATAGTCCGAGAAGAGCGACCAGAGCGGATAGGTGAAGGTCGCCGGCCGGTTCTTCTCCACGCCGAAATGCGCGCCCCAGGCAAAGCCATAGCCGGCGATCGGCAGCAATGCCCACCACCAGCCGCCCGATCGGATCGCGACGATCAGGAACACGAAGGTCAGCGCGGTGCCGATATAGTGGAGCGTGCGGGTGGCGGGCCGCGCATGCTCGCGCAGGTAATAGGGCCAGAAGTCGCGGTATCGCGTGATCGTGCGCGCCATGTAGGGAGGCTACACCCGCCTTCCGCTCCCTTGCAAGCCATGGTATAAAGCCTGCGCCAGGAGGTAGAAATGGGCGCGCAACTCAACATCAAGGATGCCGATACCATTCGCCTTGCCCGCGAGCTCGCCGATGCCACTGGCCAACCCGTGACCAAGGCGATCAAGGCCGCGCTCGAGCAGGAACTGGCGCGCCGCGAGGAGGAAATCCAGGCGAGGATCGCGCGGGTCAACGCCATCGTCGCCGAGTTCCAGCGCAACATGCCCGAGGAGTGGCGCGGCAAGACTTCCAAGGAGATCATGGACGAGATCTACGAGGACGGCCTCCCGAAATGATCGTCGATACCTCGGCGATCATGGCGATATTGATAGACGAGCCCGAAAGGCCGGCGTTCGTCGAAAAATTGGCCCGCGCCTCCGTCCGTCAGGTTTCGGCGGGCTCGTGGATCGAGCTGTCCGCCGTCCAGGTTCGCGGCAATCGCGACTATCAACAGGCACTCGACGTGCTGGCGGCGGAATTCAGCCTTGCGATCGCGCCGGTCACAGTCGAGCAGGCCCGGATCGGCCATGAGGCGTATCGCAAGTTCGGCATGGGTTCGGGCCACTCCGCCCGCCTGAATTTCGGCGACTGCTTCGCCTATGCGCTCGCCAGGGCGACCGGGCAGCCCTTGCTCTACAAGGGCGACGATTTCGCGCGGACCGACATCATCGCCGCTTGAAGATGCGCAAGCATAGCTTCCCGCCCGTCGTGGACCCCGACGTCCGCCTGCTCGTGCTGGGCAGCCTGCCCGGCGAGCGCTCGCTGGCCGAGCAGCGCTATTATGCGCATCCGCAGAACCAGTTCTGGCGGCTGATCTCGCCAGCTGCCGGGCGCGACCTGGCCTCGCTGCCCTATGACGACCGCCTCGCCGCCTTGCTCGGCGCGCATATCGGGCTGTGGGACGTGGTCGCCAGCGCGACGCGGCCGGGCAGCACCGACGCCGCGATCCGCGACATCGAAGGGCATAACATCGCCGCGCTCGCCGCCACCCTGCCCCGGTTGCGCGCGATCGCCTTCAACGGCGGCACCGCGCTGCGCCACGGACTGAAGCAGCTCGGCCCCGCGGGCGCGCGCTACGCAATCGTCGCCTTGCCCTCGAGCAGCCCGCTCCACACGATCGGCCTCACCGCCAAGCTGCCCGCCTGGGAAGCGCTGCGTGCGCATTTGACGGGCTGAATCCCTATTCCCACCCGCCGAGTAGGTTTTCCTTGCCGGCTCCGCCACAATCATGCCACAATTACGGCTAGATTAAGGCAGGAGAGAATGCAATGCGCGTCAAGTTCCTGATTTCAAGTGCGATTGTTTCGGTCACCCTCGCCGGATGCAGCGCCGAACCGGGCAGTTCAAGCACCTCGAGCCGCTCCCCCAGCTATGAAATGTCCCTTCCCGAGGAGATGGCGGCGCTGCCGCCCGAAAGCGCCGAGAAGTACAAGGCGAACGACATCTCCCCCGTCCGGGCCGTGGCGGACGCGCCCGTCTCCACCTTCGCGGTCGATGTCGATACCGCAGCCTATGCCAATGTCCGCCGCTTCCTGAACCAGGGCCAGTTTCCCCCGAAGGACGCCGTCCGCGCCGAGGAGCTCGTCAATTATTTCCGCTATGATTATCCGCTGCCGGGCGATCGCGGCGCGCCGTTCAGCATCACCACCGACGTCGCGCAGACGCCGTGGAACCCGGACACCCGCCTGCTTCGCGTCGGGCTTCGCGGCTATGACCTCGCCCGCAGCGCACGTCCGCCCGCGAACCTCGTCTTCCTGATCGACGTCTCGGGATCGATGGACGAGCCCGACAAGCTGCCGCTGGTCAAATCGGCGCTGGCAATGCTCGCCGGGAATCTGCGGCCGCAGGACAGCGTCTCGATCGTCGTCTATGCCGGCGCCGCGGGTCTGGTGCTGCCGCCGACCAGCGATCCGCGACAGATCAAGGCCGCGCTCGACGATCTCCAGGCCGGCGGATCGACCGCGGGCGGCGAAGGCATCCAGCTCGCTTATGCCACCGCGCGCGCCACGTTCCGGCCCGAGGGGATCAACCGCGTGATCCTGGCCACCGATGGCGACTTCAATATCGGCATCACCGACCAGAAGGAGCTCGAGGAGCTGATCGAGCGGAACCGCGACGACGGCATCACCCTCACCACGCTCGGCTTCGGCCAGGGCAATCTCAACGATGCGATGATGGAGTCGGTCGCCGACAAGGGGAACGGCAACTACGCCTATATCGACAGCGCATCCGAAGCGCGGAAAGTGCTGGACGAGGAGCTTTCCTCCACGCTCTTCACCATCGCCAAGGACGTGAAGGTCCAGGTCGAGTTCAATCCGGCCGAGGTCAGCCAATATCGCCTGATCGGCTATGAGAATCGCGCGCTGAAGGAAGAGGATTTCGCCAACGACAAGGTCGATGCGGGCGAGATCGGCGCGGGGCATCAAGTGACCGCGCTCTACGAGATCGTCCCCGCGGGCACCAAGGGCTGGCTGCCCGAGCGCCGCTATGCCGGCAACCAGCGTGGCGGCGCCCTTCCCGATGCCGCCGCCGGCGAGCTCGCCACGGTCAAGCTGCGCTACAAGCTGCCGAACGGCGACACGTCGCGCCTCATCGAGCGCCCGGTCGCGGCGTCGCTGCTGCGCGCGGCCCCCTTGCCGAGCGGCGACCTGGCATTCGCGGTCTCGGTCGCCGGCTTCGCGCAGAAGCCGCGCGGCGACACGCTGCTCGGCGACTGGAGCTATGCCGACATCCGCCGCCTGGCGGGCACGCAATGGGGCTTCGGCAGCCAGAGCCAGTGGCGCCGGGAGTTCCTGGACCTGGTCGATCTAGCCCAATCCCGCAGCCGCCCCGCCCGAACCGCGAATGCGGAAACGCGGCCGCTTTAAGGAGCGCCGATATGCCCCCCAAAATATCGGCGGAACGATACGCCTCAGCCGCCGGCGCTGCCGTTCTCAGGCGCCGCGCTGGCGTTGCCTGGCTCCGCGTCGTTCTCGCCGGCCGGCTTCGGCCACGCGCATCCGGTCAAGGTGCGGGCGCCGATCTTCACTTCCGCGGTGAGCGGCGCGTCCTTTTCCCCGCATGCGGCGCGCGTCAGGGTGATCGTCACCGGCGCGCCCTCGGGCGTCTGGGTGGGGAAGACCGCGCGATCGGCATCAACCCGGGGCGAGACCGGATAGAAATCGGTGAGGGTTCCCCCTGCCCCGGCGCGATCGGCATAGGTGATGCTCCCTGGCGCGATCTCGATCGCCCAGAAGGGCGCGGCGCCGCTTGCCCGCACCGGCTGCGACAGGTCGACGCTGCCCAGCATCGGCCCCTTGCGCAGCACCGGCGCCGTGGCGTTCGCGGCATTTTCCACGCTCTCATCGGAACCGCATCCGGCGAGCAGCAGCGGCATGGCCAGCAACAGGAAGCGCATCATCGGTTTCTCCAGCATGTGCCGAATCCCTGCGCATCTCGGCCGGTCCGGTCAAGCGTCCCGAATCGGGGCGAAAGATTCGATCCGCCTGCCCCAAAAAAATCATGCCCGGACGTATCGGGGACATGCGGCTATTCCACTGGGCGCCCCGTGGGGCAGCGATCCGCGCAATATGTGGAAATTCACGCTGCGCCGCACAAATATTGTGTGACTTTATATCCGGAATCGCTTGACGATTCTTGCGACTCAAGGAAAAGCAACTTTCGCTATGAAGAACCCCTCCCCCATCGCCTTTGCCGCCGCCGCGCTCCTCTCGCTGGCGGCTTGTGAAAACAAGCCCGAGGAAGTCGACAGCCGCGCGCCCGATCCCATGGCGGAAGCGCTGAAGAACGCGCCGAAGGTCGAGCTGCCGCCCGCCGTCGCGGCGAGCAAGACGCTGCGCTGCGGCGACAACAGCCTGATCTATGTCGAATTCTTCCAGGGCGACAAGCAGGTCACCGTCCGCACCGAGAAGGGCGGCACCGTGACCATGCTCAAGGCGCCGAACGCCGGCGAGCCCTATGTCGCCGATGGCGGCTACAAGCTGACCGGCACGCCCAAGAGCGTCGAAGTCACGCTGCCGGGCAAGGGCTCCAAGACCTGCCACACCTGATACTGGGCAAAAGGCCGTAATTCCGGGTCCGGCGGGCATTCCCGCCGGACCTTTTTCATGCCAGCTAGGGACCGCGGAGGAGCGAATCGAGTGCCGACGATCGCGGTCTACAGTCTGAAGGGCGGCGTCGGTAAGACGACGCTGGCGGTCAATCTGGCCTGGGTTTCCGCCGTCAAGTCCGCGCGCACCACGCTGCTCTGGGATCTCGATCCCCAGGCGGCGTCCACCTTCCTGCTCGGCGGCGACGGCGCTTCCCGGCACAAGGCGCAGGCGATCTTCTCCAAGGATGTCGCCGCAGCCAAGCTGGTCCAGCCGACCGAGACGCCCCGGCTCGACCTGATTGCCGCCGACACTTCGCTGCGCGGGCTCGACCAGCTCTTCCACGACCTCGACAAGAAGAAGCGGCTGGGCAATCTGCTCGGCGACCTCGCTGCGACCTATGACCGCATCCTGCTCGATTGCCCGCCGGGCCTGACCGAGACGAGCGAGCAGGTGATGCGCGCCGCGGACCTGATCGTGGTGCCCGTCGTCCCCTCGCCGCTTTCGGAGCGCGCGTTCGAGGAAGTGGCCGCGCATCTGAAGGGCAAGACGCCGCTGATGCCGGTCCATTCGATGGTCGATCGCCGCCGCAAGCTCCATGCCGAGGCGCTGGCCCGCAATCCCGACTGGCCGGTCGTCCCCGCCGCGAGCGTGATCGAGGCCGTCGCCGCGCGGCGCCAGGCCGTGGGCGCCTTCGCGCCGCGCACCGCGAGCGCCCAGGCCTTCGCCAATCTGTGGCAGGCGATCGAACGCCGGCTGGCCACCAAGCGTTAAGGACGATGTGACGCACCATATCCGCCAGGAACAGGATCTCGACCCGGACCTGGTTCTGCGCGCCTATGCGATGGGCGTCTTCCCGATGGCCGATCACCGCATCGCCGCCAGCGTCTATTGGGTGGAGCCCAAGCTGCGCGGGATATTGCCGCTGGACGACTTCCACCTCTCGCGCTCGCTGAAGAAAACGATCCTTTCCGACCGCTTCCGCGTGACCGTCGACACTGCATTCGAAGCGATCATCCGGCTATGCGCGGAGAGTGCCGAGGACCGGCCCGATACCTGGATCAGCGGCCCGATCGAGCGCGTCTTCATCGAGCTGCACCGCCGCGGCTTCGCCCATTCGATCGAATGCTGGGACGGCGACCGGCTGGCCGGCGGGCTCTACGGGCTGGCGCTGGGCCCCGCCTTTTTCGGCGAATCGATGGTGACGCGGGTGCGCGACGCATCGAAGGTCGCCTTCGCGCATCTTGTCGCGCGGCTGAAGGCGGGCGGCTTCACCCTGCTCGATTGCCAGTTCCAGACCGAGCATCTCGCCACGCTCGGCGCGGTCGAGATTCCGCGCGACGATTATATCGCGTTGCTGGGCGCGGCGCTCGGGGAGACTTCGGCGGGGCTCTCGCTGGGCGCGCCTTCGGTGGACGGCGACTTCTTCTCGATCGACCGGTTGCCTTCCGAGGGCGACGTGGCGGGCACCGTATCCGGGCCGCTGTCCCGGAAAGTCATCTCGCAGCTCTTGGGCCACACATCGTAGATCGGGTGCTGGACGACATTGAGCGCCGGGCGTTCCTTGTAGAGCCAGCCCGAGAAGACGCGGCGATAGTTCTTGTCCGGCTGCTGCACGTCGAGCTGGACGAAGGCGCCGGTGAGCTGATCGGTTTCCCAGGGCGCGGTGCGCTCGCAGGCGCGCAGCCGCACGATCACATCGTCGATGCGCGCCGCCTGGCCGGGCTTCAGCTTGAACTCGCGCGCCTCGCCGTTGCGCTTGTTGAGGATGCCGAGCACGGCGACGCGCTCCTGCATCGGAGTCGCCGCGGCGTCGATCGCGCTGCCGTCAGGTCCGATGGCCACCGCTTCCGCACCCGTGCGATTGCCGGACGGGTCGCTGGTGACGACGATGTCGCCGCTCGCATTCCCGCCCGCCTGGGGCTGGTTGCCGCCGGAACATGCGCCCAGGCCGAGCAGCAGCGCTGCCGCTGCGTGTCCGGCACGAAAGGTCATGCGTCGGGCGCCCAGGCCTCGTAATCGCCGGTGGCGCGGGCGCGGTGCCCGCCGACTTCGAGCGCGCCGGGCGGACGATAGGCGAGTTCGCTGCCGGTGTGGTTCGGCTCCCAGGGCTTTTCCCAGGCACGCGGTGCGGGCAGCGCCTGATCGGGCGCTTCCTCGATCTGGTGGTGCAGCCAGCTGAACCATTCGGGGGCGACTCGGCTCGCGTCGTTCGAGCCCTTGTAGATCACCCAGCGGCGCGCGATCCCGTTCGGATCGGTGCCGCCCTCATAATAGAGGTTGCCGAGCGAATCCTCGCCCACCCTGCTCTTGCCGCGAAGGCCCATCCAGGTTCCGAAGGTGGCGCCTTCCCACCAGGTGAAGATCGACTTGAGGATTCCCATGCGCGCCCCTTAGCGTGACCGGGCGGGCGGAGGCAATTCGATTCCTGCCTGGAGCGACAGGCGATCCGCCGTGTTCCTGCGCCTCCCCGCCGTTGAAGTCAGGACGACGGCCGCCAAAACTCAACCGTCACCCCGGCCGAAGTGCCGGGGTCCACCGGGAGGCCGGGTGAGCCGCTTTGAGCCGTGAGGGGCTCGCTCACGGATGGGTGGACCCCGGCACAAGGCCGGGGTGACAAAGGAGAGAGTATCGGCGTCATCAGTCTGAAAGCCGATCCGCGCCCGACTCAGGCTATTCCCCGCCCTGCCCCGCCCAGCTTACCTTGTCGCCGGGCGCGATGCCCAGTTCGGCGGCCCTTCCGCCGTTGATCTCCAGCACGGCGCCCACCGGCTCGCCCGATTTCACCGGCGTCTCCGAATAGGGCACGGCATTGTCCGCGATCCGGGCGATCGTGCCGTCGGGGCGGATGAAGATGATGTCGAGCGGGCTCGGCGTGTTCTTCATCCAGAAGCTCGCCTCGCGCGGGGGGCCGCCGTCTCCGGGATAGGGCGTGAAGATCATGCCGCCGTCCGCCGGGATATGGGTGCGGTACATCAGCCCGCGCTCCTGCTGCTCCGGCGTGCGCGCGACTTCGACGCTGAACTGCCTGGGGCCCGCGCCGGTCTGGATCGTGAGGGGAATCCTGGCCGCGGCCTGCATGCCGGCGGCATTGGCGCCGGGATCGCTCTTGCACGCACCGGACACGAGCAGCGCCGCGGCGACAAGCGCCGCGCCGAACCTACGCTTTACCATCATCGACTCAATCGGTCCTTTCGACCGCCACGGCAAGCGGCCCACGTTCGCCCGCGACGATGCGTGCGCGGAGCGGCTGGCCGGGTTCGACCTCCTCGATCTCGGCGCGCCGCAGCGTCTCCATATGGACGAATATATCGGCGGTGTCGCTGTCGCGCACCAGGAATCCATAACCTTTCAGCCGATTGAACCATTTGACCGAGACGGGCTCATAGGGGCCGGCCTCCTCGATCATCCGGAGCCGCTCCGCACGCTCGGCAGGCCGCTTGGGCGGCTCGATCGCCTGGCTGAGATCGATCGAGCGGATCTCGCGCGCCTGGAGCCCGCGCTGGCGCTGCACCGCCACGCATTCGACCCGCGCACCCTCCGGAAGGCTGCGCCGGCCATGCTCCTGCAGCACGGTGAAGTGGATCAATATGTCCCCGGCCCCGGCATCGTCCGCGACGAGGAAACCGAAGCCCCGAGTAACGTCGAACCATTTGACGACGCCGGAATAAATCTGCGCCTCGTCGGCGCCTTCGGCCTCGAAGGGCGCGGCATCCTCCGCGGCCATCGCGTAATGATTCGTCGCAAGCTGTTGCTCAGCACGCATTTTGTTATCCCCCAAGCCGTCAACATTAACACAGCATTGCCGAAAAGGGGAATTGGTTTGTGAAGGTTCGGGCCGGCCCTAGTCCCGGTCCGGGGCAAGCAATGCCTCGACGCTTTCGCCCGGCGCCATCCGGACGATCTTCCGGGCGAGATCAAGGGCATGGCCGGCGCGGAGCATCGCCGCGAGCTGCTTTTCCCGGAGCGGGCGGTCGGCGATTTCGTGCGAGAATGGACCGATCCGCCGCCTCCGGGCGAAGGCGACCGCGCTCGCCTCCGCATCGGCCTCGATGGCCGGGGCGATCGCCTCCGCATCCTCGCTTTCGATCCCCGCATGGCGCAGCGCCTGGCCGATGCGGCGCGCGCCCAGCCCGCGCCTGCCCATCGCCCCGGCGCGCGCCTCGGCAAAGGCGCGGTCGTCGACATAACCCAGCTCCGCCATCCGCCCGGCCAGCGCCTCCGTGTCCGGCGGATCGTCGCCGGCCCAGCCACGCTCGCGGATCTTGCGCTTCAGATAATCGGACAATCGGGTGCGCGTGGTGGCGAACCGCTCGACATAACGCAGCGCGAGACGCTCGACATCGGAGGGCTGCAACGGGGGCCTGGGGCGCTGGGGTCGGGACATGCGCCATGATTGTGCCACAGTGGCAACCGATTTTGAACGACAGTGCGTAGCAGAGCCGGTCGCTAAATCGATGCGTTGTGGGGGCACAACGGCCTGTTATCTCACAGGGGCACGAGAAAAGAATGGTTTTGGAAGACACGGGATCGCTCGAGAGAAACGCGGAGACGGGAATGCCCGCTCCGACGCCCACCGACGACAGGCTGCCACGCCGGCTCGCTGATTTCGCGACGCTTGGCGAGGCGCTGGATTATGCCGCCCGGGGCGTTCGCGGGCTCAATTTCCATGATGCGCGCGGCAATCTGGTCCGCCCCTATCCCTTTTCCGAGCTGCGCGAGGACGCGCTGGTCCAGGCGCGCCGGCTGATCGCCGCGGGCGTGAAGCCGCAGGAGCGCGTCGCGCTGGTCGCCGAGACGGGCATCGAATTCGCCTCGCTGTTCTTCGGCGTGGTCTATGCCGGCGCCTGGCCGGTGCCGCTGCCGCTGCCCACCTCCTTCGGCGGCGCGCAAAGCTATATCGACCAGCTCCGCGTCCAGCTCGACAGCTGCGATCCCGTCATGCTGATCTACCCGCCCGAAATCGGCGCGATGTGCGCCGAGGCCGCACGCATATCCGGCGTGGCGGGCGTGGACTGGGCCGAGTTCGGCCAGCGCGCAGCGCCCGAGGCGGAGCTGCCCGAGGCGAAGACCGGCGACATCGCCTATCTGCAATATTCGAGCGGCTCGACGCGCTTCCCGCACGGCGTCGCGATTACCCACAATGCGCTGCTCAACAATCTGGCGGCGCACAGCCATGGCATGAACGTCACCGACGGTGATCGCTGCGTCTCGTGGCTGCCCTGGTATCACGACATGGGGCTGGTGGGCTGCTTCCTGTCGATCGTCGCCAACCAGGTCTCGACCGATTATCTGAAGACCGAGGATTTCGCGCGGCGTCCGCTGGCGTGGCTCGACCTCATCAGCCGCAATCCCGGCAACACCCTCTCCTATTCGCCGACCTTCGGCTACGATATCTGCGCGCGCCGCATGTCGAGCCAGACCAAGGCGAGCGACCGCTTCGACCTGTCGCGCTGGCGCGTGGCGGGCAACGGCGCCGACATGATCCGCCCGGACGTGATGCAGTCGTTCGTCGACGCCTTCGCCGATGCCGGCTTCAAGGCTTCGGCCTTCCTGCCCAGCTATGGCCTGGCCGAGGCGACGCTGGCGGTGTCGATCATGCCGCCGGGCGAAGGCATCATCGTCGAGCTGGTCGAGGAGACCCAGCTTTCGGGCGGCGTTTCCCGCGCCGATCGCCCCCAGCGCTTCCGCGCCATCGTCAATTGCGGCGTCCCCGCACGCGACATGAAGATCGAGATCCGCGAGGAAGACGGCACCCCGCTCCCCGACAAGGCGATCGGCAAGGTGTGGTGCAAGGGGCCGTCGGTGATGGTCGGCTATTTCCGCGACCAAGAAGCGACCGACGCCTGCCTGGTCGACGGGTGGCTCGATACCGGCGACATGGGCTATATGTCGGACGGCTATATCTACATCGTCGGCCGCGCCAAGGACATGATCATCATCAACGGCCGCAACCACTGGCCGCAGGATATCGAATGGGCGGTCGAGCAGCTTCCCGGCTTCAAGCAGGGCGACATCGCCGCCTTCGCGATCACCACGCCGGGCGGCGAGGAGACGCCGGCGGTGCTCGTCCAGTGCCGCACTTCCGATGAGAAGGAGCGCCTGCGCCTGCGCGACGAGATCCGCGAGCGCGTCCGTTCGGTCACCGGCATGAACTGCGTGGTCGAGCTCGTGCCGCCGCGCACGCTGCCGCGCACCAGCTCGGGCAAGCTCAGCCGCGCCAAGGCGCGCAACCTCTACCTGAACGGCGAGATCAAGCCCTACGCCCTGGCGGCGTAGGCCGGGTCTGCGTTCGCCCCGAGAGAATAATAGCCGCTAAACCCCGCCGTCACCCCGGCCGAAGTGCCGGGGTCCACTCCTCCGCGAGCGAGCCCCTCGCGCCTCCAGCGGCTCTCCCAGCATCCCGGTGGACCCCGGCACTTCGGCCGGGGTGACGAAAGCCAGGCTCGCCCCGGGGTAGAAGCTCGCTGTGCCGGGCAACGGACGCGACGAACCGCCAAAAAACGCTTCATTCCGGCGGCGAATCTAACCTCTCGCTAACCACCGCTCGGCTATCCGAAGTGGGTGACCAGCCAGACGACTTCGCAATTTGCCAAGCCGCGCATCGACGTGCGAGCCCTGCTCGGGCTGCACGATCCTGCGGATACGACCGATTGGGGGCCGATCCGCGCCGCCCAGCTTCATGCCGGCAGCCAGCTCGCGCTGTTCATGCTCGCCGCCAATGTCGTCGGCGCGGCGCTCCTCACGCTGATCCTCGCGCCGCTCATCCCCCTCTGGCAGCTGGCGAGCTGGGGCGCGCTGGTCGCCGCGGTCGCCACCTTCGTCGTCTTCCGCCGCCTGTCGAAGCGCCACCGCAACGCGGTCACCGCGACGCTCCACGATGTCCGCGCCACCGTGATCGACGGCATCGCGCTGGGCGCGGTCTGGTCGATCGCCCCGCTCGCCTTCGGCCACGCCGCCGATGCCGATGCCGCGCTCGGTCTGTGGATCGTGCTTTCGCTGCTGATGACCGCCTCGGCCGTCGCCATGGCGGCGCTGCCGCTCGCCACGATCACCTTCGTCTCGATCATCGGCGCGGCGATCACCGCGACGCTGCTGCTCATCGCCTCGCCGGTGCTCGCCGCCGCCGCCGCCCTGTTCACCGTGCTGCTCGCCATGACCACGTTCGGCCGCGGCAAGGCGCTGGTGGTGATCCGCGCCGGCGAGATCGCGCTCGCCGAGCGTGACGAGACGGTGAGCCTGCTGCTGCGCGAGTTCGAGGATTCGGGCTCGGACTGGCTGTGGGAGATCGATGCGCAGCGCCGCGTCGCCCGCGCCAATCCCCGCTTCGCCCTGTCGCTCGGGGTCGATCCCAAGACGATCAACGGCATGCCCTTCCTCCAGGTGCTCGCCGGGCCGACCTGGGAGGACGGCAATTTCGCCGCCGGCTTGCGCGAGCTCGCCGAGAAGCTGAAGGGCCGCGAGCCCTTCCGCGACCTGCTGCTCCCGGTCTTCGTCGAGAATGAGGAGCGCTGGTGGGAAATGTCCGCCAGCCCGCGCTTCGACGAGCGCGGTGTGTTCATCGGCTTCCGCGGCGTCGGCTCGGACGTCACCGAACAGCGCCGCTCGACCGACAAGATCAACAAGATGGCGCGGTTCGACACGCTCACCGGCCTGCCCAACCGGCTGCTCATCAACGAGGCGCTGGGCAAGGCGATGGCGGATGCCGACAAATGGTCGTCGCGCTGCGCCTTCATGATGATCGATCTCGATCGCTTCAAGGCGGTCAACGATACGCTCGGCCATCCGATCGGCGACCGGCTGCTCGGCCGCGTGTCCGAACGGCTCAAGCATCTGATGACCGATAACGAGATGATCGGCCGCCTAGGCGGCGACGAGTTCGCCGTCGTCGTCCGCGACGCCGGCGACACCGCGCGCGTCGAGCAACTGGCGCAGACGATCATCGAGAAGCTCTCCGCCCCCTATGAGGTGGACCAGCACACGCTTTACATCGGCGCCTCGGTCGGCCTCGCCATGGGGCCGCGCGACGGGCGCACCGCGGAGATGCTGATCCGCTCCGCCGATCTCGCCCTCTATCGCTCGAAGGATGCCGGCGGCGGATCGTTCCACGCCTATGAGCCCCAGCTCCACCTCGCCGCCGAGGAACGTCGCGTGCTGGAGATCGCGCTGCGCAGCGCGGTCGAGAATGGCGAGATGCACCTTAACTACCAGCCGGTGGTGGATGCCCGCACCGGCAGCCTGACCGGCTTCGAGGCGCTGCTGCGCTGGACCCATCCGACACTGGGCAACATCTCCCCCGCCAAGTTCGTGCCGCTGGCCGAGGAGGCGCGGCTGATCGCCCCGATCGGCGAATGGGTGCTGCGCACCGCCTGCGCCGAGGCCGCGACCTGGGACATGCCGGTGCGCATCGCCGTGAACGTCAGCCCCGATCAACTCCACAATCCGGCCTTTGTCGGCGTCGTCGCCAATGCGCTGGCCCAGTCGGGCCTGTCGGCCGACCGGTTGGAGCTCGAAGTCACCGAAAGCGTGTTCATGCGTGAGGGCACGGCGGCGATCCAGGTGCTTGAAAAGATCCTCGATCTGGGCATCCGGCTGAGCCTCGACGATTTCGGCACCGGCTATTCGTCGCTCGGCTATCTCGCGCGCACGCGCTTCTCGTCGATCAAGATCGATCGCAGCTTCGTCCAGGGCGCGTCCAAGGGCCGCAAGGAGCCGATCGCGATCATCCGCGCCGTCGTCGCGCTCGCCGGCAGCCTCGGCATGGCCACCACCGCCGAGGGGGTGGAGACCGAGGAGGAGCATCTGATGGTCCAGGAGCTCGGCTGCACCAAGGTCCAGGGCTATTATTTCGGGCGGCCGCTGCCGGTCCAGGAGGCTCGGGGGCTCGCCACGCATCGCGGGGGCGGCAGCGTCGCCGCCTGACCTTCGCATCTGCGATGCACGGCTGCGAAACGAGATCCCGCGTCCGGCCCGTCCACGGCCGGATACCCTGACATCGCCGGGATTTCAGCTGCTTCCCGCAAGCTCCTGAAACCAGGCAATTATGCTGCGACGCAGCAATTTCCGACCGCTTTCCAGCTCCCTGGGCCGCCCGAAAACCGCGACGAACCGCCCTTCCCTTACGGAACATCGACCCTTTGCGAGGCGTCTGGCCAACTGCGCAGAGGGTTAATTTTTGTAAAGGGAGGCGTATATGCTCCGTCAGACCATTGCTCTCGCATCGGCTTTCACTGCGCCAGTATCGCTTATGCCGGGAGCCGCCCAGGCCCAGAGCCATTTCACCGCCGCCGACATGACGATCACGCCCGGGCCGGGCGGCTCGGTCTCCACGGCCTTCGGCCAGACCGGCATCGTCGCCGGCATGTTCGAGCATGTCTATCAGTTCGTGCTGCCGACGAACGGGCTGGCCAGCGGCTCGGTCTCCACCCGCGCCGCGATTTTCGAAGGAACCGGCGATCTCGACCTGATTTCGGTGGTCTTCAACGGCATCCCGCTCGGCGGGCGGACGGACCCCCGCAACGAAGCGGTGTTCGCCGATCTCGTGCCGGTTACGGCGGACGCAGTGAACCGGATCGTCATCAGCGGCCTCTCGCGCGGCAACGGCGCCTATGCCGGCCAGGGTAGTTTCGCGCCGCTCGCGGTGCCCGAGCCGGCGGCATGGGCGATGCTGATCGGCGGTTTCGGCTTTGCCGGGCTCAGCCTGCGCCGCCATCGCGCGCAGCGGCGGGCGGCGCTGGCCTGATCCCCGAACGGGACGGCGAGGCGACGGGCAGCCGCGCATAATCGCGGCCTTCGTCGCGCTACGCTCTTGCCCCCCGTTTCGGCGCACGCTACAGCCGCCAACCGCACAGGGGCGTAGCTCAGCTGGTTAGAGCGTCGGTCTCCAAAACCGAAGGCCCTCGGTTCGAATCCGAGCGCCCCTGCCATCTGCCGTGCGAGGCGCCTGCCCGCTATTTTCGGGGAAACGCATGTTTCGGGCCTTGTACGACTGGGTTCTGCGCATGGCGCATCACCGCCACGCGCTCCGCGTGCTTGCCGCGGTCTCCTTCGCCGAGAGCAGCTTCTTCCCGATCCCGCCCGACGCGATGGTCGTCCCGATGGTCATCGCCCGGCGCGACCAGGCGTATCTGATCGCCACCGTCTGCACCGTCGCCTCGGTCCTGGGCGCCCTTCTGGGCTATGCGATCGGCTATTTCCTGCTCGAGAGCGTCGGCCAGTGGCTCATCAGCCTCTACCACATGCAGGACAAGATCGCGCAGTTCCAGACGATGTACGGCGAATATGGCGCCGCGATCATCCTGCTGAAGGGCCTGACGCCGATCCCGTTCAAGCTCGTCACGATCGCCAGCGGCGTCGCGCATTTCAACTTCCCGCTGTTCGTGATCCTGTGCACCATCACCCGCGGCGCGCGCTTCTTCATCATCGCCGCGCTGCTCAAGCGCTTCGGCGAGCCCGTCCAGGCCTTCATCGAGAAGCGGCTCAGCCTGTTCGCCTGGCTGTTCCTGGCGCTCATCGTCGGGGGTTTCGTCGCGGTCGCCTATCTCTGAGCTTTGTTTGCGGGGAAAGCGGCACCGGCCTCGACGCTTGCGTCGAACGAATATCGACGCTAGATACGGTCCCCAATCCGACAGCGTGGTTAGGGAAGCGCCGGTTCCTCTGGGAGGACCGGGCAGCGGACCCATGCCCCGAAGTCGGTGACCGTTTTTTTGAGCGAGGAATGCCCAGGTGGCGCGAACCAGTCCGATCGAATTCATGCGCCAAGTGCGCCAGGAGACGTCGAAGATCGTGTGGCCATCGCGCCGCGAGACGATCATGACCGGCGTCATGGTGATGATCATGACGACGCTGCTCGGCGTCTTCTTCGTCGCGATCGACACCGGCTTCGACTTCATCGTCAACAGCCTCCTGCGCCTCGCCGCGTAACAAGGGACCACACATGTCGCGCTGGTACATCATCCACGCCTATTCGGGCTTCGAGGGCAAGGTTCGCGATCAGATCATGGCCGATGCCACGCGCATGGGCCTGGATCGCTTCGTCGAATCGGTCGAAGTCCCCACCGAGACCGTGACGGAAGTCCGCCGCGGCAAGAAGATCCAGTCCGAGCGGAAGTTCTTCCCCGGCTATGTCCTCGCCAAGCTGGACATGAACGACGACGTCTATCATCTGGTGAAGAACACGCCGAAGGTGACCGGCTTCCTGGGATCGATGGGCAAGCCCCAGGCGATCACCGAGGCCGAGGCCGCGCGCATCCTCAACACCAAGGAGGAGGCCGCCGCCGCGCCGAAGCACAAGGTCAGCGTCGATTACGACATCGGCGACACGGTCAAGGTCACCTCGGGCAATTTCGCGACCTTCTCGGGCGTGGTCGAGGAACTCGATTTCGACAAGAGCCGCGTCAAGGTCTCGATCTCGATCTTCGGCCGCGCGACTCCGCTGGAGTTGGGCTTCGAGGACGTCGAGCGGATCAAGTAACGCCGCGCTGCGTCGCACTTATTCGGAAAAGGAAAGGCCGGGGCGAAAGCTCCGGCCTTTTCCGTTGGAACCGGGCCTGCGCCAGCCGCGGACGATTAGGTTAACCGGCGCTTGTGGCGTATGAGGCAGCCCGCTGCGGTGTTTGCAGCCGCAGGAGAGAGACCGTCGAAACCCGCCTCATGATCGCCTACGCCCTGATCGTACTGATGGTCATCGCCGCAATTACGCTTTTGCTGTTCATCCGCCGTAATTCCTATGCGCAGAAGACCGCGCGCGACCGAAAGCGGGATCAGGCGAGACGCGAAGAGCAGATTCTCAAAAAATAATTGCTGATGGCTGCGGTGAAATCCGCGAATCGCCGTCCCTTGATATGATAGCAGATTTATCGGCACGCGGCCGGGAACTGTGCTATGCTGCCGCATCACCTGATTCTATCAGAGCAACTTGTGACTGAGAGACATCGTGCTCTCGCTCCCACGGGAGTATGTCATGGACATCAATTATTTCCTCAAGCGGCAGCAGATCTCGCTCATGCGGGCGAAATCGGCGCGCAGCGTGGAAGCACGTCTCGCCCATGAGGGCCTGGCCAGCGGCTATGCGAACCAACTGCGCCGGATAGCCTTTCCCGGCCTCAATGGCGGCGCCGAACCGATCCGGGGATAAGCCCGCGGCGAGACGCCCCGAATTCCACTCGTTTTTGAATGCCGGGCCGCCATCTCCGGCGGCCTCCCACAACAAGGATCCCAGAATGCCGAGAACCCCCGTCCGTCCCTATCTCATCCTCAAGGACGAAGGGGGCGTTTTCCGTATCACCGTCAGATCCACGCGCTACAATTCGCAGGGCTATCCCCTGGTATCGTCGGAACTGCTCGAGGACGGCTTCCCCACCCAGACCGCGGCGCGCAAATTCGTCCGCGAGCAATATAAGGGCGAGGCTGTCGATATCGCCACGAAGTGAGCGAAGCGCGCGGAAGGGGGACGGATATCCCCCTTTCCGCGGAAAGCCTATTTCCGGGCCTTGCGCGCGGCATAGCGCGCGTCGCGCTCGGCCTTCCTGTCGGCATCGCTGCGAACCGGGGCGACCTCGGCGGCTTCGGCCGCCTGCCGTGCCTCGACTTCACGCGCCGCAGCCAATGCGTCCTGCTTGGCCTGCTGCGCTTCGGCGTGCCTGATCCGCCGCGCCTCGGCCTCAGCCGCCTCACGCTCCAGCCGCGCCGCCTTGCGCGCCGCCAGCTCGGCCTCGCTCGCACCGGGCTTGGCGCGAAGCTGGTCCAGCGCCTTCTGCTTGGCCTGGCGCGAGAGCGCCGTGCGCTCGTTGAAATCGGGGGCGCGATACGAAGTCATGGAGAGGGCGGTGCTTTCTGATGCTGATTGGTAGAAATACGAATGGGGCGGACATGGCTTCTGCCACATCCGCCCCGCTTCAACGATAGGGTAACTGAATCAGACGGCCTGGAGATTCACCGCCGAGGACTTGCCCCGCTGGTCGTTCTCGACGTCGTAGGAGACGCGCTGGTCGGCCGTCAGCGTCGTCATGCCGGCGCGTTCCACCGCGCTGATATGAACGAAGCTGTCATTGCCGCCGCTCTCGGGCGAAATGAAGCCGTAGCCCTTGTCGATATTGAAGAATTTCACTTTGCCGATGGTCATAGGATGTTCCTTTCACAAAACATGAGGTGTCCTGGCGCGATTGCGCTCGGAGCCAAGAAGCGTGAAATGGAAGTTTATGCCCAAGAGCGTAATTTCCGTCGCAGGCGACGATAGCATTACCGATATGGAGCACTGCACCTATAATGCAATGAATATTCGGCATTATTGCGAAATTATCCGCAATTATTGGAAATGCATCTCCGCATCGGAAAATCCGCGATCGGGATTTTCACTGAACGACAGATCCTCGGCGTGTGGCGACTCGGCGGACAGCTCCATCGAATTCTCATTCATGGCCTGCCGTCGGAGCATCCGCCGCTCGCGCCCTTCGGCCAGTACCGCCTCCTTGCCCCATGCCGCCGCAGCGAGCTTCGCCACGCCTCGCACATTGGACAGGGTAGATCCTGCGGCAACCGCATGTTGGCGCGCTTCCTGCGCACGGCACAAAATGGATGAGGGTCGCATGGGCTTTACCTTTCGAACGGAACGATGAGCGATCGTCCGGCGCGCCGGCATATGTGGCCGGCTCCTGTTCTAATCTGCCCGCCCCACCCGCCAGGGCAGGCCCGGCAGGCGTATCATGTGGCGGCCGCACCGGACGCATTTGCTGGCGAAATGCCCGCGATCCCAATGGTTGCTGGCAGGATCGGCGACATGGGTGCCGAACAACCGGTGAAGGAGGTCAGGCATGCGCGGCGGCGTCGATCTGCGGGGGCGACGCTTCGACTCTCGGAGTCATTTCGGCTTCCTCCTGTTTCGCCAGTCGGCCGGGGCCGCCGGGAATGACGCCTCAATCGACGCTTCGCTGCTTCCAAGGCTCACGGGTGATGGCGCCGTTGAGAACGCGGGCGCCATAGGCACGCGCGACCACCGCCGCATCGTCCGCGTTCATGAAGACGACGCGCGTTCCGCGGGGCTGCAAGGGCTCGATCGCGCTGATCGCCGCATTGTGCTTGGCCGACATGGCAATGACCGCGTCGACCGGCGCATCGATGTTCACCGCGCGCGACATGGCAACTCCTGCGCCACGGCCGGAACGTTCCGATCGACCACGTCGAACAGCGAGAGAATGCGTCGTCCGCTATCCGGCAGAGAAGCCGCGAGTGCCAAACGCCGCGAAGAAGGAATTTCGAAGGATCGAGACATATACGGCTCCGCAAGAGCGGGAGCACAAAGCATCTCTCAGCCGCGCCCTGCCCAAGAAGAAGCGGCGCGATACATAGGATATAGGAAGCCGCGCGGATTCCGCCACCTTCGAAGACGAATTGATTCGAACGAGCCCCGACCGCATCTGCCCATGAAGGATTGCAACCAGGGGCGGTTTCCGCTATCGGCGCGCGCTTCCAACGCTAAAGCAATGGAAACCCCTGCGGGAGGGCGCCCTTTGAACCGGCGCCCGTCTGGACCGCTAAACTTGATCGGGGCGTCCCCAGCGGCGCCTCCTGAAAGAGAGTGACATGGCAAAGAAGATTACCGGCTATATCAAGCTGCAGGTGCCCGCGGGCGCCGCGAACCCCTCGCCGCCGATCGGCCCTGCTTTGGGTCAGCGCGGCGTGAACATCATGGAATTCTGCAAGGCGTTCAACGCGTCGACCGGCGACCAGGAGAAGGGCACCCCCCTCCCCACCGTCATCACCGTCTATGCGGACCGCTCCTTCTCGTTCGAGACCAAGACGCCGCCGGCGACCTATCTGCTCAAGAAGGCCGCCAACCTGAAGTCGGGCTCGAAGGAGCCGGGCAAGGTTTCCGCGGGCACCATCAAGCGCTCGGCCGTCCAGGCGGTTGCCGAGGCGAAGATGAAGGACTTGAACGCAAACGACATCGAGGCGGCCACCAAGATCATCGAGGGCTCGGCCCGCGCGATGGGCCTCCAGGTCGTGGAGGGCTAAAGACATGGCAAAGCTGACCAAGAAGCAGAAGACCTGGACGATCGACGCCGAGAAGCTGCACGGCGTGGACGAGGCAATCGCGCTGGTGCGCGCCAACGCCACCTCGAAGTTCGACGAGACCGTCGAGGTCGCGCTCAACCTGGGTGTCGATCCGCGTCACGCGGACCAGATGGTGCGCGGCGTCGTCACCCTGCCCAAGGGCACCGGCAAGACCGTCCGCGTCGGCGTGTTCGCTCGCGGCGCCAAGGCCGACGAAGCCACTGCCGCCGGTGCGGACGTGGTGGGCGCCGAGGATCTGATGGAAGCCATCCAGGGCGGCAAGATCGATTTCGATCGCTGCATCGCCACGCCGGACATGATGGGCCTGGTGGGCCGCCTGGGCAAGATCCTGGGTCCGAAGGGCATGATGCCGAACCCGAAGCTGGGCACCGTGACGATGAACGTCGCCGAAGCGGTGAAGGCCGCCAAGGGCGGTCAGGTCGAGTACCGCGTCGAGAAGGCCGGCATCATCCATTCCGGCATCGGCAAGGTCTCCTTCCCGGCCGAAGACCTCCGCGCGAATTTCGACGCGCTGGTCGATGCGGTGGTCAAGGCCAAGCCGGCCGGCGCCAAGGGCAAGTATCTCCGCAAGGTGGCGCTGTCCTCGTCGATGGGCCCGGGCGTGAAGGTGGACACGGCGGAAGTCGCCGCGGCGTAAGCTTTCCGCTTTTGACGGAATTCAGGGGCCGGGGAGCGATGCTTCCCGGCCCCTTTTTCGTGTCCCCGAAAATCCTCCCCGAGCTTGTCTCGGGGAGGGGGACCGCTCGCAGAGCGGTGGAGGGGCCGGCCGAAGGCCGGGGGACGGCGCGGCAAGGGACAACGGCGACTTCGCCGCCGCCCCTCCACCATGCTGCGCATGGTCCCCCTCCCCCAGCGAGCTGGGGGAGGATTTGTCCTAACACACGGGATGGATTGACTCTCGCGCATATCCCGCTATGTGCGCGCCTTCGCTTGTCCGGTTCGCCGGACTTGCGTTCCGTCCGAGACAGCGAGTGACCGGGATCTGCCGGTCTTAATCTCTCGCCAAGACGGGGACAGATTTTTCCGACGCCCTGCCCTGGTGCAGGCGTTTGGGTCACGCCGGTAAATGCCGGTCGCGACGATCATGCCCCTCGGACATTTCGTAACCGAAGCGCCTCGCCAGGGGCGCTTCATGAATGAGGAGACCGGCATGGATCGTTCCCAGAAGGCCGACGCCGTTGCCGAGCTGAACCGCACCTTTGGCGAGGTTGGCGTGGTGGTTGTCACCCGCAATCTCGGGATGACCGTCAAGCAGTCGACGGACCTCCGCAACAAGATGCGCGACGCCGGTGCGAGCTACAGGGTCTCGAAGAACAAGCTTGCCAAGATCGCCGCCGAGGGCACCGATTATACGGTGATCGCGGACCTGCTCACGGGTCCGACTGCGCTTTCCACTTCCGTCGATCCCGTGGCCGCGGCCAAGGTGATCTCGGACTTCGCCAAGACGAACGACAAGCTCGAAGTCGTCGGCGGAGCGATGGGCAAGCAGCTGCTCGACGCCGAAGGCATCAAGGCGCTCGCGTCTCTGCCGTCGCTGGATGAACTGCGTGCCAAGATCGTGGGGCTCATCGTTGCTCCCGCGACCAAGATCGCAACCATCACCCAGGCGCCGGCGGCCCAGATCGCGCGCGTCCTGGCAGCTTATGCGGAGAAGGAAGCCGCCTGAGGCTTCCGCGACCTGTTTTTACCAAACCATTTGATTTAATTGGAGTTTATCATGGCTGACCTTAACGCACTTGTCGACCAGCTCTCCGAGCTGACCGTTCTCGAAGCCGCCGAGCTCTCGAAGCTTCTCGAAGAGAAGTGGGGCGTCTCGGCCGCTGCCGCGGTTGCCGCTCCGGCTGCCGGCGGCGGCGCCGCCGCTGCTCCGGCCGCGGAAGAGAAGACCGAGTTCGACGTGATCCTCACCGGCGACGGTGGCAAGAAGATCAACGTCATCAAGGAAGTCCGCGCCATCACCGGCCTGGGCCTGACCGAAGCCAAGACGCTGGTCGAGTCGGCTCCGAAGGCCGTCAAGGAAGGCATCAACAAGGACGAGGCCGAGAAGATCAAGAAGCAGCTCGAGGAAGCCGGCGCGACCGTCGAGGTCAAGTAAGCTTCTTCTGCTTCACCGCAGAGAACGAAGGGGCGGTCCGGCAACGGGCCGCCCCTTTCTCGTTGCGCTTCAGGCCGCCGCCATCTCGCGGCGCACATAGCGCGTGGCGCCGAGCGCGGCAGTGGATTGGCCGCGATCGAGCCAGATCGGGCCGATTCGCTCTCCCTGCCCCGCCGCGCCGATCATGAAATCGGCGCCGAAGCGGCGGATGCTGAGCCCCGAGCGCCAGCGCAGATCGACCAGTATCATCGCCACGAACATCGGCCGCCCGCCGAGCTGGACGACATGGACGCGATCGCGCGGCAGCGCGAGGCGGGCGGGTATCCGGGCGCCGCCGCCCGGCGCGAGATCGAAGGGTTCGCCCGCCGCCTCGCCCGGCGGGCCGCGATGAAAGCCGTCGAGGACGCGATCCTGATCGGGGCTGGCGCTGATGATCCCCAGCGACGGGCGGACGCCCTCCGCGGGCACCGGCTGGGTGTTGCCGACGAGAAGCTCGAAATCGAGCAGCACCTCGCGCTCGCCGAGCTCGATCCGGGTGGGACGGACGCGGATCTCGAAGGGTTCGGATTGCGACTGCGGGGCCGATGGCGGGGCCGGAGGGACCGATGGCCGCGGCGCGGGAGCGGGAGCGGGAGCCGGCTCGGGCTGCGCTTCCTCCTCTTCAAAGGCTTCGGGTCGGCGGCGCAGGAACAGCCAAGCCCCGCCCAGCAGCGCCAGCGTCGCGGCAGCGCCGATCAGCATCCCTAGCCAGCCCGGCATCGATGGCCGGGCGGCGACGGGCACGGGAATGGCGGTCGGCGAGGACACCGTCACCGGAGCCGGTGCTACGGTGGGGATCGAAACCGGTGGCGCGGGCGCCTCAACCGTGCGCATCGGCGTGGCGGTAGGACGCGGCTCGGTACGCGGTGTCTGCGCGCGCGGCGAAGCGACCATATTCGGCGTCGGTGTGGACGACGGACTGGCGATCGGCGGCGGGACCGGCACCGGTGCAGGCGCGGGCGTGCCCGGCAGGCTGTAGCGCTCGGGCACGACGCCGGGCAACGTGGTGATGGTCGGGGTCCGCGACGGAGACGGAGACGGAGAAGGGGCCGGCGCGGGCACGTCCTGGGCGAACGCCGCCGGCGCGATCAGCACCGCCGCCGCGCAGAGCAATCCGCCGATCCGTCGCCTCCCTGACTCCACGCCTCCAGGCTAGGCGGGCAAGGTGAACACAGGCTGCACATGCCACCATTGTCCGGCGAAACGCCTTGTCCTAGAGCTGAACGGGGGGATGATGACGGCGCAGCAAACCGGGCGGGGGCCTTCCTATATTCCGGCGATCGACGGGCTGCGCGCCTTTGCCGTCGGATCGGTGATATTGTTCCATCTGTGGCCGTCGGCACTGCCGGGCGGCTTCACCGGCGTAGACATCTTCTTCGTCATCTCCGGCTTCGTCGTCACCGGATCGCTGCTCGGGCGGCAGTTCGCGACCCTGGGCGCGCTCGCCGCCTATTTCTATGCGCGTCGGCTGGTGCGGATATTGCCGGCGCTGATCGTCATGCTGCTGGCGACGATCCTGGCCGCGCAGCTCTTCATTCCGACCCTATGGCTGGGCCGCAACCCGATCCTGATCGGGCAGTTCGCCTTTTTCGGGTTGAGCAACATCGCCCTCGCCGCCGATGCGGACAGCTATTTCGGGCCGCTCGCCACCTATAACCCGTTCACGCACACCTGGTCGCTGGGCGTCGAAGAGCAATTCTACC
This sequence comes from Sphingomonas sp. dw_22, assembly GCF_018449795.1. Classification (GTDB taxonomy): domain Bacteria; phylum Pseudomonadota; class Alphaproteobacteria; order Sphingomonadales; family Sphingomonadaceae; genus Sphingomonas. The sequence continues at coordinate 45,611 of NZ_JAAVVE010000015.1, forward strand.
TGGTCTTCCCGTTCCTGCTCCATTGGCACCAACGACTGCACCGGGGACGCGCAGCCATAAGGGTCGTCGCCTGGCTGTCGGTCGCTTCGCTGCTCCTGTCAGCGGTGCTGGGGCAATTCGCGCCCAGATATGCCTTATACCTGATCTTCCCGCGCTTCTGGGAACTGGGCGCCGGCATGCTGCTGTGCCTGACGCGCGAGCAATGGCAACCGCTGCTCGCCGCAATGCCCGCCGCGCGCCGCCATGGCCTGGCCCTGGCAAGCGCCGGAATACTGCTGGCCGGCTTCGCCATTCCCGAAACCCGGCTGTTCCCCTTCCCGCTTGCGCTGTTGCCGGTGACGGGCACGGCGGGGCTCATCGCCACGCTCTGCGCGGCGCCCGAAAGCGCGGCGAGCCGATTGCTCGCCAGCCGGCCGCTGGTGGCGATCGGGCTGCTGTCCTACTCGCTCTATCTCTGGCATTGGCCGGTGTTCGTGCTGTTCCGCTGGACGGCAGGACTGCACACGCTGGCGCTCCAGCTTGCCGCGCTGGTGATCGCCATGGCCCTCGCCACCGCTTCCTATTTCCTCGTCGAGCAACCGCTGCGCACGAGCCGCGCGATCCGCAATCAGCCGCGCGGCCGCGTGGTGCTGACCGCGCTGTTGGCCGTAGCGATCGCCTGGCTGGGTGGGCAGACGCTGATCCGCGCGCACAACACCATCACGCTGAGCGTCACCGGCGACCACGACGCATGGTATGCGGACCCCGGCCGCGCGCTCGATCCGGCACGCAGCCACTGCGCCACCGACCAGCAGGAGAGCGGATTCCAGGGCGGCAGCCTGATCGTCTGGACGCCGCGCGACTGCGCCCGCCCGCCGGCCGGCTTCACCCTGTTCGTCGCGGGGGATTCGCACGGCATCGCCTATACGCCCGCGCTGCGCCAGCTCGCCGCCGAACTGGGCGTGCCGATCCGCCTCTATTTCCGCGCCTTCTGCCCGTTCCTGCCGCTGATCGACACGATGGCCTCGCAGCCCGCGTGCCAGGATTATTATGGCGCTATGCTCCGCGACATCCGCGCTTCGGCGAGGCCCGGCGACAGGATCTTCCTGCCGGGGCTGCGCCTGGCGCGGCTCACCAACCAGTTCGAAGGCGCGACCGACCATCGATCCAATCGCGTGGCCCCCGAAGCCATGGCGGAAGCCGAACGCCTGCTCGCGCAACTTGCCGGCACCGGCGCCCGGCTGGTGATGGAAGCCCCCAAGCCGATCTTCCCCAGTCCCGCCTTCCGCTGCGCGGACTGGTTCAACCGCCATAATCCGATCTGCCGCGGCGGCACGACGATCCGCCGCGATACGATGCTGGAGCAGCGACGCGACGTGCTCAGCGCGATGCAGCAACTATCCGCACGCCAGCCGGCGCTGACGCTATGGGATCCCTTCCCCACGCTCTGCACCAGCGATCCGTGCGACGCGATGCCCGGCGGGCGCCCGCGCTTCTTCGATGGCGACCATCTGAGCGGCGCCGGCAACGACCTGCTCTATCCGGGCCTTCGCGATGCGCTGTTGCCGCTCAGGGCACCGTCACCGTCTGGAACGGCAGGTTCGCCAGCTCGGGCTGGGCCTTGAGCTGGGGGACGACCGTCTTGAGATCGCCGACCACGACCAGCGTGAGCTTCTCGATCGGATAATCGGCCTTGGCCGATGCCAGCATCTGCTCCGGCGTGACCGCCATCACCGCGGGGACGTAGCGCTCGGTCCAGTCGGCGGGCAGGCCCAGCACGTCGCGGTTCGCGAGCGTCCCCACCACCGCGCCCGAAGTCGAATTCTGGATCGCGAACAGCCCGGCCATATAGGTGCGGATGCCCTTGGACTCCTCCTGCGCCGCTGGCTCGGCCTGCATCCGGCGGATCTCCTTGAACACCTCATGGAGCGAATCGCCGGTATGCTCGGTCGTCACGTCCGCCTCGAAGCTCCACAGCGCGTCGCCGGGATTGAAGGCGACGCCGGAGCCGGGCGAATAGGTATAGCCCTTGTCCTCGCGGATATTGGTGGTGATGCGCGAGCTGAACGCGCCGCCGAGCAGCGAATTGGTGACCCGCTGCGGAATATCCGCATCGCTTCCCGCCGGGGCAGCGTCGAAGGTCAGGCGCAGAGTCGTCTGCGGCGCGCCCGGACGATCGATCAGCAGCACCTGCGGACCGGGCGTATGCGGGCTGGCGAGCTTGAGCGGCTCCGGCCCAGCCGCCCAGCCGCCGAACGCCTTCGCCACCGCCGCCTTCACCGCCGCCGCGTCGAAGCGCCCGGCGATGTAGAGATGCGCGCGGCGGGCTCCGAACTGGCCGGCATGGAATGCCTTCACCTGATCGATCGTATAGGCGGCGAGCTGCGCCTGGCTCGGGATCGTGCGGCCATAGGGATGGTTGGGGCCGTAGATCCGGCGGGCGAGCGCCGCGTCGGCCAGCGTGCCCGGCTGCGACAGCGCCACCGAAAGCTGGCGGCCGAGATTGGCCTTCACCCGGGCGATCTCGCCGGCCGGCAGATCGGGGCGGAGCGCGACGTCGCTTACCAGCGCCACCGCATCGGGCGCATATTCGGAGAGGATGTTGGTGGTGACCTGGGTGGTCTGCTGGCCGACCCCGACATCGACCTGACCGCCCATGCCGGCCGCCGCGGCGGCGATGTCGGCGGCGGACCTGCCTCCCGCGCCTTCCTTCATCATCTGGCCGGTCAGGTCGGAGAGCCACGTGTCCTCACCCTCGGTCGCGTTGCCCGCGCGGATGCGAAGCGACACCACCGTCTTGGGCGCGACGCCATAGGGGATCAGCGTGACCTGCATGCCGTTGGGCAGCGCATAGGTCTCGGTCGCCGGCAGCTTGAACGGCTTGGGGTCCGATATCGGCGGCGCGGGCGGGAAACCGTCCTGCGCCAGGGCCGGCGTGGCGGCGAGCATCGCCGTGAATGCGAGGAGCGCGCGCTTCATCACTTGCCTCCCTTAGGCTGGGCGCCGGGCTCGACGACGTAGATCGAGCGATTGGTCTTGCGGAGATATTCCTGGGCGGTCTTATGGATCAGCGCGGGCGTCACCTTGGCGAAGCCGTCCTCGATCCGGTTCACTGCGCCGGGATCATCGTCGAACAGGGCATAGACCGCGAGCAGATCGATCAGGCCAACGCGGCCGCCGCTGTCGATCGTGCCGTAGAGGTCCGAACGCATCTTGGTGCGGGCACGCTCCAGCTCGGCTGCGCTGACCGGCTTGCTGCGCAGATCCTCGATCACTTCGTCCACGGCCCTGGTGATCTGTTCGGTGGTGTGCGTCGGATCATGGGTGAAGCTGAAGCTCCACAGCATCGGCCCGCGATAGTTGAACATGCTGCCGAGATCGGCATTGATCCCGCCGCCCACCTCGCCGGCGATGCCGGTTTCCTGGACGAGCTTGCGATAGAGGCGGCTGTCGTCGCCCTGGACAAGGATCTGGTCGATCAGGCCCATCGCATACCATTCGGGCGTGCCGCGATCCGGCACATGATAGCCCGCGGCATAGCCCGGCTTGGGCGCAAGCGCATCGACGCGGCTCTTGAACTTCTCGGCCGTCTGGCGCGGCTCGGAGATGTCGGGCTGGGCGACGGCCGGCTTCTTCGCGATCGGGCCGAAATATCGCTCGATCGTCGCGCGGGTGGCGTCGTAATCGAGATCGCCGGCGACGATCAGCACGGCGTTGCTCGGGCGATAGAAGGCTTCGGAGAAGGATTTCGCGTCGGGCACGGTCGCGGCCTCGACCTCGGCCAGGTCGCCGTAGAAATTATGGCTGTTGTACCAGTTGGTGTTGGCCAGCATCGGCAGGTCGATCCACGGCCAGGTGCTGTAGGGCTGGTTGAGGACGTTGACCTTGATCTCGTTGCCCACCACGCCCTGCTGGTTCTTGAGCACCACATCGTCGATCACCGGGTTCGCCATGCGATCGGCCTCGAGCCACAGCATCCGATCGAGCGCGCTGGACGGCACCACTTCGAAATAATTGGTGAAGTCGAATCGGGTCGAGCCGTTGTTGATGCCGCCCGAATTGGTGATCGTGGTATCGAACACGCCCTTGGGCGCATGCTTCGATCCCTGGAACATCAGATGCTCGAACAGATGCGCGAAGCCGGTGCGGTCCTTGGGCTCCACGCGGAAGCCGATGCCGTAATAGACGCCCACGGTGACGGTGGGGGCGATGCTGTCCTTCGCCAGCACCACCTTCAGGCCGTTGGCGAGGGTGAAATAGCGGGTATCGACGTGCAGCTTTTCGGCTGCGGGCTTGGCGGCCTGCGCGAACGTGGCCGCCGGGACTGCGGTCGCCGCCAGGGCGAGCGCGAGACTCCATTTCCTCATCTGGTTTTTCCCCTCGGGTGAGTCGTGGTGACTTATTCCACCGCCACACCGTTATGGGAAGAGGCTGTGACAAGAGGATGTGTCCGGCACGTTGCGGATCCCCTCCCCCGTCATCCCCGCATCGGCAGGGATGACGGTAAGAAGAGCTGCTTACTTCGCCTCCACCGCCGACTGGTCGAGCGGCACCACCGGCAGCAGCACGCTGCTCGACTGGGCGCCGCCATAGACGATCGAGACGGTCGCCTTCTGATAGTCGCTCGGCTTGGCGAAGAAGATGTTCTCGACATATTTCTGCGGGTTGCGGTCATAGACCGGGAACAGGCTCGACTGGACCTGCACCATGATCCGGTGCCCCGGTTGGAACACATGGTTCACGGTCGGCAGGCGGAACTTATATTCCTGCACCTTGTTGGCCGGGATCGGCTCGGGCTTCGAGAAGGAATTGCGGTAACGGCCGCGGAAGATGTCCAGGCTGATCGGAAGCTGGAAGCCGCCCATCTCCTTCTTGGTCGCATTCTCGTCCGGATAGACGTCGATCACCTTGACCACGAAATCGCCGTCGGTGCCCGTCGTCTTGGCGAAGATGTCCGCCAGCGGCGCGCCCGAGACGCGGACCGGCTTGGTCAGCGGCTCGGTCATATAGGTCATCACGTCCGGCCGGCCGTCGACGAAGCGCTGGTCGGTAACGAGATAGGTGCTCCAGCGGCCGTCCTGGAAGTTCACCGGGCGCGGCAGATGCGGCACCGGCTTGGCGGGATCGGAGACATAGCTGTCCTCGCCCTGCCCCGGCTTGTCGAAGCCCAGCCCCTCGGCCGGCTTCAGATAGATCGGCGTGAGCTTGGCGCCGCAGCCGCTCTCGCAGGCGAGCGGCCATTTGGTCAGATATTCCCAATGATTCTCGCCGGTGTTGTAGAAGCTCGCCTTGGCCGGGGTGAAGGGCGGCGCGCCGTCCTTCAGATAGGCGTTGAAGAAAGGCAGCAGGATGTCGCGACGCGCCTGGAGCGCGGTGTCGCCCTCGAAGCTGAGCTGGCCCAGCGTCGAGCCATTATAGTTGAAGCCCGAATGGCGCCACGGCCCCATCAGCAGGAAATTCTTGTCGGCGACCGATGTCTTCTGAAGCTCCTCCCAGCTATGGATCGCACCGTACATGTCCTCGTGATCCCAGATGCCCTGTTCCCAGAGCGTGGGAACGTTGGAGGGATGCGCCGCCAGCAGCTTGTCGAGCGCCTGCTGCTGCCAGAATGCGTCATAGGCGACGTGCTGGCTCATCTTGTTCCAGGCGGGGAGCTGGTCATAGCCGAACTGCTTGGCCCAGTCGCCGGCCGAGCCGACGCGGCGGAAGGTGTCGTAATCGTCCCAGTCGGGCCGGTTCGGCGCCTTGCCCGCGCCCTTGTAGCCGGTCTGCGCGCCGATCCAGCCGATATTGGCGAGGCGGAAGGCGCCGTGGTGGAACCAGTCGTCGCCCATCCAGCCATCGACCATCGGGCTCTCGGGCGCGGCGACCTTGAGCGCCGGGTGCGGCCCGAGCAGCGCCATCACCACCGTGAAGCCCTCATAGGACGAGCCGAGCATGCCGACCTTGCCGTTCGTCTCGGGGATGTTCTTCACCATCCAGTCGATCGAATCATAGGCGTCGGTGGTGTGATCGACCTTGGTGGGGTTAAGCGGCCCGACCGGCGGGCGGGTGATGACATATTCGCCTTCCGAGCCGTACTTGCCGCGGATATCCTGGAAGACGCGGATATAGCCCGCCTTGACGAACAGCTCGTCACCCTCGGCCAGGGCGTTCGCCATGATCGTGCTGTCGGTGCGCTTGACGCGGCCGGCAGCGTTATAGGGCGTGCGGGTGAACAGGATCGGGGCGTTCTTCGCGCCCTTGGGGATGATGATGACGGTGTAGAGCTTCACCCCGTCGCGCATCGGGATCATCACTTCGCGCTTGATGAAGTCGCCGGGCTGCTCGGGCGGCGTGAACTTGGCCGGGATGTCGTTGAAGTCGGGGGCCGGCGCCTGCTGGGCTTGGGCGGCGGTGGCGAGGAAGGCGGTCCCCGCGAGCAGCGTAACGAGTATCTTGTTCATGTGCGACCTGACTCCACCCGATGAAGGAAAGTGCGTTGGATAGGACCAAATCCGCGACAAAGGAAAGGCCCGGGGCTTACGTTATGGAAAGACGCACGGCCATCGCGTTCCCGTAAGGCGGCGGCCCCTTGCGTAGTGACGTGGCATCCGGGCGTTTCCGGCCGGCAGAAACTCGTCATCCCGGCGCAGGCCGGGATGACGATCGCTCTGCGGTTCCAAATTCGGCCTGCCCCTCCCCACCGTTTGACACTCTCCTACTCCATGCCTATATGGCCTACTCACACCACAGCTTCGGGAAATGATGTGCCGTCGCGCAGCGCATCGGGCGAATTGGAGCTGGGGTTTCTAAAGGACGCTGAAAGCTGCCGAATTCCAATCAGGAAGTCGTGCGGCCTTTTCGCGTCCTTTGCTGCGTCCCCGCCCCGGAAAGGGGCACCGAATTACGGCTGACGAGGCACAAAGACACATGGCAACCAAGGCAATCGAGGGCGGCTCCGTAAAGCGCCGCATCCGCAAGGTGTTCGGCGACATCCACGAAGTGGTGCAGATGCCGAACCTGATCGAGGTTCAGCGCGAATCCTACGAGCAGTTCCTGCGCAGCGACCCCTCGATCGGCTATGTCTCCGGTCTGGAGAAGACCCTGCGCTCGGTCTTCCCGATCCGCGACTTCGCCGGCACCGCCGAGCTCGACTTCGTCAACTACGAGCTCGAGCCCCCCAAGTTCGACGTGGACGAATGCCGCCAGCGCGGCATCACCTATGCCGCGCCGATGCGCGTCACGCTGCGCCTCATCGTGTTCGAGGTCGATCCTGATACGGAAGCCCGTTCGGTGCTCGATATCAAGGAGCAGGACGTCTATATGGGCGACATGCCCCTGATGACGGGCAACGGCACCTTCTTCATCAACGGCACCGAGCGCGTTATCGTCAGCCAGATGCACCGTTCGCCGGGCGTGCTGTTCGACCATGACCGCGGCAAGACCCACGCCAGCGGCAAGTATCTCTTCGCGGCACGCGTGATCCCGTATCGCGGCTCGTGGCTGGACTTCGAGTTCGACGCCAAGGACATCGTCAACGTCCGCATCGATCGCAAGCGCAAGCTGCCGGTGACGACCCTGCTCTATGCGCTGGGCCTGAACTCGGAAGAGATCCTCAACTATTTCTACAACCGCGTGACTTTCGTCCGCGGTCCGAACGGCTGGCAGATCCCGTTCGCGCCCGAGAACTGGCGCGGCGCCAAGCCGATGTTCGACATCGTCGACGCCAAGTCGGGCGAGGTCGTGTTCCCGTCCGGCCAGAAGATTTCGCCGCGCGCCGCCAACAAGGCGCAGAAGGACGGCCTGGAGACGCTGCTGATCCCGACCGAGGAGATCTTCGGCCGCTACAGCGCCTATGACCTCATCAACGAGTCGACCGGCGAGATCTATATCGAGGCGGGCGACGAGGTTTCGGCCGAGAATCTCGAAAAGCTGGACAAGGCCGGCATCGAGAAGCTCGAGCTGCTCGACATCGATCACATGTCGACCGGCCCGTGGATCCGCAACACGCTCGTCGCCGACAAGGCCGAGGAGCGCGAGCAGGCGCTGAGCGACATCTATCGCGTCATGCGCCCCGGCGAGCCGCCGACGCTGGAGACCGCGGAGTCGCTGTTCGGCGGCCTGTTCTTCGATCCGGAGCGCTACGACCTGTCGGCCGTGGGCCGCGTGAAGCTCAACATGCGCCTCGACCTCGACGTCGAGGACACCGTCACGACGCTCCGCACTGAGGACATCCTCGAGGTCGTCAAGACGCTGGTGAACCTGAAGGACGGCAAGGGCGAAGTCGACGACATCGACAATCTCGGCAATCGCCGCGTGCGTTCGGTGGGCGAGCTGCTCGAGAACCAGTATCGCGTCGGCCTGCTCCGCATGGAGCGCGCCGTGAAGGAGCGCATGAGCTCGGTCGATGTCTCGACCGTGATGCCGAACGACCTCATCAACGCCAAGCCCGCCGTGGCTGCCGTTCGCGAGTTCTTCGGTTCCTCGCAGCTCTCGCAGTTCATGGACCAGACCAACCCGCTCTCCGAAGTGACGCACAAGCGTCGCGTCTCGGCGCTCGGGCCGGGCGGTCTCACCCGCGAGCGCGCGGGCTTCGAGGTCCGCGACGTCCATCCGACCCATTATGGCCGCATCTGCCCGATCGAGACGCCGGAAGGCCCGAACATCGGTCTCATCAACTCGCTGGCCTCGTTCAGCCGCGTCAACAAGTACGGCTTCATCGAGACGCCCTATCGTCGCATCATCGACGGCAAGGTGACCAACGACGTCGTCTATCTGTCGGCGATGGAAGAGGCCAAGCACACGATCGCGCAGGCATCCGCCGAGCTCGACGCCGAGGGCCGCTTCACCGAGGAGCTGGTCTCGTCGCGTCAGGCGGGCGAATTCCTGATGGCGCTGCCCGATCAGATCACCCTGATGGACGTCAGCCCCAAGCAGCTCGTGTCGGTCGCCGCGTCGCTCATTCCGTTCCTGGAAAACGACGACGCCAACCGCGCGCTGATGGGATCGAACATGCAGCGTCAGGCCGTGCCGCTGGTGCGCGCCGAGGCGCCGTTCGTCGGCACCGGCATGGAAGAGACCGTCGCCCGTGACTCGGGTGCCGCGATCGCCGCGCGTCGTTCGGGCATCGTCGATCAGGTCGATGCGACCCGTATCGTCATCCGCGCGTCGGGCGACGTCGAGGCCACCGAGAGCGGCGTCGACATCTACACGCTGATGAAGTTCCAGCGCTCGAACCAGTCGACCTGCATCAACCAGCGTCCGCTGGTGAAGGTGGGCGAAGTGGTCAACGCCGGCGACATCATCGCCGACGGCCCCTCGACCGAGTTCGGCGAGCTGGCGCTGGGTCGCAACGCGCTCGTCGCGTTCATGCCCTGGAACGGCTACAACTACGAGGACTCGATCCTGATCTCCGAGCGGATCGTGAAGGACGACGTGTTCACGTCGATCCATATCGATGAGTTCGAAGTGATGGCCCGCGACACCAAGCTCGGGCCTGAGGACATCACGCGCGACATCCCGAACGTCGGCGAGGAAGCGCTTCGCAACCTCGACGAGGCCGGTATCGTCTATATCGGCGCCGAAGTGGAGCCGGGCGACATCCTGGTCGGCAAGATCACGCCGAAGGGCGAATCGCCGATGACGCCGGAGGAAAAGCTCCTCCGCGCCATCTTCGGCGAAAAGGCTTCGGACGTGCGCGACACCTCGCTGCGCCTGCCCCCGGGCGTTGCCGGCACGATCGTCGACGTCCGCGTCTTCAATCGCCACGGCATCGACAAGGACGAGCGCGCGATGGCGATCGAGCGCGAGGAGATCGAGCGCCTGAAGAAGGACTCGGACGACGAGCGCAACATCCTGAACCGCGCCACCTGGTCGCGCCTGCGCGAGATGCTGCTCGGCCAGGTCGCCACCGGTGCCCCCAAGGGCATCAAGAAGGGTTCGGAGATCGACGCCGACCTGCTCGATTCGGTCGACCGCCACGAGTGGTGGAAGTTCGCGGTGCAGGACGACCAGATGCAGTCGAACCTGGAAGCGGTGAAGGGCCAGTATGACGAGGCCGTGAAGCGCATCACCGAGAAGTTCCACGATCGCCGCGAGAAGCTGGAGCGGGGCGACGAGCTGCCGCCGGGCGTGCTCAAGATGGTCAAGGTCTTCGTCGCGGTGAAGCGCAAGCTGCAGCCGGGCGACAAGATGGCCGGCCGTCACGGCAACAAGGGCGTCATCTCGCGGATCCTGCCGGCCGAGGACATGCCGTTCCTCGCCGACGGCACGCCGGTCGATCTCGTGCTCAACCCGCTGGGCGTGCCGTCGCGCATGAACGTCGGGCAGATCTTCGAGACCCATCTCGGCTGGGCTGCCCGCAACCTGGGCCAGCAGATCCACACCGCGCTGGAGGATTGGCGTGAAGCCAATCCCGATGCCAAGGGCGGCGATATGCCGGAAGCGGTCAAGGCGCGCCTGCTCGAAGTCTATGGCGACCATTATGCCGACGACATCAAGGCGCGCGACGCATCGCAGGTCATCGAGCTGGCGCAGAACCTGAAGACCGGCGTGCCGATGGGCACGCCCGTGTTCGACGGCGCGCGCGAGAAGGACGTGTCCGAGATGCTGTCGCTGGCGGGTCTCGACACGTCGGGCCAGTCGGAGCTGTTCGACGGACGCACGGGCGACATGTTCGACCGCAAGGTGACCGTGGGCATCATCTACATGCTGAAGCTCCACCACCTCGTGGACGACAAGATCCACGCGCGTTCGATCGGGCCCTACTCGCTCGTCACCCAGCAGCCGCTGGGCGGCAAGGCGCAGTTCGGCGGCCAGCGCTTCGGCGAGATGGAGGTCTGGGCGCTCCAGGCCTACGGCGCGGCGTACACGCTCCAGGAAATGCTGACGGTGAAGTCCGACGACGTGGTCGGCCGCACCAAGGTCTATGAGGCGATCGTCAAGGGCGACGACACGTTCGAGGCCGGCATCCCGGAGAGCTTCAACGTGCTCGTCAAGGAAATGCGCTCGCTGGGCCTCAACGTCGAACTCAAGGCCGACGAGCCGGGCTTCGACACCGACGGCGTCCAGATCGCGGCGGAATAAAGGGTGCGGGCGCTGCCTTCGGGTAGCGCCCTCCCCTTCGCCGACAAGATTTTACCCTCCAGAGGGAAAAAGAAATGAACGAACTTACCAACTTCGCGAACCCGGTGGCCAAGCCGGAGACCTTCGACCAGATCCAGATCGGCATCGCATCCCCGGATCGCATCCGCTCCTGGTCGTTCGGCGAGATCAAGAAGCCCGAGACGATCAACTACCGCACGTTCAAGCCCGAGCGTGACGGCCTGTTCTGCGCGCGCATCTTCGGTCCGATCAAGGATTACGAGTGCCTGTGCGGCAAGTACAAGCGCATGAAGTACAAGGGCATCGTCTGCGAGAAGTGCGGCGTGGAAGTGACCGTCTCGAAGGTCCGTCGCGAGCGCATGGGCCATATCGAGCTGGCCGCCCCGGTCGCGCACATCTGGTTCCTCAAGTCGCTGCCGTCCCGCATCGGCCTGCTACTCGACATGCAGCTCAAGCAGCTCGAGCGCGTGCTGTATTTCGAGAGCTATATCGTCACCGAGCCGGGCCTGACGCCGCTGGAGAAGTTCCAGCTGCTGACCGAGGACGAGCTGCTCGACGCGCAGGATGAATATGGCGAGGACGCGTTCTCGGCCGGCATCGGCGCCGAGGCGGTCAAGATCATGCTCATGGACCTCGACCTCGAAGGCGAGCGCAAGGAGCTGCTGGAAGAGCTGGCGGTCACCAAGTCCGAGCTCAAGCCCAAGAAGATCATCAAGCGGCTGAAGGTCGTCGAGAGCTTCATCGATTCGGGCAACCGCCCCGAGTGGATGATCCTCGACGTCGTGCCGGTCATTCCGCCCGAGCTGCGCCCGCTGGTGCCGCTGGACGGCGGCCGCTTCGCGACCTCGGACCTCAACGACCTGTATCGCCGCGTCATCAACCGCAACAACCGCCTGAAGCGCCTGATGGAGCTGCGCGCGCCGGACATCATCGTCCGCAACGAAAAGCGCATGTTGCAGGAGGCCGTCGACGCGCTGTTCGACAATGGCCGCCGCGGCCGCACGATCACGGGCGCCAACAAGCGTCCGCTCAAGTCGCTGTCCGACATGCTCAAGGGCAAGCAGGGCCGCTTCCGCCAGAATCTGCTCGGCAAGCGCGTCGATTATTCGGGCCGCTCGGTCATCGTGACCGGACCGGAGCTCAAGCTGCACCAGTGCGGCCTGCCGAAGAAGATGGCGCTCGAGCTGTTCAAGCCGTTCATCTATGCCCGCCTCGACGCCAAGGGTCTCTCGATGACCCTCAAGCAGGCGAAGAAGTGGGTCGAGAAGGAGCGCAAGGAAGTCTGGGACATCCTGGACGAAGTGATCCGCGAGCACCCGGTCCTGCTGAACCGCGCGCCGACGCTCCACCGCCTGGGCATCCAGGCGTTCGAGCCGGTGCTGATCGAGGGCAAGGCGATCCAGCTGCACCCGCTGGTCTGCTCGGCGTTCAACGCCGACTTCGACGGCGACCAGATGGCCGTCCACGTGCCGCTTTCGCTCGAAGCCCAGCTCGAAGCGCGCGTGCTGATGATGTCGACCAACAACATCCTGAGCCCCGCGAACGGCAAGCCGATCATCGTGCCGTCGCAGGACATGGTGCTGGGTCTCTATTATCTGTCGATGATGAAGGAAGGCGAGCCCGGCGAAGGCATGCTGATCTCCGACATGGCGGAAGTGCATCAGGCGATCGAGGCCGGCGCGGTGACGCTCCACACCAAGATCATCAGCCGCGTTCCGCAGACCGACGAGGCCGGCAACCAGTATATGAAGCGCGTCGAGACCACGCCGGGCCGCATGCTGCTGGGCGAGACGCTGCCGAAATCGTCGAAGGTGCCCTTCGAGACCGTCAACCGCCTCCTCACCAAGAAGGACGTGGGCGACGTGATCGACGAGGTCTATCGCCACACCGGCCAGAAGGAGACCGTGCTGTTCGCCGACGCGATCATGGCACTGGGCTTCCGCCATGCGTTCAAGGCCGGCATCTCGTTCGGCAAGGACGACATGATCATTCCGGACGCGAAGGTGGGCCTGGTCGATGAGACCCGCGCGCTCGTGAAGGATTACGAGCAGCAATATCAGGACGGCCTGATCACGCAGCAGGAGAAGTACAACAAGGTGATCGACGCCTGGAGCCGCTGCGGCGATCAGGTGGCGAGCGCCATGATGGACGAGATCAAGGCGGTGAAGCGCGATCCGGTGACGGGCCGCGAGAAGGACATCAACTCGATCTACATGATGGCCCACTCCGGCGCCCGCGGCTCGCAGGCCCAGATCAAGCAGCTCGCCGGCATGCGCGGCCTGATGGCCAAGCCTTCGGGCGAGATCATCGAGACGCCGATCATCTCGAACTTCAAGGAAGGCCTGACCGTCCTTGAATACTTCAACTCCACCCACGGCGCCCGCAAGGGTCTCGCGGATACGGCGCTCAAGACGGCGAACTCGGGCTACCTGACCCGCCGCCTGGTCGACGTGTCGCAGGATTGCGTCATCATGGAGCTGGACTGCGGCACCGAGCGGGCGCTGGAAATGCGCGCGATCGTGCAGGGCGGTTCGGTGATCGCATCGCTCGGCGAGCGCATCCTGGGCCGCACCACGGCCGAGGACGTGGTCGATCCCAAGACCAACGAGATCGTCATCCCCTCGGGCACGCTGCTCGACGAGGCGGCGGTCGCGAAGATCGAGGCGATCGGCATCCAGGGCATGAAGATCCGTTCGCCGCTGGTCTGCGAAGCCAAGATCGGCGTGTGCGGCAAATGCTATGGCCGTGACCTCGCCCGCGGTACGCCGGTGAACATCGGCGAAGCCGTCGGCGTCATCGCGGCGCAGTCGATCGGCGAGCCGGGCACCCAGCTCACCATGCGCACCTTCCACATCGGCGGCGCGGCGCAGCTCAACGAGCAGTCGAACCTGGAGGCGCCGGTGGACGGCACCGCCGAGTTCCGCGACCTGCGCCTGATCGTCGATCAGCGTGGCCGCCGCGTGGTGCTGAGCCGTTCGGGCGAGATCGCGATCGTCGACATGGACGGCCGCGAACTGGCGGTGCACCGCATCCCCTATGGCGCCTATGTGATGTTCGACGACGGCCACATGGTCTCGGCGGGCGATCGCATGGCCGAATGGGATCCGTTCACCATGCCGGTGATCACGGAAAACCCGGGCATCGTGAAATATGTCGAGGTGATCGACGGCAAGACGATGACCGAGCAGGTCGACGAAGCGACGGGCATCGCCCAGCGCGTCATCACCGAGAACCGTGGCGCGTCCGCCAAGAAGGAAGACCTTCGTCCGCGCCTGACCCTGCTCGACGAGGCTTCGGGCGAAACCGGCCGCTACATGCTGGCGCCGGGCGCGGTGCTCTCGGTCGAGGACGGCGCACAGGTCCAGGCCGGTGACGTTCTGGCCCGTGTCAGCCGCGAGTCCGCCAAGACCCGCGACATCACCGGCGGTCTGCCGCGCGTCGCCGAGCTCTTCGAGGCGCGCAAGCCCAAGGAGAACGCGATCATCGCCAAGGTCTCGGGCCGTGTCGTGTTCGGCAAGGACTACAAGGCCAAGCGCAAGATCGGCATCCAGCCGGACGACGGCAGCGAGACGGTCGAGTATCTGGTTCCGAAGTCGAAGGTGATCGACGTCCAGGAAGGCGACTACGTCAAGCGTGGCGACAACCTGATCGGCGGCAGCCCCGATCCGCACGACATTCTCGAGGTGCTCGGCATCGAGCCGCTCGCGGAATATCTCGTGTCGGAAATCCAGGAAGTCTATCGACTCCAGGGCGTGAAGATCAACGACAAGCACATCGAGGTGATCGTTCGCCAGATGCTGCAGAAGGTCGAGATCACCGACGGCGGCGACACCACGCTGCTCGCCGGCGAGCAGGTCGATCGCGACGAGATGGACGAACAGAACGGCAAGCTCGCCCCCGGCCAGAACCCGGCCCAGGGCAAGCCGATCCTGCTGGGCATCACCAAGGCGTCGCTGCAGACCCGCAGCTTCATCTCGGCGGCGTCGTTCCAGGAGACCACCCGCGTCCTCACCGAGGCGGCGGTCCAGGGCAAGCAGGACACGCTGATCGGCCTGAAGGAGAATGTGATCGTCGGCCGTCTCATCCCCGCCGGCACCGGCGCGGGCATGAACCGTCTGCGGGTCGCCGCCTCTTCGCGCGACGCGGCGCTCCGCGTCGCCCAGCGCAAGATGGAAGCGGCTTCGCTGATCGCGCCGAGCAGCGCAGCCGAGGAGCATGCGGCCGAGCTGGCCCGCAGCGCCCGCGACTCCGCCGGCACCGGCGACGACGCCCTCGCGTCGGTCGTGCCTTCGGGCCACGGCACCGATGCGGATGCGGGCGAGTATCTGAACGAGGAGTGAGACTCTCCCGTTCGGCCGCTCCCGCGCTGAACAGAAGAAAAGCCGCCGTCCGGGATGCCGGGCGGCGGCTTTTTCTTGCGCGCCGTCCGCCGGGGCAACAAAGCGGGGATATGCTTCGTTCGATCGTGATGCTCCGCCCCCTTCTCGCAGCCGCCGCGCTGCCCTGCGCCATGCTTGCCGGCAACGCTGCGGCGCAGACTTCCGATTCCCCCGAAGCCAAGGAGCCCAGGCGCACCCGCGTCGCGCTCGGCCCGCTGATCGGCCCCGCCTATCCGGGGGCGGACAATGTGAGCGTCAGCCCGCTGATCGACGTCGCGGTCGCGCGCGGGGACAATCCGTTCCCGTTCGAGGCAGCCGATGAGAGCTTCGGCTTCCCGCTGCTCAAGGCGAAGGGCTTCGCGTTCGGGCCGGCGCTGAACTTCCAGACCGGCCGCAAGCGCAGTGAATCCCATGCCGCGATCGACGAGGTGGGCACCAGCATCGAGCTGGGGGGCTTCGCGCAATATTGGATCGCGCCCAGGCTGCGCGTCCATGTCGAGGCGCGGCAGGGCGTGAACGGGCACAAGGGCCTGGTGGGCAATGCCGGGCTGGATTACGTCACGCGCGACCGCGACCGCTGGCTGTTCGCCTTGGGTCCGCGCATCTCGCTGTCGAACGCGCGCTATCAGGATGCCTGGTTCGGCATCTCGCCGCGCGAGGCCGCCGCATCGGGGCTGGCGGCTTATGATCCCGGCGGCGCGGGGATTCACGCAGTGGGCGCCAGCGCGACCGGGCTGTACCAGCTCACGCCGCGCTGGGGGCTTTACGGCTTCGCCAAATATGACCGGCTGGTGGGCGATGCGGCCCGCTCGCCGGTGGTGCGCGAGCTCGGCTCGCGCAACCAGTTCTCGGGCGGGCTGGCGCTGTCGTTCACCTTCGGGCGGGGCGTGGGCGACCGATAGGGCTCCCGCCTCCCCGCCTCCCCGCCTCCCCGCCTCCGGCAAACTTATCGCCAGCCTAGCGCCGGCGCCACGTCCTTGAGGATGGCCTCGATGACGTGCGCGTTATACGCCACGCCGAGCTGGTTCGGCACGGTGAGCAGCAGCGTATCCGCCTCGGCGATCGCCTCGTCCGCCCGCAGCTCCTCGATCAGCCGCTCGGGTTCCGCGGCGTAGGAGCGCCCGAACACCGCACGCATATTGTCGATGATCCCCACCTGGTCGCTGCTGTCTCCGCGCCCGAAATACGCGCGATCGCGATCGTCCATCAGCGCGAAGATCGATCGCGAGACCGACACGCGCGGCTCGCGCGCATGGCCGGCCGCCTTCCACGCCTCGCGATAGGCGCGGATCTGCTTCGCCTGCTGGACGTGGAACGGCTCGCCCGTCTCGTCCGCCTTGAGCGTCGAACTTTGCAGGTTCATGCCCTTCTCCGCCGCCCAGATCGCCGTGGCGTTCGACGCCGATCCCCACCAGATCCGCTCGCGCAGGCCCGCCGAATGCGGCTCCAGGCGCAGCAGCCCCGGCGGATTGGGGAACATCGGCTGCGGATTGGGCCGGGCGAACCCCTCCCCCTTCAACAGATCGAGAAACACCTCGGCATGGCTGCGGCCCATGTCGGCGTCATCCTGACCCTCTGCCGGCGCGTAGCCGAAGTAACGCCAGCCCTCGATCACCTGCTCCGGCGAGCCGCGGCTGATGCCGAGCTGGAGCCGCCCGCCGCCGATCAGGTCCGCCGCGCCCGCATCCTCCGCCATGTAGAACGGGTTCTCGTAGCGCATGTCGATCACGCCCGTACCGATCTCGATGCGCCTGGTCCGTGCTCCCACGGCGGCGAGCAGCGGAAATGGAGACGATAGCTGCTGCGCGAAATGATGGACCCGGAAATAGGCGCCGTCCGCGCCCAGCTCCTCCGCCGCGACCGCAAGGTCGATCGACTGGAGCAGCACGTCGCTCGCGGATCGGGTCTCCGAATGGGGCGAGGCGGACCAGTGTCCGAACGAGAGGAAACCGATCCTTTTCATGCCAATCTTCCCGATGCCTGCCGAAGCATGGGAACTGGCGGCGCGAGACCCGGATCGCAAGGCTCTCGCCGGAATTGCATCGTTTCCATTTTGCCGATCGGCCGGGGACGGCCCGGATCGGACATGCGCCCCCGCCGAAGCGGGAGCGGGGAGCGCATGATTTCGCCTCAGCGTCCCAGCGCCGCCTTCACCGCGGCCCAGTCGACCAGCTTGAAGTTCTGGGCCTGGCCGTCATTGTCGCCGTCCTGCATCGCCACCAGCCCCTGGCCGAAGCGGCCGATCGGGCCGGTCCAGGCATCGACGCCGTCGGTGCCGCTGACGCCATCGACGCCGCCCGAGGGCGCCACGCGGAAACGGCCGACATAGCGCTCGCTGCCCGCCGCGCCGGTCACGTCCCACACCGCGAAGGCATCGTCGCCCTGGCTGGAAACGATCAGATAGGTCGCGCCGCCGTCCCGCAGCAGCGACATGCCCTCGACATCGTCGACCAACTGCCCCTGCCGCGCCTTCGCGACCGAAATGCGGGTGCCCGGCGCAGCCTTGAGGTCGTAGCGCCAGATGCCGACATCCTCCTCGCCCACGAACAGCGTGGCGGCGGCATCATCGACGGTGCAGCCCTCGGACTGGGTGCCGATGGCGAAGCGCAGCCGCTCCTTGCCGGAAATCGCGGGCTGCGACAGGTCGAGGTCATAGACGCGGACCTGCCCGTCCTTCAGCACGAGCACGGCGACCGGCGCATCGTCGATCCGGCCCATGCAGAAACCATAGGGCTCGCCGGTGTCGGCCGGGATGAAGCCAGCGGGCCTCACGTCGCTCGCCCCGTCGAAACGATAGAGCGCCACGCCCATCCTGCCCGGCGTGCGGGCCGAGGCGCCGGCGACGAAGCCTTCGCCCTCCGGCCGGAGATCGACATTGTTGAGCAGCCCGTCGGGCAGGAACTGGAGCACTTCGCCGCCGAGGGCGAAGACATAGAGGCCCGCCTTCTTGTCGGTGCCGAGGAGCAGGCCGTCGATCGTCTTGCCGGCAAAGTCGAAGCGCGCGCCGCCCGGCTTGCCGAAGATCGCGGGGTCATCGGCGGCGTCGGCATTCTGCGTCGCCACCGCCGCCGTCTCGCCGGCCGCCGGCACATTCACCGCCGGATAGGAGATGGCCGCCTGCGGCGGTGTTGCCTGCATCGCACAGCCACAAAGAAGAAACGAAACTGTAACCGAATAGACGCCGAAACTTCCCCGCATTTTCATCTCCATCCTGTTGAGCACCCCTTGAGCGGGGGCCTGAATCGCTCCTCGATGCAAGGGGATAATGACATGAATGTTTCGCGCCTTCTCGGCGGAGCGGCATTGGCCGTACTCGCCGGCAGCTTGATGCCGGATTCGGCTTTCGCGCAAGACGGCAGCCAGCCTGCCGCCGAGTCGCAGGATGATGACGAAAAGAGCGACGACGAACAGCGCGCCAACGACATCCTGGTCACAGGCGAGATATTCTTCCGCAACCGCACCGCGGACCCGAACCCCGTCCTTTCCTACGACCTGGAATATTTCCAGAAGTTCGAGCCGGTCTCGGTCGGCGAGATGCTGAAGCGCGTGCCGGGCGTCACCTTCACGTCCGACGTCCTTGAGTACGACCAGCCGCAGTTCCGCGGCCTGCCGCCGGGCTATACCCAGGTGCTCATCAACGGCCGCCGCGCGCCCGGCGGCGAGGCCGATCGCAGCTTCTTCGTCGATCGCATCCCGGCCGAGCTGGTCGAGCGGATCGAGATCGTCCGCGCGCCCCGCGCCGACCAGCCCAGCGAAGGCGCGGCCGGCACGCTCAACATCGTCACCAAGGAAAGCACCAGCTTCGAGGGCGGCTTCGTCAAGGCCGGCGCGCTGGTCAACGCCCGCGACGGCGGCACCCGCCCCTCGGGCGCGATCGCCTATGCCGGGCATATCAATGATTCGACCGACGTGTGGGGCGCGCTCAACTACCAGAAGCGCCGCAACCCGAAGAAGAAGGTCTCGTACCGCTTCGACGACACGCCGGTAACCGACGACAAGCGTTTCCCGGACGGGCTGAACAGCAAATATGTCAGCGATCCCTCGTTCAACAATTTCGAGGCCCAGGACGACACGCGCGACGGCAGCGACCTTTCGGGCAGCGCCGAGATCAGCACCCGCTTCGGCGACGGCGGCCATTTCCGCCTGGGCGGCTTCTTCGTCGATACCGATCGCAACGAGGACGAAACCTCGCGCACGACCGAGATGGACGATGGCGAGCTGGCGTTCGACGGCGTCGAGACCCAGCATGAGGAGATCGACCAGCAGACCTATGCGGTCACCGGCGACGCGCTGATCCCACTGGGCAACCTCAAGCTCGGCATCGCCGGGGGCTGGAACGCCTATCGCGATCATACTGATGCGCTGGCCTCCGAAGGCGATGAGGAGGATCTGAGTGACCTCGCGCTGAACGAGATCGAATCGACCCGCATCAAGGACGACGAATTCACCGGCACGATCTTCCTGCGCTATGGCGACAGCGGCCCGTTCAAGGTGAAGGGCGGCATCGACCTGCTGAGCAAGAAGCGCACCGGCTCCAATTCGGTGCTCGACGTCGAGGACGACGAGACCGAGACCGATCCCGCCGCCACCTTCACGATCAAGGAGAAGCGCTACGATCCCTATCTGCGGCTAACCTTCGAGCCTTCGAGCGAGGTCTCGATCGACGCGGGCCTGCGCTACGAGATCACCGATCGCGACGTGACCGGCGTGGACGGCACGGCTTCGTACAACACCAGCCAGCTCAATCCCTCGCTCCACCTGCGCTATGCACCGACCGCGCGCGACCAGTTCCGCGCCTCGGTCGCGCGGACGGTGCGCCGTCCCGATTACGACCTGATCTCACCCTATGAGCAGCCGGAGAACCCGGGCGACGACGACACCACCACCGGCAACCCGTCGCTGCGCAACGAGCAGGCCTGGGGCGTCGATGTCGGCTATGAGCGCCGGCTGGGTGCCAAGGGCATCGTGGGCGTCAACTTCTTCTACCGCGACATCAAGGATCTGATCGAGCTCGTCTCGCAGGGCGGCAACGAAGATGGCGGCCAGGATTTCACGCCCGGCAATATCGGCGACGGCCAGACCTGGGGCGTCGAGGTGGATTTCTCCACGCCGATCAACGTGTTCGCCTTCGGCGAGACCGGCCTGTTCGCCAACTATACCTATCTCGACAGCAAGACGACCGACCCGTTCACCGGCGAGAAACGCCGCTTCAACAACCAGCCGCACCATATCTACAATGTCGGCTTCATCCAGAACGTGGCGCCTGCGGACGTGAGCTTCGGCGCGACGATCTCGGGCCGCAGCTCGGCGTTCGAATCGAACCTCGATGAGACGGTAAACCTCAGCTACGATCCCGATCTGGAAGCCTTTGTCGAAAAGCGCATCGGCAAGCATCTCGTGGTCCGCCTGTCGGCACAGAACCTGCTCGACCGGGTGAAGAAGGAAAACTTCAACAAGTGGGACGGCGATTCGGTGGAGGAAATCCTCGCCAACCGCGCCGCCGGCGATCTCGACGAATATGAGATCGAGCGCGAGCATTCCGGCCCGCTGTTCCAGGCGACGCTGCGCGCAGCGTTCTGACCGGTCGCCGCCGCCGTCCGGGCGACCCCCGGGGCGGCGGCGTGCGGCGAAATTCATTCTGGCCCCGTTTCCTTTGGGCGCCGGGCGCCCTATCTGGCGCGCATGGCCACCGAACTCTACGACCTCACGGTCCTCGTCTATCTCCGCGGCTTCGCGGCGATGTCCGCCTTCCTCGAAAAGGGCCGCGCTTATGCCGATGCGCAGGGCATCGCGCAGGAAGACCTGCTGAGCGCGCGGCTTTATGACGACATGCTGCCCCTCACCGGCCAGGTGCAGCGCGCAAGCGATACCGCCAAGTTCGCCGCCGCGCGGCTCTCGGGCATCCAGGGGCCGTCCATGCCCGATACCGAGGCTAGCTTCGACGAACTCCTGGCGCGCATCGCCGCGACGGTGGATTTCCTCAACTCGGTGCCGCGCGAGGCGATCGACGGGCGCGAGGACGCCGATATCGAGGTCAGGACGGCCCGGAGCAGCCGCCAGTTCAAGGGGCTCGGCTATATCCTCGGCTTCGCGCATCCCAACTTCTTTTTCCACGTAACCACCGCCTATGCGATCCTGCGCCACAAGGGCGTGCCGGTGGGCAAGATGGACTATCTGGGCGGCGATCGGTGACGCGCATCGCCGTCATCGGCGCCGGCGCGATCGGCGGCACGCTGGCGGCGTGGCTGGCGCAGGACGGTGCGCATCGGGTGATCCTGTGCGCGCGGTCGCCGCTCGAGGATCTCGAAGTGGAGACGCCCGACGGCGCGATCCACGCGAAGCCGCATATCCTTACCGATCCCACGGAGGCCGAGCCGGTCGACTGGGTGCTCGCCACCACCAAGACCTATGATTGCGCCGCGGCGGCGGCCTGGCTGCCCGGGCTGATGGGTCCGGAGACGCGGCTCGCGGTGATCCAGAACGGCGTCGAGCAGCGCGAGCGCTTTCCCGCCGTGCCGCAGGACCGCACCGTGCCGGTCATCATCGACCTGCCTGCCGAGCGCACCGCGCCGGGCCGGATCGTCCAGCGCCGCGCCGGCACGATCCATGTACCCGAGGGCGCAGCCGGCGAGGCGTTCATCGCCCTCTTCGCCGCAACCCCGATCGAAGCGCAGACCACGCCCGATTTCCTCACCGCCGCCTGGCGCAAGCTGGCGATCAACTGCTCCGGCATCGTCTGCGCGCTGACCGGCCGCCCGGCCGAGGTCGCCAATGACGAAGGCGTGGCGGAGGTGATGCGCGCCCTGGTGCGCGAATGCATCGCGGTCGGCCGCGCCGAGGGCGCTGACCTGCCCGACACGCTGGCGGACAAGGTAGTGGTCTGGACCCGGCGGGCGCACCCGCAATCGGTGAACTCGCTCATGGCCGATCATCTGGCCGGGCGCCGCATGGAGATCGATGCGCGCAACACCGTGATCGTCCGGCTGGGCGAGAAGCACGGCATCCCCGCCCCGCTCAACGCCGCCTGCGCGGCCCTGATCGAGGCGGCGGTCACACCGACTTGACATTAATTAACCTTGCAGCCCCTTAGCAGCCGCCGAATTGTCTCTATTATGGAGGCCGGAGGCGAATATTCGTACGTTGCTGTTCAATCGGAACCTGTGGATCCTCGTGCTGGCCGGCCTCGCGGGGCTCTACGCCATTTTCGCGGTGGACGTGTTCCAGGACGATACCACCCAGCTGACCGACCGGCGCACGCGGATCGAGCTGGACGAGTTCCTGCTGTTCGGGTCCGCGCTGATCCTGACGATGTTCGCGTTCAGCCTGAACCAGCACCGCGCGCGCATCCGCGAGCAGCACCGACGCATCGAGGCCGAGCATGTCGCGCGCGATCTCGGCTATCACGACGCGCTGACCGGCATCGCCAATCGCCGCGCGTTCGACGAGACGCTGGCCGCGCTGCTTGCGCATCCCGTGGTGGCGGGGACCATCCATGCGGTGCTGATGCTCGATCTCAACGGATTCAAGCAGATCAACGACAATTACGGGCACGGCGCAGGCGACGCGCTGCTGATCGCGGTGGCCCGCCGGATCGCCGCGACGGTACGTGACGGAGACTGCGCCGCGCGCTTCGGCGGCGACGAATTCGCGGTGATCGCGCCGAATATCCAGGAAGACGCCGCGATCGCCATCGCCCAGCGGATCGCTGCGACCGTCTCGGCTCCGATCGAGATCGACGGGCATCGGCACCATGTGACCACCGGCATCGGCATCGCCCTGGTGCGGGAGGCGGGCGTAAGCCCTGCGGAAGCAGTGCGCCGCGCCGACGTCGCGCTCTATGTGACCAAGAGGGATCGGCGCCTGGCCTGGCACCTCTATACGCCCGAGATGGATCGCGGCGCCTAAATCGCGACGATCCGGCTGCCGAGCCGATCGGCTTCTTCGCGGTCGTGCGTCACCATCAGTATCGGCAGGCGCACCGTATCGCGCAGCCGCTCGAGCAGGGCCATGATCTCCTCGCGCCGGGCGCGGTCGAGCGAAGACAGCGGCTCGTCGAGCAGCAGGAAGGCGGGGTTCGACAACAAAGCGCGGCCGATCGCGACGCGGCGCGCCTCGCCGCCCGAAAGCGTGCGCGGCCAGCGATCGAGCAGATGCACGATGCCGAGCAGCGCGATCGTCTCATCGACATCGGCGCCCCCCTGCCCCAGGCGCCAGCCGTAGAGCAGGTTCGCGCGCACCCGCATGTGCGGGAAGAGGCGCGGCTCCTGGAAGACATAGCCGGCGCGGCGCCGCTCGGGGGGCTCGTTCACGGCGATTTCGGCGTCGAACAGCGTTTCTCCGCCCACCCGGACATGGCCGCTATCGGGCTCGATCAGACCGGCGACCATGTTGAGCACGCTCGTCTTGCCCGCCCCCGAGGGGCCGAACAGCACGGTGAGGCCCGGCCCGGGCTCGATCCGGCAGGCGATCTCGGCATCGCCGAGGCGCTTGGTCACATCGACGTCAAAGGACATGGGTGCCCCTGCCCATGCGCCGCGCGATCAGCTCGGATGCGACCAGAGCCGCGAGCGAGAGCAGGACGGAGATGCCGGCAAGGCGCAGGACAGTGCCCTCTCCGTCCGGCGTCTGGAGCGCGGCATAGATGGCGAGCGGCAATGTCTGGGTCTCGCCGGGGACGTTGGAGACGAAGGTGATCGTCGCGCCGAACTCGCCCAGCGCGCGGGCGAAGCCCAGCACGACGCCGGCGATCACCCCCGGCAGGCTGAGCGGCAGCGTGATGCTGCGGAAGCTGCGCGCGGGCGAGGCGCCGAGCGTGCGCGCGGCCTGCTCCAGTCGGCGGTCGACCGCCTCGATCGAGAGCCGGATCGCGCGGACCATCAGCGGCAGCGCCATGACCGCGGCGGCGATCGCCGCACCGGTCCAGCGGAAGAGCACGGTGATGCCGAACCAGTGCTCCAGCCACATGCCGAGCGGCCCGGCCGGGGCGAAGGCGAGCAGCAGCAGCCAGCCGGTCACCACCGGCGGCACCACCAGCGGAAGATGGACCAGCGCGTCGACCAGCACCTTGCCGGGAAAGCGCGCGCGGGCGAGCAGCCAGGCGAGCGCGAAGGCGACCGGCAGCGTCGCCAGCACCGCGACGCCGCCGACCTTGAGCGACAGGAGCACGATCCCCCATTCCCCGGCGTTCAGCATGTCAGAGCGGGGAAAAGCCGAAGCGCGTGAAGATCGACCGCCCCTCGCGCGACAGCAGGAAGGCACGGAACGGCTCGGCATCGGGGCTGGTCGAGGCCTTCAAGCGGGCGAGCGGATAGCGGATCGGCGAGTGGCTGTCCGCCGGGAAGGTGGCGGCGACGCGCACCTTCGGCGAGGCGCGGGCATCGGTGAGATAGACCACGCCATATTGTGCGGCGCCGCGTTCGACGAAGGCGAGGGCGGCGCGGACATTCTCGGCGCGCACGACCTTGGGCGCGACGGCGCTCCACAGGCCGAGCTTTTCGAGCGCGGCCTTGCCGTATTTGCCCGCGGGCACCGAGTCCGGATCGGCCATCGCCAGCCGGCCGTTCCCCAGCGCCGCCGCCAGATTGCCGAGCGCGACATTGGCCGGGTTCGAGCGCGGCGTGACCAGCACCAGGCGATTGCCGAGAAACGGCGCGCGCGTGCCGGCGACGATCAGCCCGCGCCGCTCGACATCGTCCATCCAGGGTTCGTCGGCGGAGACGAAGAGATCGGCGGGCGCCCCGGCCGCGACCTGCCGCGCCAGCGCCGAGGAGGCGGCGAAGGAGAGCACGGGGCGCGGATGGCCCTTGCGCGCCCAGGCATCGGCGGCAGCGTTCATCGATTCCTGGAGGCTGGCGGCGGCGAGCACCAAAGGCGCACGCGGGGCGGCGAAGGCGCGCGGTGCCGCGAGCAGTCCGCCGATTCCGCAGAGGAGACTTCGCCGATCGATCACTCGCCTACCCCGCGGTTACGCTCGGCACGAGCTATGCCGCATGCGCCGCTGTCGGAGCAAGTCAGCCGTGCCTGGGGTAGGTTGTACCGGCATTCCGCTCACGTCTCCTCTCCCCTTGATAGGGGAGAGGATAGCGAAGCTTGGCGCTTTAGCGCCTAGCGCAGCTTGGAGAGGGGTAGAGCGGAGCGCAGCTCCGCGCGGCTGCTGCGCAGCCGCTCACCCAGCTCCGACTAAGCCTTTGCTACGCAAAGACTAAGTCTGCGCAACCCTCTCCCCTCAAGGGGAGAGGGGGAGGTAGGCTGAATGTCGATACATCCTAGCGGTGCAGCTTGCGTCATCCAGCGCGCCCCAGTCCCCGCCGGATCGCGCGGACGCCGCCGATCAACTGGCTGACCATCAGATCGGCGGGCCTGCCGTCGCCGAGCGCGACGGCGCTGGGCCGGTCGGCAAGCGCATGGTGGAGCTGGAGCGTGCCCGAGCGGATGCCGGCGCGGCACAGCCGCCACCAGAGCCGCGAGATCTCGCGATCGACCCAGGCGAGCTCGACGAAGGAATAATCGCCGTGCCCCTCGAAATCGGCGCGGAGCGTGGCGATGCCGGTGAAGAGCCGCTCCAGCGCCTCGCGCCCCGGAACGGGCTCGCAGGCCATCACATGGCGGACCAGCAGCGCGGCGAATTCGCTCGCCGCCTCGCCCAGCAGCGCCTGATGGCGATCGGCAAGCAGCTTCTCGCCATGGGCGCGCATGATGCCGTTATACACCTGCGACGCCCCCAGCGCGTGGCAGCGGTAGAGCGTGAGCACCTCATCGATCTGCGCCAGCCGGCCGAAGGGGCGCAGGCGGTGATAGAGGTCGAAATCCTCGACATAGCGCAGCTCGGGTCGTGCGAGCGGATCGAGGCGCCGCGCGGCGTCTGCGCGGAACAGGACCGAGGACCAGACGAGCGGATTGCGGATCAGGATCAGCCAGTCGATCAGCACGGGCGGCATCGGCCGCGGCCAGTTGCCGGGCTCGATCGCACCGTCGATCAGGAAATCGGCGGCGGTGCTGACCAGCACCGTATCCGGGTGGGCATCCAGCCAGGCGGCCTGGCGGGCAAAGCGCTCGGGCAGCGCGATATCGTCCTGGTCGAGCCCGGCGATATAGCGGCCCCGCGCCTGGGCAAAGGCGCGGTTGCGGGCGATCACCGGCCCGTTGTTGGTCTCCGAGACGATCACCCGGACGCGCGGATCGCCGAAATCGCGCAGCACCCGGACCGTATCGTCGCGCGAGCCGTCATCGACTGCGATCAGCTCCCAGTCCCGGAAACTCTGCGCGGCGAGGCTCGCCAGCGTCTCGGGCAGCAAGGCGGCGCCGTTGTATGTCGCCATGATGATCGAGACGGTGGGATCGCTCATGCGGCGCGGCGCACCGCTTCGTCGAGAAGCTGATCGACGATCATCCGGCCGATATCGTTCTGCCACAGCCACAGGCCATTGGCCTTGCCGCTGAAGCTCGCCTCGCCGCCCAGCCGCCCTTCGGGGACGAAGCCCGAGGCCAAGCCGATGCCATAGACGCCGGGCACCGGGCGCCCCGCGGCATCGATCACGCGGCATTGCTGGTCGACCAGGCGCGGACGCCCCGGCGCGTCCGCGGCGAGCGCGATGCAGGTGCCGTCCACCTCGAACAGCGGCAGCGCGCGCGGACGATAGCCGAGCGCGCCGATCACCACGTCCGCATTCGCCAGCTCGGCGCGGACCGCCGCGTCGTCCTCGCCGGTGATCCGGCGCAGCACCATGCGCGGATCGGGCGCGCGGCCGCCGATGCCGAGCATCCGCAGCACCAGCTCGCGCGCCTCCAGCCGGAAGCCGGCGAGGCGATAGACGAAGCCGCTCAGCGGGCAGATGTCCTCGGGGCCGAAATCGGTGAAGCCGTCTTCATGCGCGTCCTCCGCCGAACGGTAAAAGGGCCGGAGCGGCCGGCGGTGATAAAGCGCGAGCGCCCCGGCTCCGAGCGGCAGCGCGGGCGCGCCCTTGAGGATCAGCGCGGCGCCGGCAAGCGCGCTGGTCGATCCGCCGACGATGGCGATGCGCGGCGCGGGTTTGCCCGCGATACGCTGGCGCAGGCGATCGAGGCCGCCCAGGCGCAGGAAATCGTCGCCCAGCATCAGCCGCTCGCCGGCGATCTCGCCCAGCGGCACGCCTGCGACCCGCTCGACCTCGACATGCGCGCGCGCCTGATAGCCGCCGGTGGCGATCACCAGATTGGCCGCGCGCATCAGCCGCTCCTCGCCGGTGAGCAGGTTGCGCACCCGCGCGGCCCAGTCGCCGTCCGCCGTCCGCCGCGCCTCGACCACTTCGCTGCGCGTCGCGACGGTGCCGCCATGCTCCGCGACGATCGCGGCGAGCCGCGCGCCGGTGGCTTCGAGCAGCGGCGTCGCGCGGGTGAGCGGCACGCCGAGCGCGCCGATATGCATCGCGACTTCCTGGCCCGAATGATGCCCGGTCAGCGCGGCGATGTCGGCATGGACATTGTCCTTCACCGCGGTGAGGAAGGTCTCGGCGGTGCTGTCCGACGTGATCGCATAGCCGCCGATCTCGCCGCGGCCGAGCACGGCGTCGCGCTCGACGATCGCCAGCCCGCCCTTGGCGAGCGCAACGAGCTGGTCGCCCTTGGTGGCCGCGGTCAGCAAGGCAGTGCCGGCGGGGCCGCCGCCGATCACCAGCGCGGAATGAACTACCCTGCCCCGCCGCTCGGTACGCAGCCCGTCCAGACCGGAACGGTTGCAGGCATCGATCAGTGCCTCGCAGACGCGCTCGACGTCCCCCTCGGTCATATTATCGGTGACCGGCAGCGACAGGATGCGGCCGCCGACATCGTCGCACACCGGCACCGGCTCGATCAGCGCCTGCGACCGGAACCAGGGCTGCTCGGCGAGATGCGGGCTGAAATAATGGCCGGCGCCGATACCGGCCTCAGCCAGCGCCGCGATGATCGCGGCGCGATGCCCGGCAAAGGGGCGCGGCAGCAGCAGCGACTGGAACTGGAGCGCCGGCCGCGCGCCGCGAAGCTCTTGGAACTCGAAACCCTTTTCCGCGGCGAACCCGCCCAGCCGATCGCGATAGATGCGGTCGAGCCCGGCGCGATGCGCGGCCAGCGCCTCGATCTGGTCGAGCTTGGCGGCGGCAACGATGCCGAGCACTTCGGGCAGCTTGCCATTGAGTCCCGGCCCCTCGGCCGAGCGCCCGCCGGCAAAGCCGAAATTGGACATCTGGCGCAGCGATTCGATCAGTTGCACGTCGCCGCTGTGGATCAGCCCACCCTCCGCGGTCGCGAACACCTTGGTCGCGTGCATCGAATGGACGATCGCGAAAGGCGCGCCCGCACCGAAGCTGCGGCCGGCGGCATCGCGCGCGCCGAGCGAGGCGGCGGCGTCGATCACCACGCCGAGGCCGCGCGCATGATAACGGCGATAGCGATCGAGATCGATCGCCGCGCCGAAGGTGGCATAGGGCACGACCACGGCGATACGGCTGCCATAGCGCTCGAATGCCGCCGCCTCGGCCGACGCGCTCGACGCCCAATCGTCGGGATCGATGTCGCAGAGCAGCGGCGTCAGGCCCGCCCAGATCGCCGCCTGCGCGGTGGCGGCAAAGGTGAAGCTGGGGATCAGCGCCAGCGCGCCGGTGCCCGCGCGCGGGCCGGCGGCGTGACGGATCGCCATCATCAGGCCGATCGTGGCGTTGTTGACCGCCAGGCAGTCACCCGCGCCTCCGAACAGCTTTTCGGTGACCGCAGCCTCGAACCCGCGCACCACCGGCCCGCCGTTCGAATAGATGCCGCGCGCTTCGACTTCGCGCAAAGCGCCGCCCAGTTCGCTCAGCTTCGGCGGATGCGGCGCGATCAGCGGCAGCCGGTCCATGCAATTCTCCCCAGCGATGGTTCCCGGGCCAGCGCCGGCACGGATCAGGATCGCGGGAGACTGCCAGCCAGCGCCTTAGATTTGGTAAAAGCCCGGTCTTCGCTTCGGCTTGCGCGCGAACCATGAAAAAGGCCGGCCCGGGTTTCCCCGGACCGGCCTCTTTTTCTTCGATCGGCGAAGCGATCAGGCGGCGAGCAGGACGCCCGCTTTCTGGTCGCGACGACGGCGGATGAAGCCGCCGACCAGGCCGAAGCCCAGGAGCATCGTGCCCCAGGTCGTCGGCTCGGGAACGCCGGTGGCGGCGCGATAGATTTCCTTGGTGTTGATCGTGTAGCCGTTGTTGGCGAGGACATCCAAGTTGAGGTTCCAGCCGATCGCATCCATCGCGGCGAGATCCAGGGCCGAGATCACGCCCATCTCGCCATAGCAGAAGGTCGGATCCATGATGCCGATCTGGTTGTAGCCGTTGCAACCGCCCACGGACGCCGCCGTATCCTTGAAGTGCGAAGCCTGATCGCCGTCGCCGTTGTAATAGCCCGTCGCGAACAGCGATTCGCCGTTGAACTGGGTCGCACCGCCGTCGAGCGAGAAATAGGCGGCGGTCCCCACCGACCAATCGAGCGCGGCGCCGACCTTCGGAATGACATTGACAGGATCGTTGCTGTAGCGGAACAGATCGAGCACCGAGCCGACGATCTGGTTGTTCCAGTTGACTCCCGCGCCGACCGACGCGCCCGGACCGACGCCCGCGAGCTGATCGTAAACGTCGACGCCGCTGGTGAAGCCCAGCGCATGGCCGATCTCATGGATCGCTACGCCGATGAAGTCCATCTGGCCGGCGGTGATGCCGTCGAAGGGATTGAAATCGAAGCTGAACACGGAGCTGAAGGTGATGTCCGCGTCATTTCCCCCGTCAAAGCCGGTATAGCCGAGCGCCTTCAGATTGGCTTCGTTGACGGCGAGCGCGACATTGTTGAGAGACTGGCTGGAATCATACCCGACGGTGTTCAGGTTGATGCCCGTGCCGTTGGCATTGAGAGGGCCGTTGCGGATCATGCTGACGCCGTGCAGTCCGGAATAGGTCGTTGTCGACAATGTCGGCAGGATCGCGGACGCGTCGAGCGCGGAATTGCCGACTGCCTGGAGCGAAGCGATCACATCTTCCGTCGCGACACCATATGCGGCGCTGCCGGTCGAGCCGATGATGCCGGGAGGAAGCACGCTATAGCCGATGCCGAGATTGATCGTCACATCGGTGCTGATAACGCTTTCCCAATAGCCCGCGGCAATCCTGAAGCCCAGTTCGGCCGGAGTTCCGCCGACCGAGCCATTGTCGATCAGGTTGATCTTCAATTGGGCCTGGGCCGGCATGGCGGCGCAGGCAAAGGCGATGGCGGCCGCGCCGCTGGCGGCGATGCGCTTTAACGTCCGTGCATGGATCATCATCGATTTTCCCCTGTTGAACACGGTCCCGCCCGCGCTCGGGGTATAGTTAATCTTGTGTTAAGCTTTTGGGTCAAGCGCATTTCTCGCACCCGCGAGAATATTTCGCATCCATGATGGACGAAAGAAGCTTCCGGGAAAAAATCCTTGTCCCGGAAAGGGTCTCCGCCCGACTTTCAGATACCGCAAAGCAAAAAAGGGACCGTCCGGATGCCCGGCGCGGTCCCGTTTCAGGATCAGTGGAACGATCGGGCCGTGCGAGGCTCACCCCGCCGCCGGCGCGCGTGGAACCTAGCTGTCGTCGCCCATGCGCAGCGCGGCGATGAAGGCCTCCTGCGGAATCTGGACACTGCCATATTCGCGCATGCGCTTTTTGCCTTCCTTCTGCTTGTCCAGAAGCTTGCGCTTGCGCGTGGCGTCGCCGCCATAGCATTTGGCGGTCACGTCCTTGCGCAGCGCGGCGATCGTCTCGCGGGCGACCACCTTGCCGCCGATCGCCGCCTGGATCGGGATCTTGAACAGATGGCGCGGGATCAGATCCTTCAGCCGCTCGCACATGCCGCGTCCGCGCGACTCCGCGGTCGAGCGGTGGACGATCATGCTCAGCGCATCGACCGGCTCGTTGTTGACGAGGATGCTCATCTTGACGAGATCGCCCGGGCGGTGACCGATCTGCTCGTAATCGAAGCTGGCATAGCCGCGGCTGATGCTCTTCAGCCGATCGTAGAAATCGAACACGACTTCATTGAGCGGCAGCTCATAGGTCACCTGGGCGCGGCCGCCGACATAGGTGAGGTTCTTCTGGATGCCGCGGCGATCCTGGCAGAGCTTGAGGATCGGCCCGAGATATTCGTCGGGAACATAGATCACCGCGTTGATCCACGGCTCCTCGATTTCGGAGATGCGCGTGGGATCGGGCATGTCGGCGGGATTGTGGAGCTCGATCGAGCGCGGCTCGGCCTCGCCCGCCGCCTTGGTGAGCAGGAGCTTGTAGACGACCGACGGCGCTGTGGTGATGAGGTCGAGGTCGTACTCGCGGGTCAGCCGCTCCTGGATGATCTCCAGGTGCAGCAGCCCGAGAAAGCCGCAGCGGAAGCCGAAGCCGAGCGCGGCGGAGGTCTCCATCTCGAAGCTGAACGAGGCGTCGTTGAGCCGCAGCCTGGAGATGCTCTCGCGCAGCTTCTCGAAATCGGCGGCGTCGACCGGAAACAGGCCGCAGAACACCACCGGCTGGACTTCCTTGAAGCCCGGCAGCGCCTCGGCGGCGGGGCGCCTGGCGTCGGTGATGGTGTCGCCGACGCGGGTCTGGGCGACTTCCTTGATCTGGGCGGTGATGAAGCCGATCTCGCCGGGGCCGAGATCGCTCAGCTGCTCGATCTTGGGGCGGAAGCAGCCGACGCGATCGACCAGATGGACCGATCCCTCCTGCATAAACTTGATCTGCTGGCCCTTGCGGATCGATCCGTCGATCACGCGCACCAGGATCACGACGCCGAGATACGGATCGTACCAGCTATCGACGAGCATCGCCTTCAGCGGCGCATTGACGTCGCCTTTCGGTGCCGGGATGCGCTCGACGATCGCGTCGAGCACTTCCTCGATGCCGATGCCCGACTTGGCGCTGGTCAGCACCGCGTTCGACGCGTCGATCCCGATGATCTCCTCGATCTCGTGCCGCACCTTCTCAGGCTCGGCCGAAGGGAGATCGATCTTGTTGATGACCGGGATGATCTCATGGTCATGCTCGATCGACTGGTAGACATTGGCGAGCGTCTGCGCCTCGACGCCCTGCGCCGCATCGACCACCAGCAGCGCGCCTTCGCACGCGGCCAGGCTGCGGCTGACCTCATAGGCGAAGTCGACGTGACCGGGCGTGTCCATCAGGTTGAGGACGTGCCCCT
Source organism: Sphingomonas sp. dw_22 (assembly GCF_018449795.1). Lineage (GTDB taxonomy): Bacteria > Pseudomonadota > Alphaproteobacteria > Sphingomonadales > Sphingomonadaceae > Sphingomonas. The sequence continues at coordinate 78,247 of NZ_JAAVVE010000015.1, forward strand.
TCCAGTCGAGGCGCACGGTCTGCGCCTTGATGGTGATGCCGCGCTCCTTCTCGATGTCCATATTGTCGAGCACCTGCGCGCTCATCTCGCGCTCGGTGAGCCCGCCGGTGCGCTGGATCAGCCGATCGGCCAGAGTCGACTTGCCGTGATCGATATGCGCGATGATCGAGAAGTTGCGGATGCGGGAAAGTTCGGTGGCCATGATTCCGCGCGCGTTAGCAGCTTGCCCACGAAAGCCAAAGCGTCCGTGTGGCGCGATGTCGTTACTGTCCTATTGTCCCGGTGGCGGACCTGATATCGTCCGCTGTGATAGGGACCGGGAGCCGCATTCCCGTGTTGAAGAGTTGAAGGACGCCGCATATCCGCACACTGCATGTTGCGAATCGGCAGATTTGGAAGGGGAAAAGAATGCGTAAGTTGATGCTTGGGGCGGCGGCTGTCGCCGCGTTGTCGATGGCGGCCACGCCAGCCCTGGCCCAGAAGAAGCAGGACAAATCCTCCGGTCGCAAGGAGCAGGAACGCGGCATGCGCGACATTCCGCATTGCACCAAGAAGCTCGGCACGATCTCAATCGTCGAGCCCGACAATCAGTGGTGGCGCGAATTCAACCTGGGCAGCCCCGAGGCTGTGCTGAAGGTCTTCGTCCAGCAATCGGGCTGTTTCAGCCTCGTCAATCGCGGCCGGGCGCTGCAGAGCCGCGCGATGGAACGCGCCATGGCCGATCAGGGCGAGATGCAGCGCGGCTCGAACATGGGCAAGGGCCAAGTGAAGGCCGCGGACTATTTCCTCGAGCCCAATATCGTCTCGGGCAATCGCAATTCGGGTGGCGGCGGCCTTGGCGGCGCGCTGGGCGGGCTGATCGGCGGCGGCGTCGGCGCCGTGGTCGGCGCGGTCAACATCAAGAAGAAGGAAGCCAATGTCACGCTGAGCATGGTCGATGCCCGCACGACCGAGGAGTCCGTGGTCGAGGGCTATGCGCGCAAGACCGATATCGGCTTCGGCGGCGGCGCGGGCGCCGGCTGGTGGGGTGGCTTCGGCGCGGTTGGCGGCGGCGGCTACCAGGATACCGCGATCGGCCAGGTGATCGTGCTCGCCTATCTCGATGCCTATATCAAGCTGGTCCAGGAGCTCGGCGGCCTGCCCCCCGGCGACTATTGATCGCGGGCATCCGCTGACAAACAAACGGCGGCGGACCCCGGGGCCGCCGCCGTTTTTGTTTCCCCGGACGAACCCGGCGGCGATCGCTCGCCGCCGGGTCATGTTTTCCCGGGAAGGGAACCTTACTTGATGCGGCCCGTGAGCGAGACGCCGATGATGCGCGGATCGTTGATCACCGCGGCCATATAGTTCTCGATCACGCCCTTGAGGTTCTTCTCGTTGGTGATGTTGCGCGCGAACACCGCCAGCTCATAGGCGCCGTCATTGCCCGAATAACCGATCTTCAGGCCGCCCTCGATATTGCCGTCCGAATAGAATTCATCGGTCTTGTAGAGGACATAGTTGGTGTAGCCCTGCACGTTCCAGTCGGTCGAGATGAAGATCTTGCCCTTCTCGAACACCGGGATGTCGTAGCGCGCGGCCAGGTTGAGGTTGTACTTCGGCGCATTGGGCAGCGGATTGCCGTCGATCTGCGCGAAATAGGCCGGCGCGCCGAAGACGGTGCGCTGGATCACCGGATCCTTCACCGTGCAGACGACCACACCGTTCAGCGTGCAGACCTGGGCATAGACGCGCTTGTCCTGGATCTCGGTGTGCAGATAGCTTGCACCCAGCGAGATCGCGAGGTTGCGCACCGGATGCCAGTCGAGCTCGGCCTCGGCGCCATAGGCCTTGGCCTTGTCGGCATTGAACAGCACGCCGTTGCCGTCCGCATCGTTGCCGTTCAGCTGGATGTCGTCGACCGTGTAGGTGAAGGCCGAGGCATTGAAGCGCAGCGTGCGGCCGATCGTGCTCTTGAAGCCGGCTTCCCACGACAGGATCGTTTCCGAGTTCGCCGTGGTGAAGTCCGAGTTGAACACGGCCGAGCGGCCCTGGACCGTCGGCCCGCGGAAGCCCTTGGCGACGCGCGCATAGACGCTGACGTCCGGGCTCACCTCATAGAGCGCGCTCACGTCCCAGCTCGGCTTGGTGTCCGACAGACGGACATGATGGCGACCGGTATAGGTGACGGCGCCCGCCGCGGTATCGGCGGTCTTGAGCAGGTCCGTGGTCTTGGTGTCCTGGGTGATGCGCGCGCCGGCGGTGAGCGTCAGCTTGGGCAGAACTTGGTAGCTCGCCTGGCCGAAGAACGCCCAGCTGGTGTTGACGTCATGCAGCCGCACCCAGTTGTTGGGATTGCGGCCGACGACGCCGGGGCTCAGGAACCAGGCGCGCTGGTAGAATTCGGTGATGTCGCGCTGGTCGAAATACATGCCGCCGAGCTGCCACTTGAACGGGCCGGCGGTGTCGCTGGCGAGGCGCAGCTCCTGCGTCCACTGGTCGAGGTCGCGCAGGCGGCCCATCGATTCGCCGCAATCGCGGCAAGCCGCCAGCGTCGGCACATAGCCGAGCTGGCTGACGCCGCCATCGGTATCGCCGCGGCTATAGCCGTTGCTGGTCTCATAGGCAGTGACCGACGTCAGCGTGACGCCGCCAAAATCCCAGGTCGAGTTCAGCGAACCGCCATAGGTGTTGTAATCCTGGGGATTGTTGGCGGCCTCGTCATAATTGACCGAGGTACGCGAGACGTTGCTGACGTCGTTCGAACCCTTCACCAGCGCGTTGCGCAGGAACAGCGTCGAGGTGCCGTTGTAGTTGCGGACATGGAACGAGCCGAGGACCGACCAGTCGGCGGTGGGCGTAGCGAGCACCTGGAAGCGGACATCGCGCTCGTCGAAGCCGCCCATCACGTTCTTGCCGCCCTTGGTGCCATCGGAGTTGGGACCGGCGAAGCGGTTGTCGACATAATCGTCGCGGTGCTGGAACAGGCCCGAGATGCGGACCGCCACGTTATCGCTCAGCGGGCCGCCGATGCCGGCGTCGAGATTGATGCTGTTGTAGCTGCCATAGCTGAGCTGCGCCTGGCCGGAGAGCTCCTGGCTCGGGCGGACGGTGTCGAACTTGACGATGCCGGCGGTCGTGTTGCGGCCGAACAGCGAGCCCTGGGGACCGCGCAGCACTTCGACATGGTCGAGGTCGTAGACCGGGTTCGACTTGAGCACGACATGCTCGAGCACCACGTCGTCCTGGATGATCGACACGGGCTGCGAGGCGCCGAGATAGAAATCGATATTGCCCAGGCCGCGAATATAGAAGCGCGGGAAGATGCGGCCGGTGGTCGTCTCCGCATAGAAGCTCGGCACCTTGCCCGACAGCGCGAGCAGCGTATCGTCGCCGCTGGCGGTGAAGTCGCGCGCATTCTGGCCGCTGATTACCGCGACCGAGACGGGCACGTCCTGCTGGTTCTCGGGGCGCCGCTCCGCGGTGACGACGATCTCGTTCAGATCGGTGCCGCTGTCCGCGCTCGTCTGCGCATCCTGCGCGAAGGCCGCGGTCGAGAAGAAGCAGGCGCCAAGCGCCGCGCCGGCGAGATACCGGCTTTTTGCGAATTTCATGTTCAATCCCCGATTACTGACTGTTTCCACCCTGGATCATCGGGCGCACGACCGCGTGCCGGAGAATCACGACGGATTCCCGGTTTTCCGGTTCTTTTTTCCTGTGAGGTTTGCGCCCTCTGCGGGGTCGCGGATAGGAGCGGATTATGTCCGGTTAATGACAAATGCGCGGCCAATTTCGCACCTGCAGCATCAGGCGGATTGGAGCGCCCTTTGCTCGGCCTCGATCGCGGCGATCGCATGGGCCAGGCGCGCATCGCCCTGCCCGCCCACCAGCGCCCAGCGCACGCCGCGGCGCTCCAGCTCGGCCCTGGAGAGCTCGAAGAATTGGGCGCGCAGCTCGGGCGTGCCGAACAGCCGCGTGCCGTCCGCGACCCAGGGCAGATCGATGTCGAACAACAGGTAGAAGTCCGCCGTGCCGGTCCAGGCATCGAACCAGGGATCACGCTTCCCGAACAGCATGTCGGCCCATACCGCGGTCATCAGCGGATCGGTGTCGAGGATCAGCGGATCGGCGCCGGCGGACAGCATCATCCGGCGGCCGGCATCGTGTGTCTTGGCGATCTCGAGCAGATCCTGCATCGTGAAATCGATGCCGCGCGCTTCGGCATATTCGCGGCCATATTCCTCGATCGCCTCGCCGCCAAAATGATCGGCGAGCTTGTGCAGGATCGTCGACTTGCCCACGCTTTCAGGACCGTGAAGGCAGATGGTGCGCGGAATCATGCTCGTGCCCGTGTCCAATCGATGAGGCCCCAGACGGAGAGGGCCAAGAAAATCCCGTACAATCCCGCCGTAAGCCAGAGATCCTTAACCATGAATAACGGGATCGCGATCAGGTCCACCGCTATCCACAACACCCAGCTTTCCCAGTTGCGGCGCGATTGGAGAATCTGCGCGACGACGCTCAGCATCGCGACACCGCCGTCCCACCAGGGATAGGCGGCGTCGGTGAAGCGGTGGACCAGCGCACCCCAGGCGAGAATGGCGACGGCGCACCCGGCGAGCCATGCGACACGCGCGTTCGCGCCCAGCCGCTCGACCCGGACCTCGCCCGTCTCGGCACGCGAGCGCGCCCAGTTCCACCAGCCATAGAGATTGACCGCGAAATAGAAGATCTGGAGCAGCGCGTCGCTGTAGAGCTTCGCCCCGAAGAATATCCAGCCGTAGAGCGAGACCATCGCCAGCGCGAAGGGATAGTTCCACATGCTGCGCCGCACGACCAGCATGACGTTGACGAGCCCCAACAGGGTGGCGGCGACTTCGATCGGGCTCACCTCCGCCGATTAGCAGGCAATTAACCATATAGTCGAGGGGCCGCTTGCCCTCCCCGCCCCGCTTGCTAGGCTGCGTACAAATCGAAGGGAGAGCACATGCGCCATATCGCGGTGATCGGCTCAGGGCCTGCCGGCTATTATACGGCGGAGGCCTGCCAGAAGACCTTCGGCGAGGACGTGCGCGTCGATATCATCGATCGACTGCCGGTCCCCTTCGGGCTGATCCGCACCGGGGTCGCGCCCGATCACCAGTCGATCAAGGGCGTGTCGCGCCGCTACGAGGCGGTGGCGCTGACCGACAATGTCCGCTTCGTCGGCAATGTCACCCTGGGCAAGGACGTCTCGATCGAGGAGTTGCGCGGGCTCTACGACGCCGTGGTGCTCGCCACCGGAGCGCCGCGCGACCGGCCGCTGGAGATACCGGGCGCAGACCTGCCCGGCGTGGTCGGATCGGCGGCGTTCGTCGGCTGGTATAACGGCCATCCCGACCATGCCGACCTGGCGCCGCCACTGCACGGGCCAGGCGCGGTGGTAATCGGCAACGGCAATGTCGCGCTCGACGTGGCGCGCATCCTCGCCAAGGCCGAGGATGAATTCGCCGGCTCCGACATCGTCAGCCATGCGCTGGAGGCGCTCAGAGGCAACAGGATCGACACGATCACGATCCTGGGGCGGCGCGGTCCGCACCAGATCGCGATGACGCCCAAGGAACTGGGCGAGCTCGGCGAGCTGGCGCGCGCGGCGCCGGTGGTCGATCCGGCCGACCTGCCCCCGGCCAGCGACGACATGCTGCTAGATCCCGGCCAGCGCAAGTCGGTCACCCACCTGCGCCATTTCGCGGGGACACAGACGGACAAGCCGATCCGCATCGTCTTCGATTTCTTCGCGATGCCGGTTCGTATCGAAGGCGACGGCAAGGTGGAGCGCGTGATCGTCGAGCGGACCAGGCTCGATCCCGAGGGCCATGCGGCCGGCACCGGCGAGACCTATGCGCTGCCCGCCGGACTGGTGGTGAGCTGCATCGGCTATCGCACGCCTCGGATCGAGGGCGTGCCCTATGACGACCGCGCGGGCCGCTTCGCCAATGAAGACGGGCGGGTGATGCCCGGTCTCTATGCGGTCGGCTGGGCGCGGCGCGGGCCGACGGGGACGATCGGCACCAACCGGCCGGACGGCTTCGCGATCGTCGAGAAGATCGCCGCGGATATCGGCGAAGGCGGCGGCAGGCAGGGCCGGCCGGGGCTGGACGCGCTGCTTGCGGGGCGCGGCGTGGACGTCGTCACCTTCCGCGCCTGGCAGCAGATCGACGCCGCCGAGATCGCCGCCGCGCGCATCGGCAGCCCGCGCGAGAAATTCACCAGCATCGACGCGATGCTCGCCGCGCGCACAAGCTGATCAGAGGCGCTTGCACGACTCGAAGACCATGGTTATAGGCGCCGCTCCAGCATCGATCCGGTGCGCCGCGGCGCCCGTTCGATACTCCGTCGGGGAGTAGCTCAGCCTGGTAGAGCACTGTCTTCGGGAGGCAGGGGCCGGAGGTTCGAATCCTCTCTTCCCGACCATTTTCTTCCAGATTTCGATCCGTTGGCGCGTCAAAGCACGAACATCGCCACCGCTGCCGCGGCCATCACCGCCGTCGCGGCCCAGCCGAACACCAGCAGCGGCATCGGCGCGGTGAACTCCGCCATGATCGCCCGGCGCGAGACGACCACCATCATCACCGCCATGATCGGCACCGCGACGACGCCGTTGATGACCGCGCTCCAGAACAGCGCCCGGATCGGGTCGATCGGCGACCAGTCTATGCCGATCCCCAGCAGCATCGCGGTGCCGATCACCGCATAGAAGCCCGGCGCCTCCACCGGCGTCCGCTCCAGCCCGATCCGCCAGCCGCGCGCCTCGCCGATCGCATAAGCCACCGAGCCGGCAAGCACGGGCACCGCGAGCAGGCCCGTGCCGACGATGCCCAGCGCGAAGAGCAGGAAGGCGAACTGCCCCGCCACCGGCTTCAATGCCTCGGCGGCGTCGGCGGCGGTGGCGATATCGGTCTTGCCCGCGGCATTGAGCGTCGCCGCGGTGCCGATCATGATCGCGATCGCGACGAGGTTCGAGACTGCCATGCCGACGAACGTGTCGATGCGGATGCGGCCAAGCTCGCGAGGCGCTTCGTCGGGCGCATCCTCCAGCGCATGTTCGTCGTCATGGCCGTCGATCTCCTCCACTTCCTGGCTGCTCTGCCAGAAGAAGAGATACGGGCTGATCGTGGTGCCGAAGATCGCGACGATCGTGGTGACCGCGCCCGCCCCGGCGATCGTGGGGATCACCATGCCCCTGCCCGCCGCCGCCCAGTCGACATGCACCATCAGCACCAGCGCGACATAGGCGAGCAGCACCAGCGTCAGCCATTTCAGGATCGCGGCATAGCGGTGATAGGGGATGAAGAGCTGGAGGAGCGTCGACCCCACGGCGAAGACGATGGTGAAGACATGCCCGCCCCCGCCCGCCACCAGCGCGGCCGCATCGCCCATCGCGGCCAGGTCCGCGCCGATGTTGATCGTGTTCGCCACGAAGAGCAGCGCGACCAGCGTCGTCAGGATCCAGCGCGGCAGGACATCGCGCATGTTCGATGCGAGCCCGCGCCCCGTCACCCGGCCGATCCGCGCGCTCACCAGCTGCACCGCGGTCATCAGCGGATAGGTGAGGATCATCGTCCACAGGAGCTGGAAGCCGAACTGCGCGCCCGCCTGGGAATAGGTGGCGATGCCGCTGGGATCGTCGTCGGCGGCGCCGGTGATCAGGCCGGGGCCGAGCTGCTTGCCGAATGAGGGCTTGGGATCGGTGCGTTCGGTGTCCATCGTCGCTCCTGATCGGCCCGCGCCCCAGATTTCGCATTGCTCTGGATTAGTCAAAGGAACTTTGCGCGCCGCTCACGCTTTACCGGGCCGCAATCACGGAGAATTTCCATGGCAGAACAAAGCTATACCGATGCGATCGCACTGCTGAAGGCGGACCACCGCAAGGTGGAGGAATTGTTCGAGCAGTTCGAGGGCACGCGCAGCGCCGCGTCGAAACAGAAGCTCGCGCATCAGATCTGTACCGAGCTCAAGATCCACACGATGATCGAGGAGGAGATCTTCTATCCCGCCTATCGCGGCAGGATCGAAGGCGACCTGCTCGACGAAGCCTATGTCGAGCATGACGGCGCGAAGATGCTGGTCAACGACATCGAGGCGGGATCGCCCGAGGACGATTTCTACGAAGCCAAGGTCCATGTGCTCTCCGAGGAGATCAAGCACCATGTCCATGAGGAGGAGATGCCGAGCGAAGGCATGTTCGCCCAGTGCCGCAAGGCCGAGGATGTCGATCTGGTCGCGCTGCGCGACGCGATGCTGGCGCGCAAGCAGGAGCTGATGGCGCAAGCGGAGAGCGGCGGCCTGCCGCCCGCCAAGCCGCGCGCCGTCAATCTCGTGCCCGCCTGATCGGGGCTATTTCCAGCCGCCGCCCAGTGCCTTGAACAGCGCGATGGCCGCCTGGCCCTGGGCGGCGCGGGACTGATCGGCGCGGCGCTGGGCCGCAAGCAGCGATTCCCGGGCGCGGAGCAGCGTGAGGCGGTCGTCCTCGCCGCTTTGAGCGCGACGCTCGGCGAGCGCGAAGGCGGCGCTTTCGCGCTCCAGCGACGCGGCGGCATCGGCTTCGGCGGTGCGGGCATTGAGGAAGCGGTTGATCGCCGCCTCGCTGTCCGAGAGCGCGCCCGTCACCGCTTTTTCGTAGCGCGCGGCGGCACCCTGGGCGCGGGCGTCGGCGGCGCGGATCTGGGCGCGGATCGTGCCGCCCGCGAAGATCGGCCAGGAGAAGCTCGGGCCGATCTGGAGGCGCGTGCTGTCGCCCGAGACGAGATCGCCCGGCATGCGCGCCTGCTGGCCGATGCTGCCCAACAGCGAGAAGCGCGGGAAGAGATCGGCGGTGGCGACGCCCACGTCCGCGGTGGCGGCTGCAAGCTCGCGCTCGGCCTGGCGGATGTCGGGGCGGCGCTCCAGCAGCACGGAACGGAGGCCGACCAGGACCGCGTCGGGGGTGGCCGGGGGCGCGGCGCGGGGGTGGGGGCCGGCGCGGCCGCCCCCGGGGGCGGCCCGCGGCACGGGGGGGG
>NZ_JAAVVE010000016.1 GCF_018449795.1 Sphingomonas sp. dw_22
CGGCCGATCCACCGCCGGGAAGGGGGGGGGGGCACCGGGGCGGGGGGTGGGGGCGGGGCGGGGGTGGAACCCCCCCGGGGGCGGGGGGGGGCCCCCCCCCCCACGGCCTTCGGGCGCGGTCCCCCTCCCCGTTCCGGGGAGGAATTTTAGGGAAAAGCCTCTTCCTTCGTCGTCGCCACGCGAAACCGAAAGGTCATATCGTGGCGATAGACCTGCCCCGGATCGAGCCGCGCCGAGGGGAAGTGCGGCTTGTTCGGGCTGTCCGGAAAATGCTGCGGCTCCAGGCATAGGCCGTCGCGCGCGGCATAGGTGCGGCCGCCGGTGCCGGGCGCGCCGTTCGCCAGATGATTGCCGGTGTAGAGCTGCACGCCTGGCTCGGTGGATTCCAGGTCCATCACCCGGCCCGACGCGGGATCGAACAGGGTGGCGATCCGGCGCAGCTTCCCGAAATCGCCGTCGATCACGAAATTATGGTCGTATCCATGGCCTAGCCTTAGCTGCTCGTCATCGGCGCCGATGTCGCGGCGGATGGCGTGCGGGGTGCGGAAGTCGAACGGCGTGCCGGCCACGTCGCGATAGTCGCCGGTCGGGATCAGCGTCGCGTCCACCGGCGTCATCCGGCTGGCGGGGATCTGGAGCAGGTGATCGAGGATCGACCGCCCGCTCGCCTCACCGGCCAGGTTGAAATAGGCGTGGTTGGTCAGGTTGACGACGGTCGGGCGGTCGGTGGTCGCGGAAAAGCCGATGGCGAGGCCATCCTCTTCCAGCACGTAGCGAACCTGCACATGCAGATTGCCGGGAAAGCCGTTGAACCCGTCCGGGCTCAGCAGGCCGAAGGTCACCGATGCCGCATCGTGCCGCTCGATCGTCCAATATTGCTGGTCGAATCCCAGCGGGCCGGAATGGAGGCTGTTGGGGCCGTCGTTCGCGGCGATGCGATATTCGGCGCCGTCCAGGCTGAACCGTGCCCCGCCGATGCGATTGGCATAGCGCCCTGCGATCGCGCCATAGAAGCGCGGATGGCCGCGATATTCCTCCAGGTCGCGATAGCCGAGCACGACATTGGCCGGCCTGCCCTCGCGGTCCGGCACTTCGAGGATGCGCAGCGCCGCACCGAGATTGAGGAATTGCGCGCGGAAAGGCCCGCGTGCGATCTCGATGGTTTCGATGGTTCCGCCTTCGACCAGCCAGCTCATTTGCCCGGGCACACCGAATTATTGGGATCGGACACGATCCGCACGTCGGAGATGGCAAAGCTGAACGGCCCCGATGCCTGCACCACGAACGGCGCGGCGACCTTGCCCAGATCGACGCCGTTCTGCTGATAGCATTTGAGCAGGATCTTCGCCGTGCGCCAGGTGCCGGTCTGGCCGGCGAACAGGCTGGTCGCGTCGATCGCGCCGGTGTTGGTTCCGCCCTCCATCAGCAATTTGACCGGCCCCGCCGGTGCCGTCTCCACGCGGTAGTTGATCTGGATCGACAGATCGGCATTGGCCTCGCGCGTGAGATCGAGCGGGCTTCCGCCGATGCGCAGCGTGGCGGAGCCGGCGGGCCAGGCGAACAACTGCGCGCCTTCCTGGGTCTGCGGGCCTTCGACGGTTTTCCGGGCGATATGGCTGTCGGTCGCGAAGGAGAAGGGCGCCTGGGCCGTTCCCTTGGCGAAGAAGACGCTGGTGTTCGCCAGCGACGCATCGATGCCCGCTTCCTCGCTCAGCTTCGGCACGCTGCCGCCCTTGGCATAGCTGAGGCCATAGCCCAGCGCGAACAGCGGATCATAGCCGGGCCTGCCCTTGTTGAGCGTGAACTGCCCGGCGGTCTTCGGCCAGGAGAAGGAGAGCCGTCCCTGGAAGTCGCGGCGCGGCTTGCCCGCGGCATCGCCGATCAGCACGTCCGCCACGCCCGCGCCCTCGGTGCCCGGCAGCCAGGCCGCGACGAACGCATCCGACGCATTGAGCTCGGGATTCACCCAGAGCGGCCGACCGGAGAGGAACACCGACACCACCGGCACTCCGGCCGCCTTGAGCTTCTGCAGCAGCGCCAGCGCCTGCTTGTCGCCGGGCTGGAACTCCAGCGTGCGGATATCGCCGCGCATCTCGGCATAGGGCTGCTCGCCGAACACCACGATCGCGATGTCCGGCCTGGCCGTGAAGCTGCCGTCCGGCGAGAGCGTCGCGGTGCCGCCGCCGGCCTCGACCGCCTGCTTGATGCCCGCAAAGATCGTCTCGCTATTGGGGAACAGCTCGTTGCCGTTGCCGTCGCCCTGCCAGCTCAACGTCCAGCCGCCGGTCTGGAGACCCATCGAATCGGCGCCGGGGCCGGCCACCAGCACCTTCGCGCTCGCCTTCACCGGCAGCACGCCCTGGTTCTTGAGCAGCACCAGCGACTTGGCGACCGCCTCGCGCGCCACCGCGCGATGCTCGGGCGCGCCGAGCACGCCCGCCTTGCCCTCGATCGGGCGCGCGGGATCGAACAGGCCGAGCTTCGCCTTCACCCGCAGGATGCGGCGCACCGCGTCGTCGATGCGGGCTATCGGGATACTGCCGTCGCGGACATGGGCGAGGGTGGAATCGAACATGCCCTTCCAGCTATCGGGTGCCATCGCCATGTCGAGCCCGGCATTGAAGGTGGCCGGGCAATCGGTGGTGGTGCAGCCGGGCACCTGGCCGTGCCCGTTCCAGTCGCCGACCACGAAGCCCTGGAAGCCCATCCGGCCCTTGAGCACATCGGTGAGCAGCGATTTGTTGCCGTGCATCTTCTGGCCGTTCCAGCTCGAATAGCTGGCCATCACCGTCATCGCGCCCGCCTCGATCGCCGGGGGATAGCCGGCGGCGTGGATCGCGATCAACTCGTCCTCGGAAACGCGGGTGTCGCCCTGGTCGGTGCCCTGCCAGGTGCCGCCGTCGCCCAGGAAATGCTTGATCGAGGCGGCGACATGGCCCTTCTGGATGCGGTCCGTGGTGCCCGGATCGCCCTGGAGCCCGCGCACCATCTCGCCCGCATAGGCACGGACGATTCCCGGATCCTCCGAATAGCCTTCATAGCTGCGGCCCCAGCGATCGTCCTGCGGCACCGCCAGCGTCGGTCCGAACGCCCAGTCCGGCCCGGTCGCGGCGGTCTCGATCGCGGTCACCTCGCCGATGCGGCGGATCAGCGCAGGGTCGTTGGCGGCGCCCAGCGCGATATTGTGCGGGAAGATCGTCGCGCCGATCACATTGTTGTTGCCGTGCACCGCGTCGAGCCCGAACAGCAGCGGGATCGCGACATGGCCCGGCCGCTGCTCCATCGCCACGGCGCGGAAGGCGCGCGCGGTCGCCACCCAATCGGCCTGGCCCGAACGGTCGTCGCCCGAAAGCGGCGGCGAATTGCCCCCGGCCAGGATCGATCCGACCGGATATTGGCGCAGCTCCTCGGGCTTCATGCTGGCGATATCGGCCTGGATCATCTGGCCGACCTTCTCCTCCAGGCTCATCCGGGCCATCAGCTCGGTGACGAACTTCTCGGTCGCGGGATCGACCAGCCCCTGGCTGGCGGCGGCGGGCCATTTCTCGGGATGCGCTACAGACAGCGCTGTCGGCGCCTGCTGCGCGAAAGCCGGCATGGCGGCGAAGATCGTGGTCGTCAGCAAAAGCCCCAGGCCGGCGCGCATCATCTCTCTCCCGATTTTTCTGATGTTAGCGATAACCGAAGTTCAGCGGGCAAGTCCACGCTCAAGCCAGCGCGCGGCCTGGTCGGGGCTGGCCTTGTCGGTGTCGCGATCGACCAGGTAATTGGCCTCGCGCATCCTGCTCACCGGGATCGCGCCGATCAGCGGCCGCAGCGCCGCCTGGAAACGCGCATCGCCGGCCCAGCGCGGGGCGAGCAGCAGGATCGCGTCGTATCCGGGAATCGCGCCCTTGGGGTCGCTCAGCACCGTGAGGTGATCCGCCGCAATCCGCCCGTCCGAGGAAAAGGCGGGGATCACATCCGCCGTGCCGCTCGCCAGCGCGCGATACATGAAGGTCGGCTGATAGGGGTGTGCCGACTTGAAGCGCAGGCCATAGGCGCGCCGCACCGCCGCCCATTCGGGCCGTTCGAGGAACTCGACATCGGTGGCGAGGTTCAGCGTCGGCGCTACGGGCGCCAGATCGGCGATGCTGGCGATGCCGCGCCGCTTCGCATCGTCGCCCCGCATTGCGAAGGCATAGGCGTTCTCGAAGCCGAGCGAGCCCAGCAGCGTCACGCCATGCGCCTGGCGAGTCCATGCGGCGACGCCATCGACGATCGCCTGGCGCGGCGGCACGTCGCTGCGCCGCATCTGGTTGGTCCAGATCGTCCCCGAATAATCGACATAGACATCGACATCGCCGCCCGCGAGCGCGCTGAACGCCACCGCCGAACCCAGCCCCTCCCGATAACGCACCTTGTATCCGGCGCCCTCCAGCCGGTGCCCGATCACGCGGGCGAGGATATATTGCTCGGAAAAACCCTTGGCCCCGATCGTCACCGTCCCCCGCGCGGCGGGCCAGGCCGGCGCGAGCGCGACCAGCACGCCCACCAGCAGCACCCCCAGGCTCGCCCACACCAGCCCGCGCCGCCGCCGTGCGATGCCATATTCGGCGAGGCCCAGCAGCGCATCGACCGCCAGCGCCAGCCCTGCCGCAGCGATGCAGCCGGCGAGCACCAGCGCCCAGTTCTGGGTCTGGAGCCCCGCGAAGATCAGGTCGCCCAGGCTCGGCTGGCCGACCGTGGTGGAAAGCGTCGCCGCGCCGATCGTCCACACCGCCGCGGTGCGGATCCCCGCCATCAGCACCGGCGCGACCAGCGGCGCCTCGACCAGCCAGAGCTTCTGGGTGCGCGTCATGCCCATGCCGTCGGCCGCCTCGATCACGGCGGGATCGAGATTGGCGAGCCCGGTCACGCCGTTCCGCAGGATCGGCAGCAGCGCATAGAGCGACAGCGCGAGCAGCGAGGGCAGGAAGCCCAGCGCCGGTATCCCGCCCCCTACCAGCGCCGAGAGCGACAGCAGGATCGGATAGAACAGCGCGAGCAGCGCGAGCGAGGGGATCGTCTGGACCAGGCTGGCGAAGCCCAGCGCGACCCGCCCCACCGTCTTGTTACGTGCGGAGAACACCGCCAGCGGCAGGCTTACCACCAGCCCCAGCAGCAGCGCCGCGAACGCCAGCAGCAGGTGCTGGGCGAGCAGTTCGGGCACGCGGGAAAAGGCGGCGGTCACAGATCCTCCCCGGAACGGGGAGGGGGACCATGCGAAGCATGGTGGAGGGGGATCGCCGCAAGGGATTCCGGCGTGGAGGCCCCCCTCCACCACCGCTTCGCGGCGGTCCCCCTCCCCGTGCCGGGGAGGATCAAGAGGGTGCCCCTCACTTCTCCAGCTCCGCCAGCCGATGCGCCTGTTCGCGCGGCACCGCGACCAGCGCATCCGCCGCCGTGCCGCCCTCGCCGGCCAGCAGCGCGCGCGGGGTGGCGTCGCCGACGATCCGGCCCGCTTCCATCACCAGCACGCGATCGGCGAGCAGCAGCGCCTCCGCCATGTCGTGGGTGACCAGGATCGTCGTCAGCCCCATCCGCTCGTGGAGCGCGCGGATCGCCTTGCCCAGACCGTCGCGCGTCACCGGATCGAGCGCGCCGAACGCTTCGTCCATCAGCATCAGCTTCGGACCCGTAGCCAGCGCCCGCGCGACGCCGACGCGCTGGCGCTGCCCGCCCGAAAGCGCATCGGGCATCCGCTTCGCCATCTCCTCGGGCAGCTCGACCAGCCGCAGCAGTTCCGCCACCCGCGCAGACGTATCGCGCTCGCCGGCCAGCCGCAGCCCGATCGCGACATTCTCGCCCACCGTCATGTGCGGAAACAGCCCGACATTCTGGAAGACATAGCCGATCCGCCGTCGCAGCAGATGCGCCGGGCCATCTCGCACTGGCTCGCCGCCGATCCATACTTCGCCTTCGCTCGGCTCGATCAGCCGGTTGACCATCTTGAGCAGGGTCGACTTGCCCGATCCCGAGGCGCCGACCAGCGCGACGAAGCTGCCCCCGGCGATCTCCAGCGACACGTCCTCCACAGCAATTGCGCCGGAATAGCGCTTACTGACATTTTTGAAGGTAACGCTGCGCGATTGCTCTGGCATCGGCTGGAGTTGTGCGGGATGAAGCGGAAAAGGTCAAAAAAAGCGGAGGGCGGCATGGCAGGCGAACAGGCGATCTTCATCAGCGGCGGCGCATCGGGCATCGGCCTCGCGGTGGCGGGCTATTTCGCGGACAAAGGCTGGCGCATCGGGCTGGCCGATATCGACGCGGCGGGCCTGGAGGCAGCGAAGGCGGGCCTGCCCGCCGGCATGGCGACCACGTATGTCATGGATGTGCGCGACCACGGCCAATGGGAGACCGCACTCGCCGGGTTCGCCGCGGCCAGCGGGGGGCGGATCGACGTGCTGTTCAACAATGCCGGGGTCGCGGTGGGCGGCGAGTTCGCGGCCACGCCGCTTTCCGAACTCCAGCGCTGCATCGACATCAACCTGATGGGCGTGGTGAACGGCGCCCATGCCGGCTTCCCCTATCTCGCCAAGATGCCGGGTTCGGTGATGCTCATCACCAGCTCGGCCGCCGGCATCTATGGCGCGTCGGGCGTCGCCATCTATTCGGCGACCAAGTTCGCGGTGCGCGGACTGGCCGAGGCACTGGACGGCGAATGGCGCCCGGCGGGCGTCAAGGTGCGCACGCTGATGCCGAGTTTCATCGAGACGCCGCTGCTCGATCAGCCGGTGCAGGGATCGAACCGCAACGTCCGCGAATCGGTGATCGCCTCGGGGCTGGAGATCACGCCGGTCGCGGAAGTGGCCGAGGCTGCCTGGAATGCCGTGCATGGCGACCGCGTCCACACCCAGGTCGGCAAGACCGCGAAGAAGCTGTGGTTCGCCGCGCGCTGGATGCCGGGACAGATCCGCAAGACCGCCGGCAAGCGGCTCGACCGCGAGCTGCGGAGCAGGACTTCCTAAGCGAGCAGTCCGTCGATCGCCTGCGCCATCTGGATGTCGCGCGTCGAGAGCCCGTCCGCGTCGTGCGTGGTGAGGAGAATATCCACCCGGTTCCACACGTTCGACCATTCGGGATGGTGATCGGCCTTGTCGGCGAGCAGCGCCACCCGCGTCATGAAGCCGAACGCCTCGTTGAAGTCCTTGAAGGTGAAGCGCCGCGTGATCGCGTCGCGCTCGGTATCGTAGGACCAGTCCGGCAGCGACGCCAACGCCTCGGTCCGCAAGCCCTCGCTCAACCGTGCCACCATCATCCCCTCCTTGCCGCAGCTTCGTCCCACCGCCTATGGACTTGGTCATGAACGGGCAAGCGCCATTCCACGCGCCGGACGCGGCGGTGATCGAGCGGATGGCACGCGCCGCGCTCGCGCGCATCCCGGAGCCGTTCCAGTCCTATCTCGCCGACGTCGTCCTGATCGTCGAGGAATTCGCCGACGACGAGACGCTCGACAGCCTGGGGATCGAGGATCCGTTCGACCTGAGCGGCGTCTATCACGGCAGGCCGGTGGGCGAGAAATCGGCCTTCGATTCGGGCGCGCTGCCCGATCGCATCCATCTCTATCGCCGCCCGATCCTGGACGAATGGGTCCATACCGGCGTGCCGCTGGCGACGCTGGTCAACCATATCGTCGTCCATGAGGTCGGCCATCATTTCGGCCTGTCCGATGACGATATGCATGGGCTGGAGGACGGCGCGGATTGAGCGCATCGCTCGCCTTTCGTGACGTGGCGTGCCTGCGCGGCGGGCGATTGCTGTTCGAAGGGGTCGGCTTCACGCTGGCGCCGGGCGAGGCGGCGCTGGTCAGCGGGCCGAACGGCGCGGGCAAGTCCAGCCTGATCCGCGTGGCCGCCGGGCTGTTGCCCCCCCTGGCCGGCCGGATCGAGGGCGAAGGCGTCCGCGCGCTGATGAGCGAGGCCGCCGCACTCGATCCCGAACTGAGCCTGGCCGCTGCGCTGGGATTCTGGGCGGCGATCGACGGACAGTCCCAGGCCGTGCCGGAAGCGCTCGAAGCCGTGGGGCTGGCGGAGATCGCCCGCGTGCCGGTGCGCCTGCTCTCGACCGGCCAGCGCCGCCGTGCGGCCTTCGCGCGCGTCGTGGCGAGCGGCGCACCGGTCTGGCTGCTCGACGAACCCGCCAACGGGCTGGACCTTGCCTCGGTAGCCCGGCTGGAAGCGCTGATCGCGGCGCACCGCGCGAAAGGCGGCATCGCGCTGGTCGCCACCCACCTGCCCATGGCGCTGCCTGGCGCGATCGAGGTGGCATTGTGAACGGTTTCGCCGCCATCGCCTGGCGCGAGCTGCGGCGTGCGTGGAGCACCGGCGGGCTGTTGCTGCCGGTCGCCTTTTTCCTGCTGGTCGCGATCCTCTTCCCCTTCGCGGTCGGCCCGGACGGCAAGCTGCTCGCGCGGATCGGCGGCGGGGCGATCTGGGCGGCGGCCTTGCTCGCAGCGCTGCTGCCGGTCGAGCGGCTGGTTGCGCCCGATGCCGAGAGCGGTGTGCTCGATCAGTTTGCCGCGCGGGGCATGAGCGACGCGGGCGTCGCCGCCGCCAAGATGATCGGCCATTGGCTCGGCTTCGCGCCGCCGCTGCTGGCCGCGACGGTGATCGCGGGCGGGTTGCTCCATGTGTCGGGCGGGGCACTCGCCCAGATCCTGCTCGGCCTTGCCATCGGTACGCCGGGTCTCGCCGCGCTGGGGATCGTCACCGCCGCTTTGGTCGCGGGGCTGCGCGGGGCGGGAGCCTTGGCGGGGCTGGTGATGCTGCCTTTCGCGGTGCCGCTGCTGATCTTCGGCGCGGGCTCGACCGGCGATCAGCCGGGCGCGCTCAAGCTGCTGGCGGCGGTGAGCCTGATCTACCTTGCCGGTGCGCCCTTCGTAGCCGGCACCGCGATCCGCTTCGGCCGCTCCTGAATCGCGGCGAAGCCGCCGTCAAAATCGTCGCGTCGTTGCGGCGTCGCGCGAAAATTATTTGTTCGCGCGACGCCGCGACGAAGAAGATTGCGCTGCGCGCGGCTCAGCGGCTCCAGCGCGCGAAGATGGCCGTCGGCAGCAGCAGCCCGCGTGCCTCTTCGCGCACCGCTAGTTCGCCACAGTCGATCGTGCCGCCGAGATGCGCGACATGCTGGCGCAGCAACTCGCCGATCGCCAGCGCCGACATGCGCACCGCGTACACCGTCAGGAACAGGAAGCGCGAATTCGCATCGAGCAGCTTCGCCGCGTCCGCGATCAGCCCGGGCAGCCCTTCCTCCAGCTTCCACACTTCGCCGTTCGGCCCGCGCCCCCATTTGGGCGGATCGAGGATGATCCCGTCATAGCGCCGCTCGCGCCGCACTTCGCGCGCGGTGAACTTCGCCGCATCGTCGATCATCCAGCGGATCGGCTTGTCCTCCATGCCCGACAGCGCGGCATTGGCCTTGCCCTCGGCCACCGATTTCTTGGAGGCATCGACATGCGTCATCCGCGCGCCCGCCGCCGCCAGCGCCAGCGTGCCGACGCCGGTATAGCCGAACAGGTTCATGCATTCGGGCGCCTCGACGCCGTCGATCCGCGCGCGCATCCAGTCCCATACCGGCGCCATGTCCGGGAAGAAGCCGAGATGGCGGAAGGGCGTGGTCTGCGCCGTGAACTTCACCTCGCGCCACGCAAGCGGCCAGCCTTCGCGCGGCACCGGCTTGTGGAACACCCAGCGGCCGCCGCCCTCGTCGTCGGGGGCGGGGACGAACTCGCCATGCGCGTCCCAGTCAGCCTGGGCCGGCGCCCACATCGCCTGCGGCTCGGGCCGGATGAAGCGATAGGGGCCATAGCGCTCCAGCTTGCGGCCATGCCCGCTGTCGACCAGCCCGTAATCGGCCCAGGGCTCGCCGGTGAGGATCGCGAGCTTCATGGCCGCTGGCGGGCACGCTCGGCGATATAGGCCGTGATCGCGCCGAATTCGGCGGGCAGCACGTCATAGCGCTCCTGCCGTTCGAACAGGTCGCCGATCCGCGAGGGCATTTGCGGCCGCGAACCCGTCGCGCGCTCGACCGCGTCGCGGAACTTGGCCGGATGCGCCGTCGCCAGCGTCACCACCGGAGTCTCCACGGGCAGTTCGGCGCGGCGCGCCGCCGCGAGACCGATCGCGGTGTGCGGATCGATCACCTGGTTCGCCTCCGCCGCGGCCCAGCGCATCGCCTCGTTCATTTCGTCGGGCTCGATCCGGTCGCTGGTGAACAGCTTCGCGGCGCCTTCGCGCTGCGCATTGGTCAACTGCATCGCCCGGCTCGCCTCGAACCAGCGCATCTGATCGGCCACCGGCGCGTCCGAGAGGTCGAAAAGCAGCCGCTCGAAGTTGGAGCTGACCTGGATGTCCATCGAGGGCGCGGCGGTGGGCGTCACCGTGCCGGCCGAATAGTCGCCGGAGGAAAGCGCGCGGTGGAGGATGTCGTTGACGTTGGTCGCGACGATCAGCCGCTCGATCGGCAGGCCCATCCGGCTCGCGACATAGCCCGCGAACACGTCGCCGAAATTGCCGGTCGGCACCGAGAAGGCGACCTTGCGCTCGGGCGCGCCCAGCCGGACGGCGGCGTAGAAATAATAGACCACCTGTGCCATCAGCCGCGCCCAGTTGATCGAATTGACCGCGCTGAGCTGGAAGCGCCCGGCGAACCCGGCATCGTTGAACATCGCCTTCACCAGCGCCTGGGCGTCGTCGAAGCTGCCTTCGATCGCGATGTTGTGGACATTGGGCGCGAGCACCGTCGTCATCTGGCGGCGTTGCACGTCGGAGACGCGGCCCTTGGGGTGGAGCATGAAGATGTCCACGCCCATCCGCCCGGCCACCGCGTCGATCGCCGCGCTGCCGGTGTCGCCCGAGGTCGCGCCGACGATGGTGAGATGGGCATCGCTGCCGGCCAGGAACTTCTCGAACAGCAGCCCCAGGAGCTGGAGCGCCACGTCCTTGAACGCCAGCGTCGGCCCATGGAACAGCTCGAGCAGCCAGTTGCGCTCGTCGAGTTGCGCCAGCGGCGTCACCGCGGCGTGCGAGAAGCGGCCATAGGCCTGGGTGCAGAGCGTTCGCAGCTCGTCCTCGCTCAGGTCTCCGGCGACGAAAGGCAGCATCACCCGCACCGCCGTCTCGACATAGGAGAGGCCGGCCAGCCCGGCGATCTGATCGCGGGTAAAGCTCGGCCAGGTCACGGGCACATACAGCCCGCCATCGCTCGCCAGCCCGGCAAGCGTCACGTCACGGAAGCCGAGCAGGGGCGCGGCGCCTCGGGTACTCTGGTAGCGCATCGTCAGGGCGTTAGCGGGCGAAGGGGTGGGGAGCAAGAAAGCCGATCTTTAGGCGGCGACGCAAGTTCCAATCCTTCCCCCAGCTTGCTGGGGGAGGGGGATGAGCAGGTCGCCATGCGCCCCGCGCATGGCTGGAATTGCCGGGGGCAATTCCACCTGCTCATTTCGCGCAGCGAATGGTGGAGGGGCGGCGCGAAGCGCCGTGGTCCCCAGCCGCACCGTCTCCGGCCCCTCCACCGCCTTCGGCGGCTCCCCTCCCCGAGACGAGCTCGGGGAGGATTTTCGATCAGGCCGTCCCGCGCTGCCGCAGCCGCAGCGCCAGCACATAGATGATCGCCGCCACCCCCGCGAACAGGAACCACTGCACCGCATAGG
The DNA here is from genome assembly GCF_018449795.1 of Sphingomonas sp. dw_22. Taxonomy (GTDB): domain Bacteria; phylum Pseudomonadota; class Alphaproteobacteria; order Sphingomonadales; family Sphingomonadaceae; genus Sphingomonas. The sequence goes on from NZ_JAAVVE010000016.1 coordinate 11,672, forward strand.
CGAGATGGTTGTTCGGCACGCTCGAAAGCGCGGGCCGCGCGGTCGGCTCCAGGCCGGGCGCGGCCTGGTCGGCGATCAGCATCAGCGATTTGGGGTGCCCACCGAACAGCGAGGCGATGATCGGCTGGTGATCGGGGGCATGGGTGATCGTGCCCGTCACCGCGCCGCCTTTCCACGCCGGCTTGAACTTGGGATCGGGTGCGACGCCGACATCGACGAGCAGCCCGGGGCCTTCGGCGCCGGTACTGCACCGGGCGATCTGGCGGAAGCCGTTGGTGCCCTTGATGCTCCGCCCGCCCTGGCTCTGCCAGCCGACCGGCGAGAGGCAGAAGGCCGTCGCCCGGCGGAACAGATATTCGTCGCCCATCGCCAGCCGGGGAAAGGCCATCGCCGGCTTGCCCATATTGGCGGCATATTGGGCGAGCGCGGCGCGCTTCTCGGCCCGGCGATCGAGCTGCCAGACGCCGAGGCCAATCATCGCCGCGATGGCCAGGCCGACGACGATCGTCGGGATCAGCGGAAAGCGCGGCATCTCAGCTATCCTTGATCCGGCCCTCGCGCGCCTTGTTGCGATATTCGAGCGCCAGCAGCAGCCCCTTGGAGAAGCGCAGCATCACCACCACCAGCGCCAGCGTGATCGGCACCCAGAGCAGGATATGGATCAGCAGTCCCGGCTGGAAGGTGAACTCCACCCACAAGGCCATCGCGGTGACGAGCGCGCCGATGCCCAAGGTCAGGAACACCACCGGCCCGTCGCCCACGTTGAACGCGCTGAAATCGAGTCCGCAATTCGGGCATTTGTCGGCGAACTTGACGAAGCCCACGAACAGCGTCCGTGCCCCGCAGCGCGGGCAGCATCCCTTGAGCCCGGAATCGATCAGGGGAGGCGGCGCGGCGCCGTCTCCCCCGCTTTCGTTGGTCGGAAGTCCGGTCACGCTCAGCCGGCGTGGACGGGAGCGCCCCAGCCACCCCAGACATAGATCGACGCGAACAGGAACAGCCAGACGACGTCGACGAAGTGCCAATACCAGGCGGCGGCTTCGAAGCCGAAATGCTGCTTGGGGGTGAAATCGCCCTTATAGACGCGCACCAGGTTCACGATCAGGAAGATCGTGCCCACGATCACGTGGAAGCCGTGGAAGCCGGTCGCCATGAAGAAGGCGCCGCCATAGCTGCTGCCGCCCTCGCTCGCCGCCTTGAAGGGGAAGGGGGCCTCCATATACTCGTAAGCCTGGAAGCAGCTGAACGAGATGCCGAGCAGGATCGTCAGCCACAGGCCGGCCTTCAGCCCGTCGCGATCGCCATGGATCAGGCTATGGTGCGCCCAGGTGACGGTGCAGCCCGAGCAGAGCAGGATCAGCGTGTTGAGCAGCGGGAACTGCCAGGCGTTGAGCACTTCCATGCCCTTGGGGGGCCAGGTGCCGCCCACAGCCTCGACCGTTGAGGGGAAGAGCGAGAAATCGAACCACGCCCAGAACCAGCCGACGAAGAACATCACTTCGGAGGCGATGAACAGGATCATGCCGTAGCGCAGGTGAAGCTGCACGATCGGCGTATGATCGCCGGCATGCGCTTCCTCGATCACCTTGGACCACCAGCCGAACATCGTGATCGCCACCAGCGTCACGCCGGCGAAGAACACCAGATTGGCGGCGGGCATCTTGTGCATCCACATGATGCCGCCCGATGCCAGCACGAGCGCGGCGAACGAGCCGAACAGCGGCCAGATGCTCGGCGGCAGGATGTGATATTGGTGGTTCTTCGCTCCGGCCATGCTCGATCCCCGTTCGATGTTTTGCGGGATGCTTAGCTGCCCCGCGCGGCGGAATCCACTGGGTAAAATGTGTAGGACAACGTGATTTCCTGCACGTCGCGCGTATCGGGATCGTCCAGGATCTTCGGATCGACATAGAAGATCACCGGCATGCGCGCCGTTTCGCCGGGGGCAAGCGTCTGCTGGGTAAAGCAGAAGCACTGGATCTTGGTGAAATATTTGCCCGCGCTCGTCGGCGTGACGTTGAACGTGGCCGTGCCGGTGACGGGCTTGGCCGACATGTTGGTCGCCTTGAAGAAGGCCATGTCCCGCCCGCCGATGTCGATCGTGTCCGCTCGCCGTTCGGGCTCGAACTTCCAGGGCAGCTTGGGGCTGACATTGCTGTCGAACGCGATCGTGATCTTCTGGCCCACCGATCCCGGCGCGCGCAGTCCGCGCTGCGTGGTGCCGTTGAGCCCGGTGGCCTCGCAGAACATGCGGTAGAGCGGCACGGCGGCGAAACCCAGCCCGCCCATCGAGCAAACCCCGATCGCCGCCAGGATCGCGACGCGCAGGTTGCGGCTTATCACCCCGCGAGCCCGAGCCGGATCTTCACGATCGAGATCGCGAAGACCAGGATCACGAACACGCCCAGCAGCACCGCCATGATGCGCGCCCGTGCCCGCTGCCGTGCCCGGATCGCCTCGACGGTCGGCGCCGGAATTTCGCTACGCTCGCTCATTGCACCCACCTGTCGACGACCAGCGCCCCGAACACCACGAAAAGATAGAGGATCGAATATTTGAACAAGGTCTTCTCGGGCGCCATCGCATCGCCCGGTTGGCTCGTGCGCAGCGCGACCCGCGCGGCCAGCGCCAGGAACGCCGCCGTGGTCAGGCTCGCGACCACGCCATAGACCGGGCCGGTCAGCCCCAGCGGCCATGGCGCGATCGCCGCGATGGCCATCGGGATCGAATAGAGGCCGATCTGGTGCCGCGTGATGCGCTCGCCCGCCACGACGGGCAGCATCGGCACGCCAGCATTGGCGTAATCGGTCTTCACGAACAGCGCGAGCGCCCAGAAATGCGGCGGCGTCCACAGGAAGATCAGCAGGAAGAGGAGGATCGGCAGCGTCGCCACGTCCCCCGTCGCCGCGGCCCAGCCGATCAGCGGCGGAAAGGCGCCGGCCGCGCCGCCGATGACGATGTTCTGCGGCGTCCGGCGCTTGAGCCAGATCGTATAAACGAAGACGTAGAACAGGATCGACACGGCGAGGATGACCGTTGCGGCCAGGTTCACCGCGAAATACATCAGCACAAGGCTGAACCCCGCCAGTCCGACGCCGAAGTGCAGCGCCGATTCGCGCTCCATGCGGCCGGCCGGCAGCGGGCGCCGCTGGGTCCGCTTCATCTTGGCGTCGAGATCGGCCTCATACCATTGGTTGAGCGCCCCTGCCGCGCCCGCGCCCAGCGCGATGCACAGGATCGCGGTGAATCCCAGCACCGGATGGATCGGGGTAGGCGCCGCCAGCATCCCGCACAGCCCGGTGAAGACGACGAGCGTCATCACCCGCGGCTTGGTGAGCGCGAGGAAATCGCGCCAGTCGGCGGGGAGGCTTGGAGAAAGGGTGGACGCGGAAGACATGGCTGCGGGCGCTATAGGCCCGCGCGTCCCCCGGGGAAAGGCCTAGGCGCGAAGAGGGGATGGGGCCGCGCCGAGAGTCTGATCCACCGATATTGAAGCACTTCCCCGGCGAAGGCCGGGGCCCAGTTTCCACGAAGTCGAGACGGCAGGATGACACTTCCAATGTCTCGCGACTGGGCCCCGGCCTTTGCCGGGGAAACCGATTCCAATCGACTGAATTCGACCCTAGCTCAGCCGTCTCCGGTTCGCCTTCACCTTCCGGCGATAATGCCTGAGCACCTTGCGCGTGCCGGCGAGCGGCGTGGCGCCCAATTGCCCGGTGACCAGCGCGGTCTGCAATTCGGTTGCGGCCTGCATCTTTTCCGACAGCATCAGCCAGGCCTCGCTTCTCGCCGCCGGCCCGCCCATCGCCATCTTCGCGAGGCGGAGCCCGATCACGGTGGAAGCCTCCATGCCCAGCGCCCATGCATCCAGCCCGGCGCCGGCCCAGCCCGCATATGGCCATTTGTCCATTGTTGCCCTTTCGATGAGTCTGCGGGCGATCAACGGTTGAAGCGCCCGGGCGGGGGCATCGGCGCGCCGGGGCCGCGAAAAGAAAACGCCCCGGAGTTTCCCCCGGGGCGCTTCGCTTCCCGCCTTTCGGCGGATCTTAGTGGTGCGAGTCGCTGTCGATCACCGGCAGCGTCTCGAACTGGTGGAACGGCGGCGGGCTCGACAGCGTCCATTCGAGCGTCGTCGCGCCTTCGCCCCAGGGATTGCCCTCCGCCTTGCGGCCCGAGACCAGCGACCAGATGATGTTCACGAAGAACACCAGCATGCCCGCCGCCATGATCATGTAGCCGACGGTGGCGACATGGTTCCAATAGCCGAAGGCGTCGGGATAGTCGGGGTAGCGCCGCGGCATGCCCTGCAGGCCCAGGAAGTGCATCGGGAAGAACATCAGGTTCACGCCGACGAAGAACACCCAGAAATGGAGCTGGCCGAGGAACTCGTTGTACATCCGGCCCGTGATCTTCGGGAACCAGTAATAGAAGCCGGCGAACAGCGAGAACACCGCGCCGAGCGACAGCACATAGTGGAAGTGCGCGACGACGTAATACGTGTCCTGCATATAGTCGTCGACGCCGCCGTTGGCGAGCACCACGCCGGTCACGCCGCCGACGGTGAACATGAAGATGAAGCCGATCGCCCAGACCATCGGCGTCTTGAAGGTGATCGATCCGCCCCACATCGTCGCGATCCACGAGAAGATCTTCACCCCGGTCGGCACCGCGATCACCATCGTCGCCGCGGTGAAGTACATCTTGATGTTCACGCTGAGGCCCGTCGTGAACATGTGGTGCGCCCACACGACGAAGCCGACCAGGCCGATCGCGACCATGGCATAGGCCATGCCGAGATAGCCGAACACCGGCTTGCGGCTGAAGGTCGAGATGATCTGGCTGACGATGCCGAAGCCCGGCAGGATCATGATGTAGACTTCGGGGTGGCCGAAGAACCAGAACAGATGCTGGTACAGGATCGGGTCGCCGCCGTACTGCGGATCGTAGAAGGCCGTGCCGAAATTGCGGTCGGTCAGCAGCATCGTGATCGCCGCGGCGAGCACCGGCAGCGCCAGCAGCAGCAGGAAGGCGGTGATGAGCACCGACCATACGAACAGCGGCATCTTGTGCAGGGTCATGCCCGGCGCGCGCATGTTGAAGATGGTGGTGATGAAGTTGATCGCCCCCAGGATCGAGCTGGCGCCCGCGAGATGGAGCGACAGGATCGCCATGTCGACCGACGGCCCCGGCTCGCCATAGGTCGAGAGCGGGGCATAGACCGTCCAGCCCGTGCCCGCGCCGATGCCGACGAAGGGCGAGGCGAGCAGCAGGGTGAAGGCCGGGATCAGCAGCCAGAACGAGATGTTGTTCATGCGCGGAAAGGCCATGTCCGGCGCCCCGATCATGATCGGCACGAACCAGTTGCCGAAGCCGCCGATCATCGCCGGCATCACCATGAAGAACACCATGATGAGGCCGTGCGCGGTGATGAGCACGTTCCAGAAATGCATCGCGTCGTCGAACGAATGGCCGGGGCCGTGCAGCATCGTCAGCCAGGTCGGCAGATACTGGATGCCCGGCTCCATCAGCTCGGCGCGCATCAGGCCCGAGATGCCGCCGCCGATGATCCCCGCGCAGATCGCGAAGATCAGGTAGAGCGTGCCGATGTCCTTGTGGTTCGTCGACATGAACCAGCGGGCGAAGAAGCCCGGCTTGTGGTCCGCGTCGTGATGGTCGTGCGCATGATCGGCATGCGCGGCGTAAGGGATGGCGGTATCGGTCATCTCAGTTGCCCGTGCTGTTGCCGGCGGCGGCGTTGGCCGGCGCGGTCTCGTTGGTGGCGGCCGGTTCGGCGGCGTTGGTCAGGGTCGCTTCGGCGGTGTTGCCGGCCGCGGCCTCGGCGGCGGGCGCCGGCTTGGCGCTGGGCATGGTGCCGCCCTTCGATGCCACCCACTTCGCGAACACCTCGGGCGAAACCGCCTCGACCGCGATCGGCATATAGGCATGGCGCGCGCCGCACAGCTCGGAGCATTGGCCGAAATAGAGGCCCGGCTTCTCGATGACGAAACTCGTCTCGTTGAGCTTGCCCGGCACGGCGTCGAGCTTGATCCAGAAGGCAGGCATCGCCCAGCTATGGATCACGTCCTGCGCGGTGGTGATGAGGCGGATCGGCACGCCGACCGGCAGCACGACGCGGGTGTCGGTCGCGAGCAGGCGGGGGCCGTCGGCATTGGTGCGGTAGCGCTCGCCCTTGCCGACCTGATCGGCTTCCTTGAGCATGTTCGCGGTGAGCTGGATGCCGCCGTTATCGGGATATTCGTAGCTCCAGAACCACTGGTTGCCGATCGCCTTCAGCGTGATCGCATCCTTGGGCGCCGGCTTGAACTGCGCGGCGAGCAGCCGGATCGAAGGCACCGCGATCGCGATCAGGATGAGGACCGGGACGAGCGTCCAGACGATCTCGATGATCGTGTTGTGGCTGGTGCGCGACGGCGTCGGGTTGGCGGCGCGGCGATAGCGGACGATCACATAGAGCAGCAGCAGCAGCACGAAGATCGAAATGATCGTGATCAAGGGCAGCAGCACCGAATTGTGGAACCAGTGCGCCTCCAGCCCGTTCGGCGTCACCTGCGGCTGCAGGGTGATCGCCTCGCTGGTGGGCTGGCCGATGCCGGCAGTGGCATGGGTCAGCGGCTTGCCTGCCGCGTCCAGCGTCGGGTCGGCCGGCTTGGCGGCTTCCGTCGTCGGGGCGGCGGCTGCAGCCGGTGTGGTGGTGTTCTGAGCGTGGCCCGGCGCGGCGAGCGCGAGCCCGGCTGCCAGGACAATCGAAGTCAACCCAAGCATGCGCATCGTTTGTTTTCACCCTGTTCCCGGAGCGCCGTAGGCGGGGCTTATGGGAATCCCCCCATGTCAGCGGCCTATACCCGGCTCTACCCTGATCTCAAGCTTTTTGCGCGCGGTTGCGGACGCGGGTGCCGGCTCCTAAGAGGGCGCCACCCCTTGCGCATATGGAGTTGAGCTTTGAGCGGCGACGCAATCCTGGACGAGTTTCGAGATGCCGGCGCCTTGCTGGAGGGGCATTTCATCCTTTCGTCGGGCCTGCGCTCGCCCGTCTTCCTCCAGAAGATGCGGATTTTCGAGGATCCGGTACGCACCGCGCGGGTATGCGGCGCGCTGGGCGCGCTGATTCGCGAGACCTTCGGCCAGGTGGACATGGTGGTCTCGCCCGCGATCGGCGGCATCATCCCCGGCTATGAGACCGCGCGGGCGCTGGGCTGCAAGGCCGTGTTCGTCGAGCGCGAGGACGGCGAGTTCCAGCTCCGCCGCGGCTTCGAGATCCCCGCCGGCGCCCGCGTCGTGATGGTCGAGGATATCGTGACGACCGGGCTCAGCTCGCGCGAGTGCATCGCCGCGATCCGCAAGCATCCCGGCGAGCTGCTCGGCGCCGCCTGCATCGTCGATCGCTCGAACGGCAAGGCCGATATCGGCGTGCCGCTGGTCGCGCTCACGCGACTCGACGTGCCGGCCTATCCCGCCGATCAGCTTCCGCCCGAGCTGGCGGCGATCCCCGCGATCAAGCCCGGGAGCCGCGCGCTGGCATGAGCGGCGCGGCGCATCTGGGGGCGGCGCCCGGCAGGCTCCGCCTCGGCCTCAACATCGATCATGTCGCGACCGTGCGGAACGCGCGCGGCAGCGGCTATCCCGATCCCGTCCGCGCGGCGCTGCTCGCGGCGGAGGCCGGCGCCGACGGCATCACCGCGCATCTGCGCGAGGATCGCCGCCACATCACCGACGACGATATCGCCCGCCTCTCCGCCGAGCTGACGATCCCGCTCAACCTCGAGATGGCGGCGACCGAGGAGATGCTGGCGATCGCGCTGCGCCACCGCCCCCACGCGGTCTGCATCGTCCCCGAGAAGCGCGAGGAGCGCACCACCGAGGGCGGGCTCGACGCGGCCGGGCAGCACAACCACCTCGCGCCGATGGTCGCGAAGCTGCTCGACGCCGGCTGCCGCGTGTCGCTGTTCGTCGAGCCCGACGAGCGCCAGATCGACGCGGCGCTGCGCCTGCGCGCGCCCGTCGTGGAGCTCCACACCGGCCGCTATTGCGAGCTTGCCGAGGATGCCCGCGCCCAGGAGCTGAAACGCATCGCCGACGCCGCCGCGCTCGCCGCCAAGGCGGGGCTGGAGCCGCATGCGGGCCATGGCCTCACCTTCGACAATGTCGTCCCTATTGCCGCGATCCCGCAGGTTGCGGAACTGAACATCGGCCATTTCCTGATCGGCGAGGCGATCTTCGAGGGGCTGGTGCCGGTGGTGCTCCGGATGCGCGGATTGATGGACAGCGCGAGATGAGCGGACTTCTCCGATCCTCCCCGGTACGGGGAGGGGGACCGCTCGCGAAGCGAGTGGTGGAGGGGGCTCGCCGCGAGGGATGTCGCTTGGGGCGCTCCCCCTCCACCAGCCTTCGGCTGGTCCCCCTCCCCGTGCCGGGGAGGATCTGCGCATGATCCTCGGCACCGGCTCGGACCTCTGCAATATCGAGCGCATCCAGAATTCGCTCGACCGCTTCGGCGCGCGTTTCGAGCAGCGCGCCTTCACCGAGATCGAGCTGAAAAAGGCCGCGCGCCGGCCCCACACCCGCGCGGCAACGCTGGCGAAACGCTTCGCCGCCAAGGAAGCCTTTTCCAAGGCCGTCGGAACCGGTTTCAAGCAAGGCGTGTTCCTGAAGGACATCGGTGTCGTCAATTCGCCTTCCGGCGCGCCTACCCTGGCGCTCACCGGCGGGGCCAAGGCAAGGCTTGACGCCATCACCCCCGAAGGCCACGTCGCCAAGCTGCATCTGACGTTGACCGACGATCATCCCTGGGCATTCGCCATGGTAATCATCGAGGCGGTGGCGACGGGCAAGGATTGAACACCCCATGGCCGCGGACGAACTGGCGTTGACGGAAGAAGCCCACGAACAGCAAGAGCGGCGCGAGGCGCGCCCGCGGACCGACTGGTGGGCGGAGGCGCGCAGCATCTTCTGGCTGGTGCTGGCGGTGCTCGGCTTCCACAGCCTGGTCGCCAAGCCCTTCTACATTCCGTCCGAATCGATGATGCCGGGGCTGCTCAAGGGCGATCGGCTGGTCGTGACCAAATATCCCTATGGCTACAGCTTCGTCACGCCGACCTTCCATCTGCTGCCGTTCATCCATGGCCGGCTGTTCGGCCGCCTGCCCGAGCGCGGTGACGTGGTGATCGTCACCCCGCCGGGCTCCGAGACCGATTATATCAAGCGCGTGATCGGCCTGCCCGGCGATCGCATCGCGGTGCGCAGCGGCGTAGTCTATCTGAACGGTGTCGCCGTTCCGCGCCGCGCGATGGGCGACCGCGACATCCCCATCGACGCCAACAGCCGCTGCGACGACGGCAATTATCGCGACCGGCTGGTCAGGGACGCCGCCGGCAAGGCGCATTGCCGCCTGCCGATCTTCCGCGAGACCTTGCCCAACGGCCGCTCCTACGACACGATCGACCTGGGCTGGAGCCCCGGCGACAATTTCGCCGAGACCCGTGTGCCGAAGGAGCATGTCTTCCTGATGGGCGACAATCGCGACAACAGTGCCGACAGCCGCTTTCCCACCAGCCAGAACGGGCTGGGCGGCCCCGTGCCCTGGGAGAATATCGGCGGCCGCGCCGAATTCATCACCTTCTCGCTCGACGGCAGCGCGACCTGGAACCCGCTGACCTGGCCCGCCTCGTTCCGCCCCGGCCGCGCCGGCACCTCGCTCCATCCCAGCCGGAACGCGCGATGAGCGATCCCCTCGAATCCGAGACCGTCCATATCGTCCAGGAGCCGGGGCCGAACGAGCTGCGCGATCCGCTGGTCCGCGCCGAGCTGAAGCGCGCGTCGGTATGGTTCGGCCTCGCCATCGGCGTCGCGCTGATCGTGCTGCTGATCCAGCCGCTGCTGATCATCTTCGGCGGGCTCGTCTTCGCCTCGATGCTCGATGGCGGCGCGCGCCTGCTCGGCCGCATCCTGCCGATCCCGCGCACCTTGCGCATCGTCATCGTCGTGCTGCTGGTGATCGCGTTCTTCGTCGGGCTTTTCTACATGACCGGCGTCCAGATCGCCGAGCAGGCAGAGCAATTGCGCGCCACGCTGGAGGTGCAGGCGAACCGCGTCACGCACTGGATCTCCGATCTCGGCCTGATGCCCGGCCGCTCGGACCTGACCGGGCTGGCCCAGCAGGCGCTGGGATCGGTTGGGCGGCTCACCTCGGCGGTCGGGTCGGCGGTCGGCGGCGTCGCCAGCTTCCTCATGATCGTCGTGCTCGGGCTGTTCGTGGCGCTGGAGCCGCGCATCTATGAGCGCGGGCTGCAATGGCTGGTGCCGGTCGATGCGCGCGACGCCTTCGCGCTGACGATCAGCCGCATGGCGACGACGATGCGCCGCCTGCTCGCCGGCCGCCTGCTCGGCATGCTGATCGAGGGCGTGCTGATCTGGTTCTTCCTGATGATCGCGGGCGTGCCGATGGCGCTGCTGCTCGGCATCATCACCGGCGTGCTGGCCTTCATCCCCAATATCGGCGCGTTCGTATCGGGCGTGCTGATGGTCTCGGTGGGGTTCAGCGCCGGTCAGGAACAGGGCATCTGGGCGATCATCATCTATTTCGGCGTCCAGAATTTCGACGGCTATGTCGTCATCCCAATGGTCGCGCGGCGCACGGTGGACATGCCGCCGGCGCTCACGCTCTCGTCGCAGATCCTGGCGAGCACATTGTTCGGCGTGCTGGGTCTCGCGCTCGCCGATCCGATCGTCGCGATGATCAAGGTCGCGCTGGAGAGCGAGGCGGAGCGCGCGGCCAAGGCGGCGGAGGAGGAGAACAGTCATCGCCGCTTCCGCTGGCGCGTCCGGCACGGCGATGGACCTGGCGCCGAGCCGGCGGGGCCGCCGGGCGATATCCCAGGCGTCTGAGCCGAACCGGGGGAAACCGATGCTGCTCCACGATTATTTCCGTTCGTCCGCGGGCTATCGCGTGCGCATCGCGCTCAACCTCAAGGGGCTGGCCTATGAACGGCGCGAGGTGATGCTGCTCGAGAACCAGCAGCACAGCCCCGAGCATCTCGCCCACCATCCCCAGGGGCTGGTCCCCGCGCTGGAGGTGGAGGGGCAGGTGCTCACCCAGAGCCTCGCGATCATCGACTGGCTCGACGCGCGCCACCCCGAGCCGCGGCTGATCCCGGCCGATCCCGACGCCCGCGCCGCCGCGCTCGCCCGCGCGCTGGTGGTGGGTGCGGACATCCACCCGATCAACAACCTGCGGGTGATGCGCTATCTCGCGCACGACCTGCATGTCGATGAGTTCCAGCGGAATGCCTGGACCCGCCACTGGATCGAGCAGGGCTTCGCCGCGTTGGAGGCGATGGTGGACTCGGGGGCGGGCGAGGGGCCGTTCCTCGGCGGCAATGCGCCGGACATATCGGACGTGTTCCTAGTGCCCCAGATCTACAACGCCCGGCGGTTCGATGTGCCCCTGATGCCCTATCCCAAGCTGTGCCGCGCCGATTACGCCGCGGCGAAGGTCGAAGCCTTCGCTGCCGCCCATCCCGACCGGGTTGCGCCGAAGTGAGGGTTTCCGGTTCAACAAGCCCCTTCCTTTCCTCTTCAAACCCCTCCCCTTCAGGGGAGGGGATGGGGGTGGGGCAGAGTCTCACCGAGACCAGCCCGCGCGATGACTCCCCCACCCCAACCCATTGCCGGGTGAACGGCGCCCCGCGCCGTTCAGGCCATGCCGGGGGCATGGCCGACCCGGCAATCCTAAAGGGGAGGGGCTTATTGCTGGCTATCGCGTTCATCCCTCTCCCCGCCTTCGCGCAGAAAACCCCACCCGCCACCGACGAGATCGTCGTCACCGGCCGCGGCCTCGACGCGCCGCCGGGCGAGGCGGCCTACGACGTCGTCACGATCGATCGCGACCGCCTCGCCGACAATGCCAGCAACCGGCTGGAGGACGTGCTGCGCGACGCCGCCGGTCTCGCCCAGTTCCGCCGCTCCGATTCGAGCTCGGCGCACCCCACCAGCCAGGGCATTTCGTTGCGCGGCCTCGGCGGCAACGCCTCCAGCCGCGCGCTGCTGCTGCTCGACGGCGTGCCGCAGACCGATCCCTTCGGCGGCTGGGTGGCCTTTCCCGCCTATCTGCCCGAGCGGCTGGCCTCGGCCCGCATCGTCCGCGGCGGCGGCAGCGGCTATGCCGGCCCCGGCGCGCTCGCCGGCACGATCGAGCTGACCAGCGGCGCCCCGTCCGATCTCGGCCCGCTCCAGCTCGCCGCCGCCTATGGCAGCCGTGACAGCGTGGACGCCACCGCCGTCGGATCGGCGACGCTTGGCAGCGGCTTCGTCACGCTCGCCGCGCAATATGGCCAGGGCGACGGCTTCATCCCCACGGTGGAGGAGGATCGCGGCCCCGTCGATCGAGCGGCGCCCTACAAGCAGGCGAGCGTTGCGCTGCGCGGCGTGGTCGATCTGGGCGGCGGTGCCGAGCTCCAGACCAATGTCTCCGCCTTCAGCGACCGCCGCGATCGCGGCGTCGATTTCACCCAGGTCAAGAGCGACGGCGCCGATGCCAGCGTGCGGATCGTCAAGCGTGGCGGCTGGGGCTGGTCGGCGCTCGCCTATCTCCAGACGCGGCAGTTCGCGAGCGGGTTCGCCAGCATCAACGATACGCGCACCACGGTCACGCCGTCGCTGAATCAATATGACGTGCCCGCCACCGGCATCGGCGGCCGGATCGAGATCGCCCCGTCGGTCGGCGGCGGCGTAACCTTGCGGCTGGGCAGCGACATCCGCCGCGTCTCGGGGCGCACCCAGGAACTCTATACCTATGTCGCCGGCCAGCCGACGCGGCAGCGCGTAGCGGGCGGCGATAGCCTCACCTTCGGCGGCTTCGCAGACGCGAGCTATGAGGTGGGCGGCCTCACGCTCAACGCCGGCGGCCGGCTCGATCGCTGGACGATCTCGAACGGCAGCCTGGTCGAGCGGCCGCTCGGCGCCGGCGCCACGCTCACCGACAGCCTCTTCCCCAATCGCAGCGGCACCGAAGCTACCGGCCGCCTCGGCGCGGCCTATGCCGCCGGCCCGGTGACGCTGCGCGCCGCGGCCTATCGCGGCTGGCGCCTGCCGACGCTCAACGAGCTGTACCGCCCCTTCCGCGTCGGTGCCGATGCCACCGCCGCCAATGCCGCACTTGATCCCGAGCATATGTGGGGCGGCGAGCTGGGTCTCGACGTCCGCCCGCTGCCGAACCTCGTGCTGCGTGCCACCGGCTATTGGAACCGGCTCGACAGCGCGATCGCCAACGTCACCATCGCCAACGGTCCGGGCACCTTCCCGGGCGTGGGCTTCGTCTCGGCGGCGGGAGTCTATCGCGTCCGCCAGAATCTAGACGCGGTCGAGGCCAAGGGGCTGGAGCTGGATGGCCGCTGGAGCCGCGGCCCGCTCAGCCTGTCGGCCTCCTACGCCTATATCGACGCGCATGTGGACGCCTCGGGCATCTCCGCCCCGCTCGACGGCCTGCGCCCGGCCCAGACCGCGAAGCACCAGGGCTCGGCCACCGCCGCCTGGCGCCGGGGCGATGCCGGCATTTCGCTCACCGCGCGCTATGCCGGCCCGCAGTTCGAGGACGACCAGAACACGCGCACGCTGGCGGGCGCCTTCACGCTCGACGGCACGATCGCGGTGCCGGTCGCGGGCGGGCTGATCGCCGAGGCGCGCGGCGTGAACCTGTTCGACGAGCGCGTGGAAGCAGGCATCAGCGGCCCCGGCGTGGTCGAGCGTGCGACGCCGCGCACGCTCTGGTTCGGATTCCGCTACCGGCTATAGCCCTGATCCTCCCCGGCACGGGGAGGGGGACCATGCGAAGCATGGTGGAGGGGGAGCGCCGCAAAGGGTGTCGCCTGTGGAGAGCCCCCTCCACCACCGCCTTCGGCGGCGGTCCCCCTCCCCGTGCCGGGGAGGATCGGGATCAGGCGCCGGCAACCACCCGGTCGAACAGCGCCAGATATTCCGCAATCGGATCGCCTCCCGCCGTCACCGGTGCGGGCCGCGCCCGTCCGGGCGTCAGCCAATGGTCGAGCGCCGCGACCAGCGCATCCGCATCCTCGCGCGGCACCACCGATCCCAGCTCCGGCCCCGTCACGATCTCGCGCACCGCCACGCTCGATTCGGTCGAGATCACCGGCGTCCCCCGCGACAGGGCTTCGCGCAGCACCCCCGGCACGCCCTCATAGTCGGAGGTCAGCACCGCCACCGTCGCGCCGGCCAATGCCGGAAGCGGATCGCCCGCATGCCCCGGCATCGTCACCCGCCCGCCCAGCCCCAATGTTGCCACCTGCGCCTCCAGCGCCGCCCGCGCGCCGCCTTCGCCGATCAGCAGCAGCGCCACCTCCTTATCCGCGATGCGGGGCAGCGCCGCGATCAGCCGGTCCCAGCGCTTCTGCGGTTCCAGCCGCCCGACCCCGACGATGTAGCGCCCCGGCGGCAGCGCCACCGGAGCCGCGCCCGGCATCGGCAGCGCCGGCGGATTGGCGATCACGCTCACCCGCTCCGGCGGCATGTGCATCTCGGCGATCGCCTCGGCCGCCATCGCCGGCGTCATCGCCACGACATGATCGAGGAAGCGCGGATGCAGCCGCAGCCAGCGCCGGTATCGCCACGCCGCGCCCCGGCTCAATTCGGGCCGCACCAGCGCATTGGAGACCTTCGCCACGATCGGCGGGCATCCGCGCCCCAGCCGCAGCCGGGTAAGCGCCGCGATTCCGCTATAATGATTGCCGGGGCAGAAGATCAGGTCCGGCGCGGTCGCCCGCACCTGCCCGGCGACGGCGGAGAGCGCGCCATAGGCCGGATTGTCCAGCTCGATCAGCGCGATTCCCGCAGGCAATTCGGCCGCCAGCGGACCCTCGCGGCTACCCAGCACCAGCGTCACGCGCCGCCCCTCGCCAAGCCATCCCGCCGCCATCCGCAGCATCGCGCGCTCCACCCCGCCGCCCCGCAGACTCTGGGCATAGCTGAGGATATGCAGGGCCTTATCGGGTCGGGCGCGCTGGGCCATGGACTTGCGGATTGCCTTTCTAATGTCCAAATCGCCCCCGCAATAAACCGCATTTCGCTGTCAACTCGCCTGATCCGTACTCGCGCCTGCAAGCGTGGAATAGGCAAGACGCGGAAAATAAAAGAATATGTTGAACGTGTCGGCAGCGGAATCGAATCAGTGACGATGAAGGGGCGTGAGGCTTCGGTGAACACCAGCGCTGTCGAAGCCGCAATCCCGGTTGCGCCAGATCTTGCGGGCCTGGAGCCCGTGGAGAAGATCCGCCGGCGCTGGCCGATGCTGCTCGGCGGCGCGCTGACGCTGCTGATGATCTTCGGGCTGGGCCGGGAACTGTTCGATTCGGGGCTCTCGGGCCTGTCGCGCGCGGTGCCGACCAATCCGATCTTCTATCTTGCCTTCGCGATCTATTATCTCGGCCCGCCGACCTTCGATTACATCATCTTCCGCCGGCTGTGGCGGATCCCGCTCTCCGGCATGGTCGCGCTCCACAAGAAGCGCATCTCGAACGAAGTGTTGTTCGGCTATTCGGGCGAGGCCTATTTCTATGCCTGGGCGCGCCAGCGCACCCAGATGGTGGCGGCGCCGTTCGGCGCGGTGAAGGACGTGATGATCCTGTCCGCGATTGCGGGCAATGCGGTCACGCTGCTCGTGGTCGCGCTGGCGCTGCCCTTCGGCATCAACCTGATGCAGCCCAAGGAATTCCGCATCCTGCTGGGCTCGATCGGCGTCATCTTCGCGATGTCGCTGCCGTTCCTGATCTTCTCCAAGCGGGTGTTCTCGCTGCCCCGGGGCCAGCTCTGGTGGGTGTTCGGCGTGCATTGCCTGCGCATCGTCTTCGGATCGGTGATGATCGCGATCGCCTGGCATTTCGCGATGCCGCAGATCTCGATGGGCATCTGGCTGCTGCTCGCCGCCGCGCGCCTGCTCGCCTGGCGCCTGCCGCTCGTGCCCAACAAGGAGCTGCTGTTCGCCAATTTCGCGATCATGGTGATCGGCCAGGGCCAGGCGCTGTCCGAGCTGATGGCGCTGATCGCCGCGCTCACCTTGTGCGCGCACGTCTCGCTGATCGCGATTTTCAGCCTCCACGCATTGCTGACGAGGAAACAAGCATGACGAGTCTCAAGATTCTTGCCGCGGTGGCGCTGGCGGGGCTGGCTCTGCCCGCCGCGCCCGCACTCGCCCAGCGGGATCCGGTGGATGGATCCTGCGCGACCGGCACGGGGCCGCGGCTCTACGTCAACGTGCTCGGCCTCAAGGATCGCACCGGCCGGATGAAGCTGGAGCTCTATCCCGCGAACGAGGCCGATTTCCTGAAGGACGATCGCGACCTGAAGAAGGAGGGCAAGCCCTTCCGCCGCGTCTGGGCGGCCACGCCCCCGTCCGGCGCGGTGACGCTCTGCATCCGCGCGCCCAGCGCCGGCCAATGGGCGCTGCTCTTCACCCATGATCGCGACGGCAAGAACAAGTTCAATTTCTGGCAGGACGGCGCCGGCTTCACCAGCAGCCAGCGCCTCGGGCGCAGCCGGCCCAAGGTGGGCCAGGCCCGCGTCAACATTCCTGAAAACGGTGGTACGGTGACGGTGCGCGCGCAATATCTGCGCGGCCTGGGCGGCTTCGGCCCGCTCGACGACTGAGGGAGGCGCGAGTCATGCGCATCGTCGACGTCAACGAATATTATTCGCCCACCGGCGGCGGCGTGCGCACCTATCTCGATCGCAAGATGGGGATCATGGCCGATCTCGGCCATGAGCTGATCGTCGTCGCTCCCGCGCTCGAGAATTCGATCGAGGAGCGGCCGGGCGGCGGGTGCATCCACTGGCTGAAATCGCCGCCGCTGGTCCTCGACCGGAATTACGGCATCTTCGTCGAGGACCAGCCGATCTGGGACGTGCTCGACCGGCTCAAGCCCGACATCGTCGAGACCAGTTCGCCCTGGCGCCCGGCCTGGACGGTCGGCCGCTGGAAGGGCGACGCGCTCAAGGTCTTCTTCGCGCACAACGACAATATCGGCGCCTATCCGCAGCGCTGGCTCGACAGCGTCTCGACGCCGCGCCAGGTCGAGCGCGCCTTTGCCTGGTACACGCGCTACATGGGCGATTTCCTGGCGAAGTACGACGCCTTCGTCACCAACGGCCCGGCGCTCGCCAAGCGCTTCCGCCGCCGCGGGCTGCATGTCGATGCGTCGATGCCGCTGGGGATCGAGCGGAGCTGGTTCTCGCCTGATCTGCGCGACGAGAACCTCCGTGTCGCGATGCTCGCCCAGCTCGGCCTGCCGCCGGAGGGGCATCTGCTGCTCGGCCTCGGCCGCCACCACAAGGAAAAGCGCTGGCCGCTGGTGATCGACGCGGTAGAGGCGGCGGCGAACGACCTGCCGGTCGGGCTGATGCTGATCGGCGACGGCACCCAGCGCCGGCATCTGGAGGCGCGGATCGCCGGCAGCCCGCATATCCGCATCTTCCGCCCGGTCTATGATCGCGTCCGCCTGTCGCGGATCATGGCGAGTTGCGACGCGCTGATCCACGGATCGGACGCCGAGCCGTTCGGGCTGGTCGCCTCCGAAGCGCTGGCCTCGGGCCTGCCGCTGATCGGGCCGGACGAGGGCGGTTTCGCCGAGATCGCCGACCCGCTCTTCGCCGAGACCTATGCCGCGCGCGACGCCTATTCGGCGGCCGATGCGATCCGCCGCATGTTCGCCCGCGAGCCCACTATCCTGCGCCACGCCGCGCGCGTCGCCGCCGGCAAGGTGCGCAGCGATTACGACCATGCGGTCGAGCTGATGACCTATTACGAGGGTCTCTTGACCGCCAGGCGCGGTGCGGGCGCCGCCACGGCCCTGACCGGCGCTGCATAGACGGCGATCGTCGTGTCGCCCAGCGGATAGCGCCCCTTCAGCGCATAGCCGCCCAGCCGCAGCAGCCGCATCACCAGCGTGCGCACCGCCAGCCGCTCGCCGGAATAGGCAGGGCGCATCGCCACGATCGCCGGGCGCCGCGTGAAGATCCGCCGGACCTCGGCAAGCTGGTCGACGCCCACCGCGCCGTTCTCGCGCTCGCGCGACAAATGGCTGGGATAGACCCAGGGCGAGAGCGCGCAGCGATCGGTGTAGCTGTACGGGATCGAGACGCCCGAATGCATATAGAGGCAGCCGGGGCCGTGTCCGATGGCGCGCGCCAGCGTCTCCAGCTCCTCGGCGTCGCCGCGATGGCGATAGGCGCTCCATACGGTGAACTCGCCGCCGAGCGCCGCCACGATCAGCAGCAGCGGCGCGACGATCCTGCGCCCGGTCGGGTGCCCGCCCAGGAAACCGGCGCAGCACAGGCTCGCCGGCAGCATCACCGGCAGCGCATAATGGCTGAACCAGGTGCCGAAGGCGATCAGCCCCACCACCGCCGCGATCAGCCAGCCGAAATACAGCGCGCGCACCGGACGCTCGGCCGCGTCGTCCACGGGCATGCGGCGGGAAAGCGCGCTGACGATCAGCAGCGGCGTCAGCATCAGCGCCAGCTTCAGGAACGCCACCAGCAGCACCAGCGGCGGATCGCTCCGCCGCTCGAAGATCGAGCCGAAATTGGCATAGGCCCAGGCGTCGCCATGGCCGATCGCGTAATAGGCGCCGCCCGCGATCAGCGTCGGCAGCATCGCCATGCCGGCATAGCCCGCGCCGCGCTTCGCGACATGCGCCAGCGAAGCGCTCAGCCGCCATTCGCGCCACATCAGCCACAGGCCCAGGAACAGCCCCTCGAACACCACCGAATATTTGATCTGGAGCGCGATGCCGATCAGCAGCATCGCCAGCATGCCGCGCCCGATCCGGCGATGGTCGCCGCGCGTATCGCCGGCGCGGGGCAGGGCCAGGCCCATCGCGGTGATCGTCGCCAGATTGTAGAAGACCGGCGCCTGCCCGCCCTGTCCATCGGCGAAGTTGATGACGAAGATATAGAGCAGGGCCGCCACCAGCGCGCCGCGCTCCCAGCCGGCGCGCTCGGCCAGCCGGGCGATGCCCATCGCGGTCAGCACCACGCTCGCCAGCGCCATCATCTGATAGCCCAGGATGCCCCAGGGCGTGCCCAGCGCCGCTGCCGGCGCATAGAGCAGGAACAGCCCGACCGGCTTGCGATCCCAGATGTCGACATAGGGCAGTGCGCCCTCCAGCATCCGCTGGGCGGTGAGAAAATAGAATTGCTCGTCGACATCGACGACCGGGTTGCCGAAGGTCAGCGCGCGCACGCACACCGCGGCGAACAACAGGATCCACCAGCGCGGCAGCGCGGCGATCACGCCGGTCATGCTCGGCAGGCGGGCTGGGAAAATGCCCAGCGCTTCGGGCTTGGAGGCCATCAGGTCCGTTCGGGAAGGAGGAAGAAGGTATAGAGCGCGTTATTGCCCGGCCGGGCAATCGCATCTTCGCTATTTTCGTTCGATGACGCCAATGTTGCGACGAAGGGCCGCGGGCCTGCCGGGAAAGGCGATGAAGGGCAGGCGCGCATGGCTTTCCGGCTGCGTTGGAGGCGACTTGGCGCCTGTCTTAGCCTGCCATTCCGGCGCTGTCACGAACCCGCAATTTAGCGGGCGCAAGCAGCCGGCGGATCAGGGAGAGTGCCCCAATGACGCTTCGTATCGACCGCCGCTCGCTTCTCGTCACCGGCACGCTGGGCATCGGCGCGCTCGCCATCCCCGGCTTCGCGCTGGCGCAGGTCGCCCAGCAGGGCTTCACCCATTCGGTCGCCTCGGGCGAGCCCGGCCCCGATACGATGCTGCTCTGGACGCGCTATGTCCCCACGGGCGGCGGCGCGGTGAAGCTCAAGGCGGAAATCTCCGAGACGGCGGATTTCGCCCGGATCGTCTCGGGCGGCGAGGCGATCACCGGCCCGTGGCGCGACCACACCAGCAAGATCACCGTCGCGGGCCTCAAGCCCGGCACGCGCTATTTCTACCGCTTCGTCGCACCCGACGGCAGCTTCTCGCCCACCGGCAGGACGAAGACGCTGCCCGAGGGCGACGCCGCCCGCTTCGGCATCGCGATCTTCTCGTGCACCAACATGCCGTTCGGCTGGTTCAACGCCTATGGCCATGCCGCGGTGCGCGACGATATCGATCTCTGGGTCCATCTCGGCGATTATCTCTATGAATATGCCAAGGGCGGCTATGCGCCCGAAGGCGGCCCGGTCGGCGGCCGCTGGCCCGAGCCGGCGGGCGAGATGATCCATCTCGCGGACTATCGCCTGCGCTATGCCAGCTATCGCGCCGATCCCGATCTCCAGGCGCTCCATGCCGCCAAGCCGATGCTCGTCCAGTGGGACGACCACGAAAGCGCCAACGACAGCTGGGAAGGCGGCGCCGAGAACCACCAGCCCGATACTGAAGGCGATTGGGACGCGCGCAAGGCCGCGGCGATGCAGGTGTTCCGCGAATGGATGCCGGTCTCCGAAAGCCCTTGGGGCACCTATGACATCGGCACGCTGGCGACACTGTTCCGCACCGAGAGCCGGCTGCTCGCCCGCACCGAGCAGCCCGACATCGCGCCTTTGTTCAAGGAAGCCGATCCCGCCAAGGCGCTCGCCGCCTTCCGCGACGGCGTCTGGCAGGATCCCGCCGCGACGATGCTCGGCAGCGAGCAGGAGGTCTGGCTCGATCACGTCATGCGCAAATCGGTCAAGGCCGGGCAGCGCTGGCAGGTGGTCGGCTTCGGCACGATCATGGGCAATACGGTGGCCCCGCCCGAGGCGATCTCATGGCTCAAGCCCGACGCGCCGCAGCGCGCCAGGGACTATGTCGCGGCGGGCGTGACGGCGGGCAAGCTTGGCCTGCCGATGAACTTCGACAATTGGGGCGGCTATCCCGCCGCCCGCGCGCGCTTCCTCAAATCGTCCCAGTCGATGGGCGCGAACCTGGTGGTGATCTGCGGCGACAGCCACAATGGCTGGGCGTTCGATCTCGGCCAGGACGGCAAGCCCGCCGGCGTCGAGTTCGCCGGCCACAGCGTCACCTCGCCGGGCTATGAAGGCTCGATCGGCACCGATCCCAAGACGGTCGCCGCCGCGCTGGTAAAGGCCAATCCCGAGCTCAAATGGTGCGACACCAGCCGCCGCGGCTATATGGCGCTGACGCTCACGCCCGATCGGGTGAGCAACGACTGGATCTTCATGGACACGGTGCTCCAGCGCTCGACCAAGGCCAGCGTGGGCCACACCGCGACGGTGATCCGCGGCCGGAACGTGATGGGGTGATCCTCAAAAAAGCCCCTCCCCTTCAGGGGAGGGGCTTAAGCAGCCTCAATCCAGCGACTTGCTCGCCTGCTCGAACATATCCTTGCTCAACCCCGGCGTCGCCACGATCCGCTCCAGCTCGGCCCGCATCCTGGCCGCCCGCGCCGCATCGAAGCGCTTCCAGCGCCCCAGCGGCGGCACCAGCTTGGCCGCGGTCTGCGGGTTGAGCTTGTCGAGCGCGATGAGCTGGTCCGCGACGAAGCGATAGCCGCGCCCCGAAATATCATGGAACGCCCGCTGGTTGACGCTGAACGCACCGATCAGCGCCCGCGCCCGGTTCGGGTTGGCGAGGGTGAAGTCGGGATGGGAAACCAGCTTCTCCACCATCTCCGCGGTATCGTCGCGGCTCGACAGCGCCTGGGTCTGGAACCATTTGTCGAGCACCAGCCCGTTGCCGGCATAGCGCTGGTAGAACGCTTCCAGCGCCTTTTCGCGCAAGGGCGAGGTGCCGCTCGCGAGCGTGGTCAGCGCGCCCTGGCGGTCGGTCATGTTGTCGGCGCCTTCGAACTGGCCGAACGCCAGCTCGGCGGCATCGGCCGCGTCCGTCGCCGCGATATAGCCGAGCGCGACGGTCTTCAGCCGCCGCGCGCCCTTGCCCGCCGGCGAATATTCGAAGCGGTTCGCGCGCACCGCCTCATAGGCCGCGCGCCATTCGCCCTCCAGCGCGGTGCCGAGATCGCGGCGCAGCGCCTCGCGGGCGTGGAAGATCGCCTCGGGCTCGACCACCGCCATCTGGTCGCCGATGAAGCTGTCCGACGGCAGCAGCACCGCCTCGGCGATGAAGGCGCGATCGAGGTTCGGATCGGTCAGCGTGCCGCGCACCGCGTCGATCACCGCGTCATGCTCGCCCTTGCCGCTGGCCACTGCCGCGACCAGCGTGTCGAGCATCAATTGCTGCATCGCCTCGTAGCGCGCGAACGGATCGTCGTCATGCGCCGAGAGGAACGCCAGATCCTTGGGCGTCCGATTGGTGTCGATGATGATCGGCGCCGAGAAGCCGCGATTGATCGAGAGCACCGGCATCTCGGTCAAATTCTCGAACACGACCTCCTGCACCGGATCCTTCAGCAGCACGAGCTGCTCCTCGCACAGCGATCGGCCGGTATATTCGCCGAACAGCTTGAGCTTGAGCGGCAGCACCATCGGCTGCTTCTCGGGCTGGCCGGGCGTCGCGGGCACGCTCTGGCGCAAGGTCAGCCGCGCGCGGCCCCCTTCGCGCGCCAGCGTCGCGGAGACGCGCGGCGTGCCGGCCTGGCTGTACCAGCGGCGGAACTGGGCGAGGTCGACGCCGCCGCCTTCCTCCATCGACTTGACGAAATCCTCGCAGGTCGCGGCCGTCCCGTCGAACCGATCGAAATACAGGTCGGTCGCGCGGCGGAATTTCTCGCGCCCCAGGATCGTCGCCATCATGCGGATGACTTCGGCGCCCTTGTTGTAGATGGTCGCGGTGTAGAAGTTGCTGATCTCGATATATTCGTCGGGGCGCACCGGATGCGCGAGCGGCCCCGCATCCTCGGGGAACTGGCTGGCGCGCAGGCCGCGCACATCCTCGATCCGCTTGACCGCGGCGCTGCCCTGATCGGCCGAGAAGCTCTGGTCGCGAAAGACGGTGAAGCCCTCTTTCAGCGAGAGCTGGAACCAGTCGCGGCAGGTGACGCGATTGCCCGACCAGTTGTGGAAATATTCATGCGCCACCACCGCCGCGATCGCGTCGTAATCATAATCGGTCGCGGTATCCGGATCGGCCAGGATGTAGCGCGAATTGAAGACGTTGAGCCCCTTGTTCTCCATCGCGCCGAAGTTGAAGTCGTCCACCGCGACGATGTTGAACACGTCGAGGTCGTATTCGCGGCCATAGGTCTTTTCGTCCCAGGCCATGGCGAGCTTCAGCGCGTGCAGCGCATGGTCGGTCTTGGCGAGATCGGGCTCGCGCACCCAGATGCCGAGCTGCACCTCGCGCCCGCTCATGGTGGTGAAGCTGCCGCGATTGGCGACCAGGTCGCCCGCCACCATCGCGAACAGATAGCTCGGCTTGGGGAAGGGATCGTGCCATTCGGCCCAGTGGCGCCCGCCTTCGGCATCGCCCTGCGCGATCGGATCGCCGTTCGCCAGCAGCACCGGGAAGCGCGCCTTGTCGGCGGTCATCTTCACCTTGTAGCGGCTCAGCACGTCGGGCCGATCGGGGAAGAAGGTGATGCGGCGGAAACCCTCCGCCTCGCACTGGGTGCAGAGCATGCCCGAAGAGGCATAGAGCCCCTGGAGCTGGGTGTTGCGCTCGGGCGCGATCACCACTTCGGTCTCGATCTTGTGCGCGGCGCCGGTCAGCGGGATCACCAGGTCCGCGCCGTCCATCGTCCAGCCGCTCGCCGCGGCGCCGTCGATCCGCACCGCCGCCGGGGTCAGGCCGTCGCCGTTCAGCCGCAGCGGGCGATCATGCGTTCCGTTCCGCTCCACCCACAGGGTCGCCGAGACCCGCGTGCTTGCGGGATCGAGATCGAAGTCGAGCACGATCTCCGGGACGCGCCAATCGGGTTCGCGATAATCCTCGCGCCGCGTGACATGGGGCGCCTGGGTTGCGGTTCGAACGTCTGCCATCATCAGGCCGATATAGGAGCCCGCCCCCGCCCACAACAAACCCCGCAAACAAATCTGTCGGCTTGCGCGCCGGTTGCGGAGTGCTACCGATGCGGCAAATCCACTATTGGGGGGTATCCATGCTTCGATTGACCGCGCCGCTCGCACTCGCCGTCGTTCTGGCCGGGCCGGCCCTGGCCCAGACCGCAGCCGAGAAGAACGCGGTCGTCAATGCCGAGCTTCCCGCCGACCAGGCCGCGCTCAAGAGCCACATCATGTTCCTCGCCTCGGACGCGATGCAGGGCCGCGAGGCGGGCAGCCACGAATTCGATATCGCCGCGCAATATGTCGCTTCGCAATTCTATGCGGCCGGCCTGAAGCCCGCGGGCGATGACGGCGCCTATCTCCAGAAGGTGCCGCTGGTCAGCTACAAGCTCGACGGCCAGGGCAGCATGGCGATCGCGCGCAAGGGCGCGACCGTCAGCCTGGTCTATGGCGAGGACTATATCCCCGGCGCCAATCCGGCGAAGCCCAGCTACACTCTCACCGCGCCGGTCGTGTTCGTCGGCTACGGCATCGTCGGGCTGGGCCGCGACGACTACAGGGGCGCCGAGGTGAAGGGCAAGGTCGTCGCCTTTTTCGGCGGCGCGCCCAAGAGCTTCCCGAGCGAGGAGGGCGCGCATTTCTCCAGCCCCGCCGCCAAGGGCGAGATCGCGATGAAGCGCGGCGCGGTCGGCTATATCGTTCTCGAATCGCCGATCCCGACCAGGCGTCCGTTCGCGGCGATGGCCGCGCTTGCGTCGCGCCCGCGCTTCACCTGGGGCGAGGCGGACGGTACCGGCCATATCGCCACGCCGTCTACGCCGGGCCTGGGCAATCTGAGCCTAGCCGGCGCCGCCAAGCTGTTCGAAGGCGCCAAGACCCCCTGGGCGACGATCCGGAAGCAGGCCGAGGTCGATGGTGCGACCTTCAAGCCGGTGGCGCTGCCGGGCACGCTCACCTTCACCGTGAAGACCGCGCTGACGCCGGTCACCAGCTACAACGTCGTCGGCCTGCTCCCCGGCAGCGATCCCACGCTGTCCAAGGAAGTGGTCGTGCTCTCCGGCCATCTCGATCATATCGGCGTCGGCCGGCCCGACAAGAATGGCGACACGATCAACAACGGCGCGCTCGACGATGCGGTCGGCATCGCCTCGCTGATCGAGGAGGCCAAGCGCTTCAAGGCGGCGGGGACGAAGCCGCGCCGCTCGATCCTGTTCCTGGCGGTCACCGCCGAGGAGAAGGGCCTGCTCGGCTCCGACTATTACGCCCATCACCTGACCGTGCCCAAGGGATCGATCGTCGCCGACGTCAATCTCGACATGCCGATCATCACCTACAAGTTCGAGGATATCGTCGTGTACGGCGCCGAGCATTCGACGCTCGGCCCGATCGCCGCCAAGGCCGCGGCCGAGATCGGCGTGAAGATGTCCGACGATCCGCTGCCGGGCGAGAACATCTTCGTCCGCTCGGATCACTACAACTTCGTCAAGCAGGGCGTGCCCTCGGTCTTCCTGTGGCCGGGCGCGGGCGGCCCGGGCCGCGCGGCGATCGATGACTTCATGAAGAACCATTATCACCAGCCGTCCGACCAGATCGACCAGCAGCCGGCGATCGACTGGGAATCGGGCGTGCGCTTCGTCGACGTCAACTATCGCATCGCCCGCGCGATCGCCGACGGCGACCAGCGGCCGCTGTGGAACAAGGGCGATTTCTTCGGGCTCCAGTTCGACGGTCCCGGCGCCAAATAAGGGTTCCCCCGATGCTGCGCTCGCTGCTCCTCCCCCTGCTGCTGCTCGCCGCTCCCGCCGCGGCGCAGACGCTCCCGCCCGAGCAGGCGGCGCTCAAGAGCCATGTCCAGTTCCTCGCCTCGGACGCGCTCCGGGGGCGTGAGGCGGGCACGCGCGACTTCGACGTCGCGGCCGAATATGTCGCGGCGCAGATGGAGGGGATGGGCCTCAAGCCGGCGGGCGCGAAGGGCGGCTGGTTCCAGCCGGTCCAGCTCGTCACCTTCCGCCCGGCCGAAAAGGCGGCCTGGACGCTGACGCGTGGCACGGCGGCGGTGCCGTTCCAGTTCGGCATCGATTTCGTCAACGGGCCGGTGCCCAGCAGCCCCGATTTCGCGGCCCAGGGCGGGGTCGTCTTCGCCGGCTACGGGATCGTCTATCCGGAAGGCCAGCGCGACGATTACAAGGGCCTGGACGTCAAGGGGAAGATCGTCGCGCTCCTGCCCGGCACGCCGCAGGGCCTGCCCAACGAAGTCGAGGCCCATTTCGGCGACGACCACCAGAAGGCCCGCCTTGCCGAAGCGCGCGGTGCCAAGGCCGTCGTCATCCTCGAATCCGCCGAGCGGCGCGAGCAATATGCGTTCGAGGCGATCGTCCCCTATTACGACTATCAGCGCAACACTTGGGCCAGCCCGGACGGCGTCGCGCACATCCCCGCGCCCGGCGCGCCGGTGGTCGGCTATGTCAGCCAGGTCGGCGCGGCCAAATTGTTCGAGGGCGCGAAGATCAAATGGACGGACGTGCTCGCCGCCGAGCGCAAGGGCGGCCGGATGCCCACGGGCGCGCTGCCCGGCACGCTCGCCACCGCCAGCAAGACCCGCGTGCGCACCGTCGAGACCAGCAACGTCATCGGCATGATCGAGGGCTCCGATCCGGCGCTCAAGAGCCAATATGTCGTGCTCTCCGCGCATCTCGATCATGTCGGCGTCGGCGATCCCGTGAACGGCGACCGCATCTATAACGGCGCGATGGACAATGCGGTCGGCATCTCGATGATCCTGGAGGTCGCCCGCTCGATCCAGGCGATGCCGCAAAGGCCCCGCCGCTCGATCCTCATCATGGCGCTCACTTCCGAGGAAAAGGGCCTGATCGGCTCCGACTATTTCGGCCACAACCCCACGGTGCCGAAGGACTCGCTGGTTGCCGACATCAATCTCGACATGCCGATCCTCACCTATCCGCTGGAGGATCTGGTGGTGCTCGGCGGCGAGCGGTCGAGCATCGGCCCGGCGGTGGTCGCCGCCGCGGCGGCGGAGGGGCTGAAGGTCGTCCCCGATCCCGCGCCCGAGGAGATGTTCTTCGTCCGCTCGGACCATTACAGCTTCGTGCAGTCGGGCATCCCGGCGGTCTCGATCGACACCGGCCCGGGCGGCGCGGGCGCGGCGGCGCAGAAGCTGTTCCTCGACAACAATTACCACAAGCCCTCGGACCAGATCGACCTGCCGTTCGACTGGAACTCCGCCGCCAAGTTCAAGCATGTCGGCCTGGCGACGGCGCTGGCACTGGCCAACGCGGACGAGCGCCCGCGCTGGAACAAGGGCGACTTCTTCGGCGTGCTGTTCGGGGGCTATGGGGCGGAGTAAAAGCCCTCTCCCGCTTGCGGGAGAGGGTTGGGTGAGGGTGTGAGCGGGAGGCAAATACAGGTGCCGAAGATACGCCCCACAAACCCAAATGCGCGGCGCCTCAGACGTGAGGCAACGGATGTCGAACGAAAGCTCTGGGCCGCGCTCCGCAACCGGCAACTCGACGGCTACAAATTCCGCTTCCAGGCCAGCATCGGGCCCTATGTCGTGGATTTCCTCTGCGCCGAGAAGCGGCTGGTCGTTGAACTGGACGGCAGCCAGCATAACGAAGGCGTTGACCGCCGACGGACAGATTTCCTTGAGAGCGAAGGCTATCATATCCAGCGCTTCTGGAACTCCGACGCTATCGAGAATCTCGATGGCGTGCTGGAAGCGATCAGCGCCAAACTGGCGTATCTCCCAGCTTTCCACGACTCACCCTCACCCAACCCTCTCCCGCAAGCGGGAGAGGGCTAAGTGCGCCTCCTGATCTTCGGCCCCGGCTACACCGCGTCCCGCCTGATCGCCCGGCTGGAGCCGCGCGGCTGGCGGATCGCCACCGTCACCCGCGAAGACTTCGCGGATCGCAGCCGCGCGGCGTTCGAGATCGCCCACGCCACCCACATCCTCTCCTCGGTCCCGCCCGATGTTGAGGGCGATCCCGTCCTGGCCGCCTATGGCATCGAGATCGCCGCCGGCACCGCCTGGCTCGGCTATCTCTCCTCCACCGGCGTCTATGGCGATACCGGCGGCGCCTGGGCCGATGAGAGCGCCCCGCTCGCCGGCCGCCGCGGTCCGCGCCTCGCCGCCGACGCGGCATGGGGCAAGCTCCTCAACGCCCGCACCTTCCGCCTGCCCGGCATCTACGGCCCCGGCCGCTCGGCGCTTGATCGCGTGGCGCAAGGCACCGCAACCCGCGTAGCCGCCCCGGGCCAGGTGTTCAGCCGCATCCATGTCGACGACATCGTCGAGGGCGTGATCGCCGGCTTCGACGGCCCGCCCGGCGCCTACAACCTCGCCGACGACGCGCCCGCCCCGCAAAGCGACGTCCTCGCCTATGCCGCCGCGCTGCTCGGCACCGCGCCGCCCCCCGAAGTCCCGCTGGAATCCGCCAGCCTCACCCCCCAGGCCCGCGCCTTCTATTCCGAGAACCGCCGCATCGCGAACGGGAAGGCGAAGCGCGTCCTCGGCTGGCGCCCGCGCTATCCGGATTACCGGTTGGGCCTGCGCGCCTTGAGCGCAATCACCAGCCCCGCCATCACCAGCCCCGCGCCGGCCCCCGCCAGCAGCGACCAGCGATAGCCCTCGAACACGGTCGACAGCAGCATCGCGATCACCGGGATCAGCACGCTGGTATAGGCCGCCTTGGCCGGTCCGATCGTGCGGATCAGCCGGAAATAGATGCTGAAGGTGATCGCGGACCCGATCACCCCCAGATAGGCCAGCCCGGCAATATAGCCGCCCCGCGTCTCGATCACCGGCCCCCCCACCGTGACGAAGGCGAAGGCCGCATCCAGCGCCGATCCGATCAGCATCGCCCAGCCGAGCATCGTCGACATCGGATAGTTCCTGGCGATCCGCGTCGCCTGCATCACATTGGCGATCGAGGCGGAGAGCACGCCGGCCAGCGCGATGCCGATGCCGATCAGCGCCTCGTGCGGCCCCACCGGGCTCAGCCGCGCCTCATGGACGAACAGCAGCGCCACGCCCGCCATCGCCACCGCCGATCCGATCAGCAATTGCCGCCCCATCAACTGGCCGAGGAAGACCCGCGCCAGCAGCGCGTTCGGCACCAGCAGCAGCGCATAGACCACCGCCACCACGCCCGAGGTGATGTGCTGCTCGGCGCGATAGACGAAGTTGAAGTTGAACACGAACTGCGCGAGCCCGAGCCCGGCCGCGAACAGCAGGCCGCGCAGGTCGAGCGTCAGCCGGTCCCGCCGCACCGCCGCCCAGGCCAGCATCGCCACGCCGCCCACCGCGAACCGGTAGCAGACCGACCAGCTCGGCGGCACCACCGCGAGCTGGTCCTTGATGACCAGCCAGGTCGAGCCCCAGATCAGCGTCACCACCGCGAACGGGATCAGCACGGAAAGCCGGGTGGAGCGGGGCGTGGCGTCCACTAGATCCTCCCCCAGCTTGTCTGGGGGAGGGGGACCATGCGAAGCATGGTGGAGGGGTGGCGGTGGAACACCGCCGTCTGCGCCGGCGGCCCCTCCACCACGCCCTGCGGGCGCGGTCCCCCTCCCCGAGCAAGCTCGGGGAGGAATGGACGGCAATCCCTCACAATCCCCGGATCGCCTCGGCCAGCGGCCGGATCGCATCCTCGCTCTGGTCCCATGACGTCACCAGCCGCACTTCGCCCGGCGCCCAGTCGTAGAAGTCGAAGCCAAGCGCGCGCAAGGAAGCGGCTTCCTCCGGCGTCGCCTTCAGGAACACTTCGTTCGCCTCGACCGGATAGAGCAGCCGTTCCGCGCCCGCCGCCTCGGCCAGCAGCCGGGCCCCGGCATTCGCCGCCCGCGCATTGGCGAGCCACAGGTCGCCTTCCAGCATCGCCAGGATCTGCGCCGCCAGATAGCGCCCCTTGGAAAGCAGCAGCCCCGCGCGCTTGCGGCGATAGAGCGTCAATTCGGCCAGCTCCGGCTTGAAGAATATCAGCGCCTCGGCGCTCATCGCCCCGTTCTTGACGAAGCCGAAGCTCAGCACGTCGACGCCCGCCTTCCAGGTCAGCTCTGCGGACGCGCAGCCGAGATGCGCCACGGCATTGGCGAAGCGCGCCCCGTCCATGTGCAGCCCCAGCCCGCGCTCGCGCGCCAGCGCGCCGATCGCCGCCACCTCGGCGGGGGTATAGACCAGCCCATATTCGGTCGCGTTGGTGATCGAGATCGCGTGCGGCTGGATGCGGTGGACGTCGTTGGCGATCAGGTCGATCACCGCCAGGATGCTCTCGGGCGTCAGCTTCGCGCCCGGCCCCTCGCCGATCATCAGCTTGGCGCCGTGGGTGTGGAATTCGGGCGCGCCGCATTCGTCGTTCTGGATATGCGCGTCGCGGTGGCAGACCACGCCGCCATGCGGGGGGCAGAGCGCCGCCAGTGCCAGCGCATTGGCCGAAGTGCCGGAGGGCACCCACAGCGCGCGCACCTCGGTCCCGAACAATTCGGAGAAGCGCGCATCGAGCGATTTGGACCAGCGATCGCCGTCATAGGCGGTGTCGAGCTGGTTCACGTCGGCGAGCGCCTGCATCACTTGCGGGCAGACCGGGGCGGCATTGTCGGAGAAGAAGCGCATGGTCACGCCATTGCGGGCAGCCGCGCCGACGTCAACGCCTGTTGGCGTGCACTTCGAGAATTGCCCGCAATGCCGCCGGCACCAGGGCCGGCACCAGGGCCGGCGGCATTGCGGGCGGTATAGTCTTCAGGCGATCTGGGTGTATCGCACTTCGGACGCGCGCACCCGGCGGCGCAGCACGCCGCCGATCAGGCCGAAGCCGAGGATCATCATGCCCCAGGCCGCGGGTTCCGGAACGGCCTGCAGCGTGACGGCGCTTCCCATCGCCTGCACCGCGGCATAGCCCTGCTGGGAATAATAGAGGTCCGCCATCGTGCCGTCGAAGGGGTTGAAGTGCAGCCAGAAGTCCTCGGTCGTGCCCCGGATCGATGATCCGTTCAGGTTGCCGTACAGCATGAAGAGCTGCGAGCCGGAGCCCCATGGAACCAGGGTCGCGTTGGCGGTGGTGTAAACGGTCGAGCCGATCGTGAAGTCGATGTCGAGCAGCGACGCGGTCTGGGTCGCGGGATCCTGGAGCAGGGTGAACCCGCCGGTGACAATCGGGGTGGGGCCCGAAGGAAGGTGCGCCGTGAACGTGTATTGCCGGGAAGTCGGCGTCGCGTCCGCGCCGCTCGCCGAGACGGCCGCCGCCAGTAGCCCGATCGTGTAAGCAATCTTCTTCATGCTATTCCCCTGTCTGAGATTTTTCCCAGAACGGCCTAGTGGCCGGATGGGACTCATCCGTGACAGGGGAGCGATTCGTTAAGCATCTTCAGTGCCGGAATGGGACGGTCTGCCCATCGACGCTATGGTGCGTCTCCAGGGCGCGATCGCCGGAATTCGCCGTCCGGACCCGGCCGGCGCGGCGCGTCGGGGGCCATGCGCGGCGGCGGCGGTTCGTCGCCCGGTTCGTCGGGCTGGTCGCCGCCGGGCAGCGCGTCGCGCAGCCGGTCGATGTCGACCCGCACGCCTTCGTCGTCCAGATGCACGCCGACGCCGTTGAGCACGTCCTCCAGGTCCGTCGCATTGTCCGCCGGTTCCTCCACCGGCGGGGGCGGCGGCAGCCTGAGGTTCATCGCCCGCACCATGAAGTCGCGCCAGATCCGCGCGGGCAGCCCGCCTCCCGCCAGCCCCGGATTGGGCGTGTTGTCGTCATTGCCCAGCCACACGCCCACCACCAGGTCGCCGGCATAGCCGATGAACAGCGCGTCGCGGCTGTCCTGCGTCGTGCCGGTCTTGCCGAAGGTCGGGATCGGCAGCGCCGCGCCGCGCCCCGTGCCCGATTCGACCACCGTCGCCAGCAGCGAGCGCATGTCCTCCAGCTCCTGCCCACGGAACTGCGCCGCCCCGCCCAGCCGCCGCGCCAGCCAGTCGTCGGCATTTTCGTCATTGTCGAGGCCGGTCGGGCGCACCGGATAGCTGCCGTTGGCGATCGCGGCATAGGCGGAAGTCAGCTCGAGCAGCGACACGGTCGAGGTGCCCAGCGCGATCGAGGCATCGGTGCCGATCGGCGTCGAGATGCCCAGGTCGCGCGCCGCCCTGGTCACGCGCGCCACGCCGAGCTGGTGCGTCAGCCGGGCGGCGGCGACGTTGCTCGATTTGGCGAAGGCCTGGCGGAGCGTGATCCGCCCGGCATAGCGGCCGTCGCTGTTCTCGGGCTTCCAGTCGCCGATCGTCACGGGTTCGTCGTCGATCATGCTGTCGGGCGTCATGCCGGAACGCAGCGCCGCCAGATAGACGAACAGCTTGAAGGTCGATCCCGGCTGGCGCCGCGCCTGGGTGGCGCGGTTGAACGGGCTGTCGGCATAGCTCTTGCCGCCCACCATCGCGACCACGCGCCCGTCCGGATGCATCGCCACCAGCGCGATCTGCGAGTCCCGCAGCCCGGCGCTGCGCACCACCCGCTCGGCGGTCTGCTGGAGCCGCGTGTCGAGCGTGGTGCGCACGGTCTGCTCGGTCGCCACGCCACCGGCGCGGTCGCGCGCCTGGGGCAGCACCCAGTCGGCGAAATAGGTGCCGTTGGGCAGCTCCTTGGTCCTGCTGACATGCAGCACCGCCGGGCGGACATCCTCGGCCTCGGCCTTGTCGAGGAACCCGGCATCCTCCATCGCGCCGATCACCAGCTTTTGCCGGTCCCGCGCGCCCTTCAAATTGCCGGTAGGCGCCAGCCGGCTCGGCGCCTGCACCAGCCCAGCGAGCAGCGTCGCCTGGCTCACCGTCAGATCCTCGGGCGTGGTGCTGAAATAATGCTGTGCGGCGGCGCGCAGGCCGTAGACATTGTCGCCGAAATAGACGTTCGACAGATAGCGCGAGAGGATCTCGTCCTTCGAGAGCCACGCCTCCAGCCAGAACGCGATCATCACCTCCTGCGCCTTGCGTCCGAAGGTCCGCTTCGAGGTGAGGAAGGCGTTCTTGGCGAGCTGCTGGGTGATCGTGCTGCCGCCCTGCGATCCGCCCGAGCTCGTCACGTTGTGGACGAAGGCACGCAGGATTCCGCGCGGATCGACGCCCCAATGGCCGTAGAAGCGCCGGTCCTCGATCGCGACGAAGGCGTCGCGCACATGCTTGGGCAGCTTGGTGGCATCCACCGGCGCGCCGATCACCGCACCGCGCCGTGCGATCGGCGTGCCGTCTTCGGCGAGCAGCGTGATCGAGGGCGGCGCCGGCGGCCGCAGCGACTTGGAGAGGGGCGCGGTCAGCGCCAGCCAGCCCACCGCGACGATGAACAGCACGATCAGCGCCGCCGCGCCCCGCGTCGCCCATTTCAGCCAGTTGCGGCGGCGCGACGGCGGCAGCGCCGGGACGCCGGACGCAGGATCGCCCGGCCCCGGCTCTCCGCCCGGAGGCAGAGGCGGCGGTGAGGGGGGCGGCGGAGAACAAACCGCCGGGCGTGCCTCCGCAATCGGCGGCAGCGCCCCCGCCAGCTCGACCGCCGGTGGCGCCTCCACCGCACGCGGCTTCCACAGCCCGGCGCGTTCGCGCGCCCGCGGCTCGGGCGGAGCCGTCGCGTCTTCGGCCGAGCGCCGCAGCGGAAAGCGCCGTTCGAAAGGATCCTCGTCCTTCGCCATTATCCGCGCACGCGCTCCCGGGTGTTCATGGGGTGAGTCTAGCGAACCAACTGTGTTGTTACAATAACACAGTTGTCACGGAAGCGGCACGAATGTCGGCGTACCCGGCGCGAAGAGGATTATGCCTCCAGCTCGACGTCCCAATAGAGCCAGTCGTGCCAGGTCTCGTGCAGGTGGTTGGGCGGGAAGCGCCGGCCATGTTCCTGCAATTGCCAGCTCGTCGGCCGGATCGGCGTGATGTGGAGCGGCATCGCGGCCTGTTTCGGCGTCCGCCCGCCCTTGCGCAGGTTGCACGGGGCGCAGGCCGTCGCGACATTCTCCCAGGTGGTGCGTCCGCCCTGGGCTCTGGGGATCACATGGTCGAAGGTGAGGTCGCGCGTCGCGCCGCAATATTGGCAGGCGAACTTGTCGCGGAGGAAGAGGTTGAACCGGGTGAAGGCGGGGAAATTGGAAGGTTTGACATATTGTTTGAGCGCGATGACCGAAGGAAGCTTCAGCCTCGCGCTGGGACTTCGAACCTCGCGTTCGTAATAGGACACCACGTCCACCCGATCGAGGAACAGCGCCTTGATCGCCGTCTGCCAGGGCCACACGCTCAGGGGATAATAGCTGAGCGGGGTATAATCGGCGTTCAAAACGAGTGCGGGACACCCATCTGGATGGCGGATCAAATCGGGATGATACATGCGCTCCCTCGCCCTTGTGGTGCCCCGCTCTCTTGCGCGAGAGCGTGACGCCATCATGACAGCATATGCCGCGACTCGCGGTCAAGGGCCGGTTTCATGATTATCCACACAAGATTTGCGCCCAGCCCCACCGGCCGGCTCCATCTCGGCCACGCCTGGTCGGCGATGCAGGCGCACGATTTCGCCCGCGCCGCCGGCGGCCGTTTCAGCCTGCGCATCGAGGATATCGACGGCACCCGCTCGCGCCCCGGGCATGTCGACGCGATCTTCCGGGATCTCGAATGGCTCGGGCTGGAATGGGACGGCGAAGCGACGTTCCAGTCGCAGCGGCTGGACCTCTATGCCGGGGCGCTCGATCGGCTGAAGGCGATGGGCCTGCTCTATCCCTGCTTCTGCACCCGCGCCGACATCGCCGCGAGCCTCTCGGCCCCGCACGGCCCGGAAGGCGCGCTCTATCCGGGAACCTGCCGGGGGCTCCCCGATCCGGACCTGACCCGTCCCCATAGTTGGCGCCTGGACATGGCGGCTGCTCTAAAATTCCTCCCCGAGCTTGCTCGGGGAGGGGGACCATCCGAAGGATGGTGGAGGGGCGCCGTCGAAGACGGCGGCTACGCCGCCGCCCCTCCACCACCGCTTCGCCGCGGTCCCCCTCCCCGTGCCGGGGAGGAATTGATGTGGCACGATGCCTTTACCGGCTGGGTCCGCGCCGACCCCCGCCCGCACGGCGACGTCATCCTCGCCCGCAAGGACGCCCCCGCCAGCTACCACCTTGCCGTCACCGTCGACGATGCCGCGCAAGGCATCACCCACATCATCCGCGGCCGGGATCTGTTCGCCGCCACGCACGTCCACCGCCTGCTCCAGGCGCTGCTCGGCCTGCCCACCCCCGAATACCGCCACCACGACCTGCTGCTCGGCCCCGACGGCACCCGCCTCGCCAAGCGCCACGGCGCCCCGACGCTGGAGGCGCTGCGCCTCGCCGGCGAGGACGGCCGCGCGCTGGCGGAGCGATTGCGCGCCGGCCGCCTCCCGGTTGGAATCGCCGCCGCAGGGGAGTAGGGAAGGGGGATGCTCTTCCTCGCCATCCTGCTCATCGCCGCGATGCTCGCGACCCTGTTCTTCCTCATCCGGGGGCTGGTCAACATGGCCGGCACCACCAGCCAGGATCTGGAAGGCCCCGGCCCCAGCGAGCGGGCGCTGCGATCCAACAAGCTGATGCAGAAGCGCATCCTGTTCCAGGGGATCGCGATCGGCATCATCGCGCTGATCCTGCTGATCGCCTCGGCGAAAGGGTGAAAGCTGCAGCGTCATCGTCCGAGCCGCGCGCTATCCACCCGCTGCTGATGCTGGGACTATTGATGGCCCCTTGGCTCTTCTTCTGGTTCCTCTTGCTGCGTCGCGGCTATGCCGCTTCCACGCGCATTGCCGCGGCGAGCTATATGCTGGTGCCGGCCGCGCTGGCATTGACCGCAACCTTCCTGGCGCCGCCTCGCTCATGGTAAAGCTCAACAAGATCTACACCCGCACCGGCGATGCCGGCACCACCGGCCTGGTCGACGGCTCGCGCGTGTCCAAGGCCGATCCGCGCATGGCCGCGATCGGCGACGTGGATGAGGCGAACAGCGCGATCGGCGTCGCCCGCGCCGCGCTCGGCCCCGGCAGCCTGGGCGAGATGCTCGCGCGCATCCAGAACGACCTGTTCGATCTCGGCGCCGATCTCGCCACCCCGATCGAGATGGCGGGCGCGCTGCGCATCGTCCCCGCCCAGGTGACCTGGCTGGAGGAGCGGATCGACCATCTCAACGCCGCGCTCGAACCGCTGACCAGCTTCATCCTGCCCGCCGGCGAGGCGTCCGCCGCCGCGCTCCACCTCGCCCGCGCGGTCGTCCGCCGGGCCGAACGGACCGCCGTCGCCGCGGGCCGATCGGTCGCTTTGGCGCCCGATGCCCTTGCGTATCTCAATCGCCTTTCCGATCTCCTGTTCGTCGCCGCGCGCGCGGTGAACCAGAATGCCGGTGGGGACGTTCTCTGGGTTCCGGGGGCCTCACGCTGAGCCGAGCGAACCGCGATTGACCGGCAGGGCGCAGCCTGCTAGGAGAACAAAATGAGAACGAAGACTGGTCCGGCCCCGGCTTCCGTTTCGCTCGGCGAGCGTTTTTCGCGGGTCCGGGCGCTCAGCGTCGCATTGGCGGCGCCGCTCTCCGATGCCGATGCCACGATCCAGTCGATGGACGATGCCTCGCCCGCCAAATGGCATCTCGCGCACACGACATGGTTCTTCGAGACCTTCGTGCTGCGTGATTTCGTGCCCGGCTATCGCCTGTTCGATGCGCGCTGGCCCTTCCTGTTCAACAGCTATTACGAAGCCGAGGGCGCGCGCCACGCCCGTCCGCGGCGCGGCATGCTGTCGCGTCCTTCGCTCGACGAGATCCTCGCCTATCGCGCCGCCGTCGACGCCGCGCTGCTCCGCGCGCTGCCCGATCTGCCCCGGCAGGCACAGGCGCTGGTGGAGCTCGGCTGCAACCATGAGGAGCAGCACCAGGAACTGCTGCTGACCGACATCCTCCACCATTTCTCGGTCAATCCGCTGGAGCCGGCGCTGTGGCGGGGGGACCGCAAGATCCCCGTCGAGATGCCGGGCCCGATCGGCTGGATCGAGGGCCGGCAAGGGATCGTCGAGGTCGGAGAGAATTTCCCAATAGCGGTGTCAACCGTGTCAACCGCCGCACCCGGAAATCCGGCCGGCGATTTCGCGTTCGACAACGAAACGCCGCGCCACGCCGCGCTGCTCCATCCCCATGCGATCGCCGATCGCACCGTCACCAACGGCGAATGGGCCGCCTTCATCGCCGAGGGCGGCTATCGCGATCCGCGCCACTGGCTGGCCGATGGCTGGGCCTGGGTCCAGGCTCAGAGCATCGAGGCGCCGCTTTATTGGCGGCTGGAGGACGATGTCTGGACCCGCTTCGGCCTCGACGGCCGCCGCGGAATCGATCCTGCCGCCCCGGTCACCCATGTCAGCTTCTACGAGGCGGATGCCTATGCGAGCTGGGCCGGGGCCCGCCTGCCCACCGAATTCGAATGGGAAGCCATGGCCGCGTCGCACGATCCCCTCGGCGGCAACCAGCTGGACGCCGCCGGCCCGGTCGAGCCTCGCCCGGCCGCGGGCGGCCCCGCCTTCTTCGGCGATGTCTGGGAATGGACCGGCAGCGCCTATCGCCCCTATCCGGGCTTCAAGACCGCCGAGGGCGCCGTCGGCGAATATAACGGCAAGTTCATGAGCGGCCAGTTCGTACTGCGCGGCGGCAGTTGCGCCAGCCCGCGCGGCCATGTCCGCGCCTCCTATCGCAACTTCTTCTACCCCCATCAGCGCTGGCAGTTCACCGGCGTCCGCTTGGCCAAGGATCTCTGATGCCAACCACCATTCTTCGTCACCGGGATGACGAACAGGAAAAGGGCGCTTAACCATGCTCAAGCAGGAGCTGGAGGACGGCCAGGCCGGCCTCGCCGATCCCAATTTCCGCGCCGATGTGCTGAACGGCCTCGCGGCAAGCCCGCGGGCGATCCCCGCGCGCTGGTTCTACGATCGCCGCGGCTCGGAGCTGTTCGAGGCGATCACCGACCTCCCCGAATATTACCCCACCCGCACCGAGACGGCGTTGCTCCAGCAGACCGGCCCCGAGCTCGGCGCGCTCGCGGCGCGCGGCGCGGCGGTGGTCGAGTTCGGTTCGGGCTCGTCCACCAAGACGCCGATCCTGCTGCGCGCGATCGATCCCGCCGCCTATGTGCCGATCGACATCTCGGGCGATTTCCTGCGCCAGTCGGCCGGCGAATTGTCGCAGGCGTTTCCGGGCCTGCCGGTCTATCCGGTCGAGGCCGATTTCCTCCGCCCGGTGCCGCTGCCCGCCCAGGTCGCGCGCATGCCCAAGCTCGGCTTCTTCCCCGGTTCGACGATCGGCAACATGAACGCCTGGCACGCGGTGGATCTGCTCCGGGCGATGCGGACCTGGCTGGGCGAGGGCGCGCGGCTGCTGATCGGCATGGATCGGGTCAAGTCGCCCGACATCCTGATCCCCGCCTATGACGACCCGCACGGGGTGACCGCCGAATTCAATCTCAACCTGCTCGAACGGATCAACCGCGAGCTGGGCGGCACGATCCCCGTCGACGCCTTCCGCCACCGCGCGATCTGGAATGCCGATGCCGCGCGGATCGAGATGCATCTGGAGGCGGCGCGCGACGTCACGTTCCAGGTCGATGGCCGCCCCTTCGCCATGCTCCAGGGCGAGACGATCCACACCGAGAACAGCCATAAATACGGCTCCAACGGCGCCCGCCAGCTCCTGCGCGCCGGCGGCTGGACCCCGATCGCCGAATGGACCGATCAGCAGGACTGGTTCGCGCTGCTGCTCTGCGAAGCCCAGCCGTTGAGGACTGCGCCCTGACGCCCTATGCGACACGCGACTCAGGGAGACGGATGATGAAGACGGTCGGCGTTATCGGTGCGGGGCAGATGGGGGCGGGCATCGCCCAGGTTTCGGCGCAGGCGGGCTATGAAGTGCTGCTCTCCGACGTCGATCAGGCACGCGCCGAGGCGGGCAAGGCGGGCATCGCCAGGCAGCTCGCCCGCGCGGTCGAGAAGGAAAAGATCGCCGCCGCCGATGCCGAAGCCGCGCTCGGCCGCATCACCACGATCGCCGACGTCTCGGCCATGGCCCCGTGCGCGCTGGTAATCGAAGCCGCCACCGAGCGCGAGGCCATCAAGCGCCAGATCTTCGAGACTGTCGGCAAGGTGCTGGGGCCGGACGCGATCCTCGCGAGCAACACTTCGTCGATCCCGATCACCCGCCTCGCCCAGGCCGCGCCCGATGCCGGCCGCTTCGTGGGCGTGCATTTCTTCAATCCGGTGCCGGTGATGGGGCTGATCGAGCTGATCCGCGGCCTCGCCACCTCGGATGCCACCGTCGCCGCGGTCGAGGCGTTCGGGAGCTCGCTCGGCAAGCGCATCGTCCATGCGAACGACGCGCCGGGCTTCATCGTCAATCGCGTGCTGATGCCGATGCTCAACGAGGCATGCTTCGCGCTGGGCGAGGGCGTCGCGACGATCCCCGATATCGACGCCGCCTGCCAGCTCGGCCTCAACCATCCGATGGGGCCGTTCACGCTCGCGGACTTCATCGGCCTCGACACCTGCCTGGAGATCACCCGCGTCCTGTTCGAAGGCACCGGCGACCCCAAGTTCCGCCCGGCGCCGCTGCTGGTGAAATATGTCGAAGCCGGCTGGTACGGCCGCAAGACGAAGCGCGGCTTCTACGATTATTCGGGCGCGGAACCGGTGCCGACACGCTGAGGCTTGCAATGTAGGATTTGGCCTGCAACCCAGGCCAGATTCTTTCTCATCGCTATGATCGGTCGCGAGCGCCCTGCCTCTCATCCGTCACCCCGGCCGCAGTGCCGGGGTGACGGCAGGGCTTTGAGGCCTCGTCATTCCGAACTCTGAACGCCCTAAGGCAGCAGCAGCCCGGCCAGCGCCGCCGACATCAGGTTCGCCAGGCTCCCCGCGATCAGCGCGCGGATACCGAGCTTGGCGATCATCGGCCGCTGGTTCGGCGCGAGGCTGCCGGTCGCGGCCATCTGGATCGCGATCGAGCTGAAATTGGCGAAGCCGCACAGCGAGAAGGTGATGATCGCCCGGGTGCGCGGCGCGAGGTCGGTCAGATGGCCCAGGTCGATGAACGCGACGAATTCGTTGAGCACCAGCTTGGTGCCGAACAGCCCGCCCGCCTCCAGCGCCTCGTGCCAGGGGATGCCGAGCAGGTACATGACCGGCGCGAACACGGTGCCGATGATCGACTGGAAGCTCAGCTCGGGATGGCCGAACCAGCCGCCCACGCCGCCCAGCAGCCCGTTGGCGAGCGCCACCAGCGCCACGAACGCCAGCACCATGGCGCCCACCGCCACCGCGATCTTCACGCCGGTCGATGCGCCCATCGATGCGGCCATGATGAGGTTGGCCGCGCGTTCCTCCTCCAGGTCGTGCTCGGCGACCTTGATGAGCTCTTCCTCGGGATCGTCGTTCAGCGGCAACTCGCCGTCCTTGGGGGCGATCGCGTCGGGCATGATGATCTTGGCCATCAGCAGGCCGCCCGGCGCCGCCATGAACGAGGCAGCGAGCAGATAGGGGAGCGATGCCGGCCCGAGCAGGCTGGCATAGGCCGCCAGGATCGTCCCCGCGACGCCCGACATGCCGACGGTCATCACCGCGAAGAGCTGCGAAGGCGTCAGCCGTGCCAGATAGGGGCGGATCACCAGCGGCGATTCGCTCTGCCCGACGAAGATGTTCGCGGCGGCGCACAGCGATTCGACCTTGCTGGTGCCCACCACCTTCTCGATGCCGCCGCCGATCCAGCGGATCACGAACTGCATCACCCCGATATGGTAGAGGATCGAAACGAGCGCGGCGAAGAAGATGATGACCGGCAGCGCCGCGATGGCGAAGCTCTGCCCGCCCAGCTCGGGCCTGGCGAGCGGCCCGAACAGGAAGCTGGTGCCCGCCCCGGCATAGCCGAGCAGCGCCGATACGCCGTTGGAAAGCGTGTGCAGCGCCGATTGCCCCCAGCTCGTCCGCAGCACCAGCACCGCGATCCCCGCCTGGAGCGCGAAGGCGGCGCCGACGACGCGCAGCCGGATGCCGCGCTTGTTGGTCGAAAGCAGGAACGCGATCGCCAGGATCGCGAGCACGCCGAAAATGCCGATCGGGAAATGAGTCATCCGGTTGGTCGCACCCCAGGCGCCGGCTGGATCGGCCGGCAAAGGCGAAAGCATACACGCTGCGCGGCGCGAGGCCAGAGGGCGCGCCCGCCATCTTCCACCGCCCGCGCTTTGCCGCTAGCGTCCGGGCGATGGACAGTTTCCGCCCCGCGATCGCGCGCTCGCTCTTCTTCCTCTCGATATTCTACGGCGGCATGGTCTGCATCGCCGGCGTGCTCGGCAACAAGCAGGTTTCGCTCGGGCCGGTCTCCGAAATCGGCAACCTGGTCGGCGTCGGTCCGCTGGCGGTGGAGGCGGGGATCTTCGCCTTCCTGCTGCTGGTGTCGGTGTCGAGCGCGGTCGCCGAGCTGCATGGGCCGGACACGGCGAAGCGGCTGGTGGTGTTCGGCTTCGTGCCGTTGGTGACCTCGGTGCTGCTCGCGCTGCTGGTGCTGACGCTGCCGCCCTCGCCCAGCATGGCGCCCGATCGGCTCCATGCCTTCGAGCTGATGATGGCGGGCACGCCGCGCATCTGGCTGGGCGGCATCCTGGCTTACGGCGTCTCGCAGATCCTCAACGTCACCATCTTCAGCGCCCTGAAGCGCGGCGGCAGCGGCCTGCTCTGGCTGCGCTCGGCGATCGCCAGCGTGCTCAGCCAGGTCACCGACACGCTGATCTTCGTCACTATCGCCTTTTACGGCGTGTTCCCGATCGGCGAGCTGCTGATCGGCCAGATGCTGACCAAGGTGGTGCTGTCGCTGATCCTCGTGCCGCCGCTGATCTACATGTTCGTCGCCATCGGCCGCGCACTCGATGGACGCCGCGCCTGAGGGCCAGTAAAGGGCCGCGCATGACCGATCATTCCCCCGATCCGGCGATGCTCGCCAAGGCCGAAACGCTCACCGAGGCGCTGCCCTATCTCCAGCGCTATGCGGGCAAGACCTTCGTGGTGAAATATGGCGGCCACGCCATGGGCGATCCCGAGCTCCAGCGCGACTTCGCCGAGGACGTGGTGCTGCTGCAGGCGGTGGGGATCAATCCGATCGTCGTCCATGGCGGCGGCCCGCAGATCGGGGCCATGCTCAAGCGGCTAGGCGTCGAATCGAAGTTCGTCGGCGGCCTGCGCGTCACCGATGCCGAGACCGCGCGGATCGCGGAGATGGTCCTGGCCGGCTCGATCAACAAGGAGATCGTCGGCTGGATCGCCCAGGCCGGCGGCAAGGCGGTCGGCATCTCGGGCAAGGATGCCGCGCTGGTGACGGCGGAGAAGGTCCAGGGCCGTGAGCCCGATCCGCTCCGAGGCATTGAGCGGCATGTCGACCTGGGTTTCGTCGGCGAGCCGGTGGCGGTTGACCCCGCGATCCTCAAGTCGCTCGCGGCACAGGGGTTCATCCCCGTCGTCGCCCCGATCGCGATGGGCGCGGACGGCAACACCTACAATATCAACGCCGATACGATGGCCGGCGCGATCGCGGGGGCCTGCAACGCGGCGCGCTTCTTCCTGCTGACCGACGTGCCGGGCGTGATGGACAAGTCGGGCGAGCTGATGACCGATCTCGATCCGGCGGGCATCGCCGCATTGAAGGCCGACGGCACGATCTCGGGTGGGATGATTCCCAAGGTCGAGACCTGCGTGGCCGCGGTCAATGCCGGAGTCGATGCGGCGGTCATCCTCGACGGGCGGATCCCCCATGCGATGCTGCTCGAGATCTTCACCCGCCAGGGCGCCGGTACGCTGGTCCACGCCTGAACTTGTGGGAGACCCGCGCTTTCCTGTATTCCGGGCGCAATACACCTCGTGGAGATACCCTTGACCGACTTTCTGATTACGCTGCTGAACATCGTCCAGATGCTCTTGAACGTGTTCTGGTGGATCATCGTTGTCCAGGCGGTCCTCTCCTGGCTCATCGCCTTCAACGTCATCAACACGCACAATGATTTCGTGCGCGCGCTGTGGGACGGGCTGGGGCGGCTGACCGAGCCGGTCTATCGTCCGATCCGGCGGATCCTCCCCGATTTCGGCGCGCTCGACATTTCGCCGCTGGTCGTGCTGCTGGTCCTCATCATCGTCAGCGGCTATCTGATCCCGTTCCTCC
Source organism: Sphingomonas sp. dw_22 (assembly GCF_018449795.1). GTDB lineage: Bacteria > Pseudomonadota > Alphaproteobacteria > Sphingomonadales > Sphingomonadaceae > Sphingomonas. The sequence goes on from NZ_JAAVVE010000016.1 coordinate 54,804, forward strand.
AGCGGCAGATCGCGACAGCGGCCTATCTGGGCTGAATGCCCGCCTGGCGCGTCACGGCGGACGGTATCGACGTGGCGGTGCGCGTGACGCCCCGGGCATCGCGCGACGCCTTCCTGCCCGGCACCGAGGAGCATTTCGCCGCCAGGCTCGCCGCGCCGCCGGTGGAGGGCGCCGCCAACGCGGCGCTGGTGCCGCTGGTCGCCAAGACGTTCGGCGTGCCCAAGCGCGCGGTCACGCTGATCGCGGGAGATACGGCACGGCTCAAGCGGCTTTCGATCGCGGGCGATCCGCAGGCGCTGGCAGAGATCGCCGCCAGCCTCTATGGCGGGTCGCATGACGGCTGAGATCATCGACGGCAAGGCATTCGCGGCGGGCCTGCGCGCCCGCGTGGCGGAATTCGTACCCGGTTTCCGCGAAAAGGCGGGGCGTCCGCCTGGCCTGGCGGTGGTGCTGGTGGGCGAGGATCCGGCCTCCGCGGTCTATGTCCGCTCCAAGGGCAAGCAGACCCGCGAGGCGGGGATGGAGAGCTTCGAGCACAAGCTGCCCGCCGAGACGAACCAGGACGAGCTGATCGCGCTGGTCGACCGGCTCAATGCCGATCCGGCGGTAGACGGTATCCTGGTCCAGTTGCCGCTGCCGGCGCATATCGACGAGCAGGCGGTGCTCATCCGGATCAGCCCCGACAAGGACGTGGACGGCTTCCACCCGGTCAATGCCGGCCGGCTCGCGACCGGGCTGGACGGCTTCGTCCCTTGCACGCCGCTCGGCTGCGTCATGCTGCTGGAGGATCGGCTCGGCGACCTGTCGGGCCTCGACGCGGTGGTGATCGGCCGCTCGAACATCGTCGGCAAGCCGATGGCGGCGCTGCTGACCGCGAGGAACTGCACGGTGACGCTCGCCCATTCGCGCACCCGCAACCTGCCGCATTATCTCCACCATGCCGATATCGTCGTGGCCGCGGTGGGCCGACCCAATTTCGTCCAGGGCGACTGGATCAAGCCGGGCGCCACCGTGATCGACGTCGGCATCAACCGCACCGAAGCGGGACTGGTCGGCGATGTCGACTTCGCCAGCGCCGCCGCGATCGCGGGCGCGATCACGCCGGTCCCGGGCGGGGTGGGGCCGATGACGATCGCCGTCCTGCTGCGCAACACCCTGGTCGCCGCGCACCGCAATGCCGGGGTGCCGCTGGACAAGGGCACGATCTGATGCGGGGCGTCCTCCCCGCATGATCGAGCTGTTCGTCTCTTCATTCATCACCTTCTTCGTGGTGATCGATCCGCCCGGCTGCGCCCCGATCTTCGCGGGGCTCACCTCGGGCACCAGCGCCGCGCATCGCCGTGTGATGGCGGTGCGCGCGGTGTTCGTCGCCGGGATCATCCTGGTCGGCTTCGCCCTGTTCGGCGAGGCGCTGCTGCGCGCGCTCGGCATCAGCCTCAATGCCTTCCGCATCGCCGGCGGCATCATGCTGTTCCTGATCGCGCTCGAAATGGTGTTCGAGAGGCGCACCGAGCGGCGCGAGGACCGGGCCGAGAAGGTCAAGGCATCCGAGGTGCCCGACATCTCGATCTTCCCGATGGCGATGCCGATGCTGGCCGGCCCCGGATCGATCGCGTCGGTGATGCTGCTGATGTCGCAGAATGACGGGATCGAGCGCTCTTCCACGGTGCTGGCCGCGATGGCGGCGGTGCTGCTGCTGTCATTGGTCGCGCTGCTCGCAGCAGGGCCGATCATGCGGCTTGTCGGCGCCAAGATCGAAGCCGTCGTTTCGCGCCTGCTCGGCGTGCTGCTCGCCGCGCTCGCCGTGCAGTTCGTGATCGACGGGATCAGGGCTTCGCTGGTGGCCGGGGCCGCGGTTTCGGGGCACTGACCGGCGGCTCGGGCACGTCCGGCAGGTCGTAGCGGATCTTCCACAGCCGGAAGGCCGAGTTCTTCGGCAGCTCCACCGGCTCCAGCCAGTTCGGCACCTGCCCCCTGGCGAGCTGGCCATAGAAGCCGTTGGGGTTGCGGGCGCGATAGACCGTCGTCTCGGCCATGTTCGGGCAGGTCAGCAGATAGGTCGCCTTGTGCCGCGCCGCGATCGGCCGGAAGCCCCTGGCCGTGCCGGTAAAGGCGTGGTGGACGTCCAGGATCGCGTCGCCGTTGCGGTGATAGGGGCCGGCGATGGCGTTATGGTGCGTCACGGTGATGAGCCGCGGCCCCATGTCGACATGGGTGAAGAAGGTCGCGGCGGGAATCGCATTCAGCGGCCTGAGCTGAGAGATGCGCGCGCAGGCGGCATTGGCCTTGCCGACCAGGTCCGGTCCCTTGGCCGGCTTGCCGCTCGGCAGCCAGGGCACGACGAGCCCGGTGAACAGCCCCGAGACGAGCAGGAAGCCGATCACCGATCCGAGCACGCGCACCAGCATCGACCCGCGCTTCAGGAACCATGGGATCAGCAACCAGACCAAGGCCGTCGCGCCCGGCACGCTGAGCATCTGCGCGGCCGGTCCGGCGCGGATCTGCCAGAGCAGCATCGCGCCGGCAAAGGCGGTGAACAGCGCCACCGCCGCCCAGCCGACCAGCGCCTCGCTCCGGCGCGCGCGCCAGGTGGCTATCGCCGCACCGATGATGCCGATGATCGGCAGCGCTGCGATCGGGAAGGCGGTCTTGAGCGCGTGGCGATAGATCGGCCGTGCCTCGCGCACGTTGCTGAGCCAGGTCGTGTAGAGCTCGTCCGATACCTGCTCGGGCCGGCCCAGGCATTGGGGGAAGAAATGGGCGAAGCCGGCCGCGATCGCCGCCCCCGCCAGCGCCGCCAGCAGCAGCCGCACCCAGCGTTTCTCCGGATTCCACAACGACAGCGCGAACAGCAAAGTGCCCGCCGCGATCATCACCGTCAGCCAGACAGGGGTGAGGGCATCGCAGCGCAGCACCTGGTTGGCGTTGGACGCGAACAGCGCGAAGCCCAGCGCCGAACCGCCCGCCAGCGTCAGCCCATAGACCTGCATCCGGCGGACATCGGCGGCCTCCCACACCCAGCGCAGGCCGATGATCGCCCCGGCCATCGCGCAATAGGGCAGCATCTCCAGCCCGATCGTCAGCGAGAAGGCGCTCGACAGGCCGACGGTGGCGCCGCCCCGTGCTCGCGCCGGATCGGCCAGGCCGGCCACCGTCATCGCCAGCGCGGCGAGCTGCCAGCCATGATGATCGATCCGCATCGGCGCGAACATCAACAAGGTCGAGCCGCAGCCCATCAGCACGATCAGTCCGATCGGCCATGCCTGGGGCGAGACCAGCCGGCGGATCGTGAGCGCGATGCCGATCATAGCGATCGACAGCGGCAGCAGCGGCGCGATGCCGCATGCCCATTTCTCGGCGGCCGCAACGCCGAGGAAAGGCTTCAGGATCAGGATCAGCGCGGCGATCGGCAGGTCGACGATGCGCGACCAGTGGATGTCGAACCCGCCCAGCGCCGGATCGAGGCGATATTGGCGCAGATCATACCAGCCCTGCCCCGCGAGCAGTGCGCGGACCTGCATCAGCCGCATATTGTCGTCGGTGTCGCCCAGCGCGAGCCAATAAATATTGCCCTGGCGCTGCACGAGATACCAGGCGACGACGCACGCCCAGGCCACCAGCGTCCAGCCGAGCCAGCGCTGCTCCAGTTCGTCCTGCAGGCGGAAACCGCGGAGTGGCTTCAGATTCAAAATGGCTTCCCTCGCTTCGCGCACCGCATTAGGGCGGCGCCTTGCGCAAGGGCAAGCGAGAGTGACGGCGATCTTTCAACGATTCGAGGCGATGTGGAGCGAGGGCCTGCTGGGCCAGTTGATCCGCTTCGGCATCGCCGGGGGCCTTTCGACGGTCGTCTATGCCGTCGTCTACTGGCCGCTCGCGACCTATGTGATCCATCCCGTGGCCGCATCGATCGCGGGGTTCGTCTGCGCGGTGATCTTCGGCTATTTCATCCATAGCGCCTGGAGCTTCAAGGGGCACGGCGCCGACACCGGCAGCATCAAGACCCAGGGCAAGTTCTTCGCGGTCCAGTCGGTCGGCATGCTGCTCAATGCGGCGTTCACCTGGCTGCTGACCGGGCCGCTCGTCCATGGCCCCACCTGGTGGCCGCTCGTTCCCGCCGTGCTCGTGACGCCGCTCGTCACGTTCGGCCTCAATCGTCGTCTGGTATTTGGTTGATATGGATCGCATCGTCTACGAACGCATGGCCGCGCACGACACCACCCATTGGTGGTATCGCGCCCGCCGCGAGATCCTGTCGGACTATCTGACGCGCTTCGGCGATCTGCCGGGGGATGCGCGCATCCTCGAGATCGGCTGCGGCACCGGCCATAACCTGCCGATGCTCGCGCAGTTCGGCGAGGTCGACGCGATCGAGATCGATGAGACCGCGGCGGCCAAGGCGAGCGAGCGGTTGGGCAAGCCGGTCGGCTCCTCGCCGCTGCCCGAGCTGGAGGGCGTCGCGCCCGGCAGCTATGATCTGGTCGCGGTGCTCGACGTGGTCGAGCATGTCGAGGACGATATCGCCGCGCTGAAGGCGATGGCGACGCTGCTCAGGCCCGGCGGCAAGATCCTCGTCACCGTGCCGGCGCACCAATGGATGTGGAGCGCGCATGACGTGGTGAACCACCACAAGCGCCGCTATTCCAAGGGCACGCTCACCGCCGCGCTCGACAAGGCCGGGCTGCAATGGCGCAAGCTGCACTGGTTCAATTCGCTACTGTTCCCGGTGGCGGTCGCGGCGCGCTTCGCGGGCAAGCTGACGGGCAGGGACGACAGCGACGATTCGCCGCCGCCCAAGCCGCTCAACACCGTGTTCGAAGGGGTGTTCGGGCTGGAGCGCCATTTGCTCGGCCGGGTGCCGATGCCGCCCGGTCTCTCGATCATCGTGCTGGCGTCGCCGAAGTAAGTTACTCGGCGGCTTCGCTCCGCACCGCCTGCGGCGCGACGCCGGCCTCGCCCGAATCCTCGAAGCGATAGCCGAGCGAGGCATGGCCCTGCACCGGGCCGGCCACGTCCGCGACGATGTAGAGCGGGCGCTTCTTCGATTCGACATAGAGCCGGCCGAGATATTCGCCGATCATGCCGAGCACGAACATCTGCACCGCGCCCAGGAACACCACGACCAGCATCGTCGAGGTCCAGCCCTGCACGGCATTGCCCATCAGCCAGCCGACCAGGATGTAGAGCATCAGCAGCACCGACGCCGCGGTCAGCAGCAGCCCGACATGGCTGGCGAAGCGCAGCGGCGCGGTGGAGAAGCCGGTGATCGCGTCGAGCGCGAAGCGGATCATCTTGCCCAGCGGATATTTGCTGGTGCCGGCATGGCGCTCGTGCCGGTCATAGACGAAGGGCACCTGGCGGAAGCCGATCCACGCGACCATGCCCCGGATGAAGCGCGCCTGCTCGGGCAGGGACAGGAAGGCGTCGAGCGCGCGGCGGGTCATCAGCCGGAAGTCGCCGGTGTCGAGCGGGATCGGCGTGTCGGTGATCCGATCGAGCGCGCGGTAGAAGATCGCGGCGGTCGCCTTCTTGAAAATGCTCTCGCCGTCGCGCTTGCGCCGTACGGCATAGATCACGTCGGCGCCTTCGGCCGCCATCGTCGCGCGCATCTCGCCCAGCAATTCGGGCGGATCCTGGAGATCGGCGTCGATGATGAGGATCTGCGCGCCCGCGCACAGGTCTAGCCCTGCCGTCAGCGCGAGCTGGTGGCCATGGTTGCGCGACAGGTTGATTGCGACGAGATGCGGATCGGCGGCGGACAGGCGCTGCATCACCGGCCAGCTCGCGTCGCGCGAGCCGTCGTTGATGAGGACGATCTCGTAATCCTCGCCCACGACACCCTTCGCCGCCGCCGAGACGCGGGCATGCAGCATCTCGAGGCATGCCTCTTCATTGTAGCAGGGGATGACGACGGAAAGCGCGGGCCTTTTCATGGGCGGCGTGTCTAGCGCGGTGTCGCGGCGGCGTCACATGGAAAACGCTTGGGCGCGTTCGTCCACTCCCGTTTGGGGAAGAGGGGGTGATCGAAAGTGCGTTGCACTTGGCCTTCACCCAACCCTCTCCCAAAGGGAGAGGGCTTTGCGGCTTATGCCCGCTCCGCCGAGCTCACCGCGTCCGCCGCCCGGAGCGCCGCCAGCAGCCGCATCAGATGGGCGGCGTTGCGGACTTCCAGGTCGATCGTGTTGGTGTGGAAAGTGGTGTCGCGATTGTCCATCCGCATGCCGAGGATATTGGCCTTGTGCTGGCCGATCAGCGTGGCGATCGCGCCCAGCGCGCCGGGCTCGTTCTTCAGCGTGACCGCGATCCGCGCGGTGCCGCCCTCGGCCTTGTCGCCCCAGGTGAGGTCCACCCAATCGTCGTCGTCGGTGTCGGCAAGGCTGGCGCAGTCGATCGCATGGACCTCGATCGGCTGGCCGGGGCGGCGCAGGCCGACGATGCGGTCGCCGGGCACCGGGCGGCAATCCTCGGAGAGGTGGAACGCCACGCCCGGGGTCAGCCCCTTGATGTCGATCGCGGCGCTCTGCGGCGGCATCTCGTGCTCCTCGCCGTCGGTGGAGCCCGGCATCACCGCCTCCATCACCTGCGCGTCGGTGAGCTTGCGATGGGCGATCGCCTCCATCAGCGATTCCTCATCCGCCAGCTTCAGCCGCTTGAGCGCATCGCCCAGCGCCTCGGGCGCGGCGGGGGTGGGCAGGCGGTGGACGATCTCATCATAGAGCTTGCGGCCGAGCTTGACCGTCTCGTCGCGCTCCTTGTGGCGGATATGGCGGCGGATCGCGGCGCGCGCCTTGCCGGTGATGGCGAAGTTGAGCCAATTGGCCTGGGGCTCCTGGGCCTTGGAGCGCAGGATCGAGACCTGGTCGCCCTGCTGGATCTCGGTGCGCAGCGGCACGACGCGGCCGTTGACCTTGGCGCCCACCGCCTGGTCGCCCAGGTTCGAATGCACCGCATAGGCGAAATCGACCGGGGTCGCGCCCTTGGGGAGCTGGATCAGCTCGCCCTTGGGCGTGAAGGCGAAGATCCGGTCCTGGTACATCGCCATGCGGGTGTGCTCGAGCAGCTCCTCGGGGCTCTCGGCATGTTCGAGGATCTCGATCAGGTCGCGGATCCAGCTCACCTGCGTATCGGGCCGCACCGCATCCTGCTTGTAGGCCCAGTGGGCGGCGAGGCCGAACTCGGCCTGGGCATGCATGTCCTGCGTGCGGATCTGGATCTCGACGCGCATGTTCTCGGCATGGATCACGCTGGTATGGAGCGAACGATAGCCGTTGCGCTTGGGGGTGGAGATGTAGTCCTTGAACCGGCCCGGCACCATCGGCCAGCGGCGGTGGATCACGCCGAGCGCGCGATAGCATTCCTCCTCGTTCTTCACGATCGCACGGAATGCCATGATGTCGGAGAGCTGTTCCAGCGACACATGGCGCTCGGACATCTTCTTCCAGATCGAATAGGGGTGCTTCTCGCGCCCGCTCACTTCGGCCTCGATCCCGCCGCGCGCCAGCAGCAGCTTCAGGCCGGAGGCTATCTTGGCGATGCGGTCCTCGCCCTCGATCTTGAGCGCGTCGAGCCGGCGGGTGATAGATTCATAGGCTTCGGGCTCGAGCTGCTTGAAGGCGAGCGTCTGCATCTCCTTCATGAACTCGTACATGCCGATCCGCTCGGCGAGCGGGGCATAGATGTCCATCGTCTCGCGGGCGATGCGGCGGCGCTTCTCCTCGCTCTTGATGAAATGGAGCGTGCGCATGTTGTGGAGGCGGTCGGCCAGCTTCACCAGCAGCACGCGGATATCGTCCGACATCGCCAGCAGGAATTTGCGGAGGTTCTCGGCGGCGCGCTCGCTCTCGGTCTGCGCCTCGATCTTGGAGAGCTTGGTGACGCCGTCGACCATGCGCGCGACATTGTCGCCGAACAGGCGCCGGACCTCTTCGGGGGTGGCGACGGTGTCCTCGATCGTGTCGTGCAGGATCGCGGTGGCGATCGTCTCGGCATCGAGGTGGAGGTCGGTCAGGATGCCGGCGACTTCGATCGGATGGCTGAAATAGGGATCGCCCGAGGCGCGCTTCTGGGTGCCGTGCGCGTTGACCGAAAACACATAGGCGCGATTGAGCAACGCTTCATCGGCATCGGGGTCATAGGACAAGACCCGGTCCACAAGTTCATATTGACGCAGCACGTACCCTAAATGGGGCGCGGCGGCGCCGCATTGCAATGTTTTAGTGTGCCGCCAATGCAAGGCGGGCGCGAGGTGTTGCACAAAGACAAAAACGCCGCCGGCCCGAGGGAGCCGACGGCGCTTTCGATTTGGGTTGAAGGCGGGCGCGATCCGGGCGGATCAGCGCGCCTTGGCGTTGCACTTGGCGAGCGCGTCGGCATCGAAGTCGGTGCCGTTGGCGCGGAACGCGGTGAGCGTGCCCACTTCGCGCGCCACCAGCTCGCAGACGATGCCGTCGCGGGCATTGGCCTTGCTCGCGGTGCAGGTGCCGCCGGCGCATTTCCAGATGGTCGAGCGCGTGACGAGGCTCGCTTTTTCGGGCGCGGTCGCGGGGGTGGCGGAATAATAGCCGCGGCTCTGGGCGATGCCGGCGGCGGGCGTGAGCGCCAGCATGGCCGCGGCTGCTGCCGCGACGGCAAGGAAACGGCTCATGACAATGCCTCCTGGGAAGTTTTATCGTGCAATCCGATTGCACATCCAAATTAATTGACACAAAGGTAAGTTGCAAGCAGAAACTGGTGCTGCGTCGCAATATTTTATCCCGTTCCGCCGGCGCGGGTTTTGCCTTAAGGTGATTGCTTATGGGTGGTGCGATCCGAGAGTCGCTGCGCGAATTGGCGCGCGATTGCAGCTTGCCTGCGGCGCTGGAAGCGATGGGGGAGCGCTGGGCGTTCCTGATCCTGCGCGGCGCGTTCAACGGGCTGCATCATTTCGAGGAATTCCAGTCCGAGCTGGGCATTGCCCGCAATATCCTTGCCAATCGGCTGGCGCGGCTGGTGGAGCACGGCATCCTGGTGCGCCAGCCCTGCGCCGACGATCGCCGCAAGATCGAATATCGCCTGACCGACAAGGGCCATGCGCTGGTGCCGACGATGGTGGCGCTCAGGCAATGGGGCGAGCGCTGGGAGACGGGCGTGCCGGCGATGCCGATCCTGGTCGATGCGCGCGACCGCCTGCCGATCGCGCCGGTCACGGTGCAGGCGCATGACGGGCGGGTGCTCGGCAAGGGCGACCTGCTCTGGGCGCTGCCCGAGGACGTGGCCGAAGAGCCTGAGATACGCGCGGCGGAGTAGCTTCGGTTTAGCTGCCCGTTAACCAGACCTTAGCCCAGTTGGGGGCATTTTCGGGGCTCCACGGGGGAAGCACTGGAATGCCCGCATCCAAGAATGCCGTCGATGTCGCTATCATCGGGGCCGGCCCGGCCGGGCTGACCGCCGGCTATCTGCTGACCAAGGCGGGCTATTCGGTCACCATCCTAGAGAAGGATCCGGTCTATGTCGGCGGCATCAGCCGCACCGTGGAGCATGGCGGCTTCCGGTTCGACATCGGCGGGCACCGCTTCTTCTCCAAGTCCAAGGAAGTGGTCGACCTCTGGAACGAGATCCTGCCTGACGATTTCATAGAACGCCCGCGGATGAGCCGCATCTTCTACGGCGGCAAATTCTACAGCTATCCGCTGCGCGCGTTCGAGGCGCTGATGAACCTGGGGATCTTCACCTCGGCTCTGTGCATGGCGAGCTATGCCAAGGCCAGGATGTTCCCGCGCAAGGACGTCAAGAGCTTCGAGGATTGGGTGGTCAACCAGTTCGGCCACAGGCTCTATTCGATCTTCTTCAAGACCTATACCGAGAAGGTGTGGGGCATGCCGTGCGACGCGATGTCGGCGGACTGGGCGGCGCAGCGCATCAAGGGGCTGAGCTTGGGCAAGGCCGTGATGGACGGGCTCCGCCGCTCGCTGGGGCTCAACCGGAAGCCCAATGACGGCATGGAGACCAAGACGCTGCTCGAGACCTTCCGCTATCCGCGCAAGGGCCCGGGCATGATGTGGGAAGCCGCGCGCGACCGGATCGTCGAGGGTGGCAACCAGGTGCTGATGGATCATGCGCTGCGGGCGATGCGCTTCGACGAGGCCACCGGGCGCTGGCACGTCCAGGCGACGCGCGGCGACGGCGAGATCGTCACCGTCAACGCCGCGCATGTCATCTCCTCCGCGCCGATGCGCGAGCTCGCGAGCCGCGTCCAGCCGATGCCCGCCAGCATCCCGGCGGCGATGGACCTCCATTATCGCGACTTCCTGACGGTCGCGCTGATGATCCGTTCGGAAGACCTGTTCCCCGATAACTGGATCTATATCCACGAACAGGGCGTGAAGGTGGGCCGCGTCCAGAATTTTCGCTCCTGGTCGCCCGAGATGGTGCCCGACGACACGATCGCCTGCGTCGGCCTCGAATATTTCTGCTTCGAGGGCGACGGGCTGTGGAGCATGGCCGATCGCGAGCTGGTCGCGCTCGCCGTGCGCGAGCTGGCGATGCTCGGCCTGTGCAGCGCCGAGCAGGTGGTCGGCGGCGCGGTGGTGCGCCAGGAAAAGGCCTATCCGGTCTATGACGAGACCTATCGCGACAATGTCGAGACGCTGCGCCGCGAACTGGAGGAACGCTATCCAACGCTCCACCTGGTCGGCCGCAACGGCATGCATCGCTACAACAACCAGGATCATGCGATGATGACGGCGATGCTCACCGTCCGGAATATCGAGGCGGGCGAGCGCATCTATGACGTGTGGAACGTCAACGAGGATGCCGAATATCACGAGAGCGGCACCGAGGGCGAACGGGCGGCGCTCGCATCCGAACGCCAGGTGCCGGGCCGCCTGCGCGCGGCGTGAACCCTCCCGCCAAGAATGCGAGCCTCTGGCCGGCGATCGCCCTCGGCTGGGCACTCGCATGCCTGGTGCTGGTCGCGGCGGGCTGGGGCGATATCGCGCGGCTGAAATTCCCCGATCCCGACGATCCGATGCGCCTGTTGCAGGTGCGCGACTGGCTGGCCGGGCAAAGCTGGTGGGACGTGAGCCAGCACCGGCTTGCGGCAGGCGCGATGCACTGGTCGCGGCTGGTGGACCTGCCGATCGCGGGGGTGATCCTGGCGATGCGGCCGCTGCTGGGACAGGCCGGGGCCGAGCTGGCCGCGCTGATCGCTGTGCCGCTGATCACGTTGCTCGCGGTCCTCGCGCTCGCCGCGCATCTCACGCGGCGGCTGGCCGGGCCGGACCTTGGCCGCTTGGCCGTGCTGATCGTGCCGCTGTCGGTGCCGATCCTCTACCAGACGCGCCCGCTGCGGGTCGATCATCATGGCTGGCAGATCGTGCTTGCACTTGCCGCGCTGGTGCTGCTGGCCGGCAAGCCGACGATACGCGCCGGCGCGCTGATCGGGCTGTCGCTGGCCGCGCTGGTGACCATCTCGCTCGAAGGGCTGCCGATCGCGGCGGCGCTGTGCGGCATCGCCGCGCTGGCCTGGGCGTTCCAGCCCGGGCGGCGTGCGTCGCTGCTCGCGACGGTATGGAGCCTGTTCGCAAGCCTGTTGCTGCTGCAACTGGCGACGCGCGGCCCGGGCTATGCCGCGCCGCTCTGCGATGCGATCACGCCGGACTGGATCGCTGCGATGGGTATCGCCGCGCTGGCGAGCTTCACCGGCCGCGCGCCCTTGCCAGTCCGCATCGGTGCGCTGGCGGTCGCCGGTGCCGCCGCGATCGGCTGGCTGGTGTTCCGGGCGCCCGCCTGCGTCGCCGGCCCCTTCGCGCAGCTCGATCCGCTGACCCGTTCGCTCTGGTATGAAAATGTCTCGGAAGGGCTGCCGTTCTGGCGGCAATATCCGAGCTGGGCGATCATGACGATGGGTCTGCCGATCGTGGGCATCGTCGGCGCGGTGCTGGCGATCCGCGCGAGCGAAGGCGAGGCCCGCACGCGCTGGATCCTCCTGCTCGCGGCATTGATCCCCGCGACCCTGCTCGCGGCGTTGGTGATGCGCGCCGGCGCCACCGCCAATGCCATTGCCGTCCCCAGCGTCGCCTGGGCATTGGGCGCGATGCTGGCGCGGGCGCGGGCAATTCCCTCGATCCCGTTGCGCACCGTGGCGACGGCGGCGGCGCTGCTGATCGCTTCGCCCGGGCTGACCGCCCTTGCGATACTCGGCTCCCCCCAGACCCAGGCGATGCACGCGCCTAGGGGCGATCAGGCCGCGCGGGGGCGTCCTGCCTGCACCGACGGAACCCAGATACGAGCGGTGGGGCAGCTTCCGTCCGGGATGATCTTCGCGCCCGTGGACGTCGCGCCCGACATCCTAGTCGCGACGCACCACCGCGCCGTGGCGAGCGGCCATCACCGCAACATGGCGGCGATGCACGACGTCTTCGCCGCCTTCACCGGCACGCCCGAGACCGCCCATCGGCTGATCGTCGCGCGCGGCGCGCAATATGTGGCCGTCTGCCCGGGTCTCAACGAGCCGGAAATCTATCGCGAGGCCGCGCCGAACGGCTTCTGGGCGCGGCTGGAGCGGGGCGAGCGATTTCCCTGGCTCGAGCCCGTTCCGATCTCCGGTTCGCCGGTTCTCGTCTGGAAGCTGCGCTAGCCGCTTGCAGCATCGCCCACCGCGCGCCTAGAAGCGCCGGATGAAACGGGGTGAAGCGCTGCATTGGTGGCAGACACGATGGTTTGTCGCGATCGCCACCTTGATTGCGATCGTGCCGCTGCTCTGGCCCGACATTCCGCCGCTCGTCGATCTGCCCGGCCATATGGGGCGCTATCGCGTCCAGCTCGTCTACGACCAGGTGCCGCATCTGCACGAATGGTATGATTTCCGCTGGGCGCTGATGGGCAATCTGGGCGTCGACCTCCTCGTCATTCCGCTGAGCAAGATCTTCGGGCTCGAGCTCGCGGTGAAGCTGATCGTCATCTCGATCCCGGCGATGACCGTGGCGGGGCTGCTGTGGATTTCCCGCGAAGTGCATGGCCGCATCCCGGCGACGGCGCTGTTCGCGCTGCCGCTCGCCTATGCGCACCCCTTCCACTTCGGCTTCGTCAATTTCGCGCTGTCGATGGCGCTGGCGCTGCTCGCCTTCGGCTGGTGGCTGCGGCTGGCGCGGCTGGGCAAGTTCCGGTTCCGATCGCTGGTGTTCCTGCCCCTGTCGGTGCTGATCTGGATCACCCACACGTTCGGCTGGGGCGTGCTCGGCGTGCTCGCCTTCTCGGCCGAGCTGATCCGCCAGCATGATCTGCGCCGTCGCCCGGACCTGCCCTGGCACAAGGACATCGTCCATGCCTGGCTGCTGCCCTGGGTTCATGCCGGCATCCAGTGCCTGGTGCTGGCGCCGCCAGCGCTGCTGATGCTGATGTGGCGCAGCGGCGGGCATGTCAGCGGCCAGACGTTCGACTGGTTCAACTGGCGCGCCAAGATGCTGTGGCTCACCCAGGTCTTCCGCGACCGCTGGCAGCTGTTCGACATCGCCAGCGTCGGCGTGCTGTTCCTGCTGATGCTGAAGGCGGTGCGCGATCCGAACATCCAATATTCGCGCAACCTGGCGCTTTCGGCGGGGCTGCTCGCCATCGTCTATATCCTGCTGCCGCGCGTCGTGTTCGGATCGGCCTATGCGGACATGCGGCTGGTGCCGTTCCTGCTCGCCATCGCGATCATCGCGATCCGGCCCAAGCCCGGCCTCTCGATCCGCGGCGCCGCCACCGTTGCGGCGCTGGGCTTCGCCTTCTTCCTCGTCCGGATCGGCGCGACCACCTACAGCTTCTTCCTGTATGACCAGAGCTATGACCGCGAGCTGAAGGCGCTCGATCACTTGCCCGAGGGTTCGCGGCTGGTCAGCTTCGTGGGCGAGACCTGCTACAATGAATGGCGGATGACGCGCCTCCAGCACGTTCCCGCGCTCGCGCTGGAGCGCAAGCTCTCCTACACCAACGATCAATGGTCGATGCCCGGCGGGCAGCTCATGACCGTGCGCTATCGCGCCGCCCAGCGCTTCGCGCACGATCCGTCGGAGATCGTCACCGACGTCCAGTGCCCGCGCGAATGGTGGCGCCCGATCGCGCGCAGCCTGGCGGTCTTCCCGCGCGATGCGTTCGACTATGTCTGGCTGATCCGCCCGCCGGCCTATGATCCGCGCTTCGAGCAGGGGCTGATCCCCGTCTGGCGCGACGGCACCAGCGCGCTGTTCCGCATCGACCATTCGGTGCCCGGACCGCCGCTCCATCCCGGCGACCTGCCGATCCCCAAGCCCGAGGCGCAGGTGCTTCGCGAGGCGGCGGAGCGGGGGGAGATACTCGGCAACACCGAGTGAGGCGCGGCTAGCCCTCGCGCTTGAAGGGCGTCATCTCGCCCAGATATTCCTGCTCATGCTCGACCGAGAGGCGCTCGCGCTCGAGGAAGTCGGCGACGGCGCGGCGGAAGCCCGGATCGGGGATGTAATGCGCCGACCAGGTCGTGACCGGGGCATAGCCGCGCGCCAGCTTGTGCTCGCCCTGCGCGCCGGCCTCGACCCGCGCCAGCCCGCGCGCGATCGCGGCGTCGATCGCCTGATAATAGCAGAGCTCGAAATGGAGGAACGGCACTTCCTCCACGCATCCCCAATAGCGCCCGAACAGCGCGTCCGCGCCGATCAGGTTGAGCGCGCCCGCGATCGGCATGCCGTCGCGCTCGGCGAAGATCAGCAGCACCTTGTCGCCCGTCTCGGCGCCGAGCATCGAGAAGAAGGAACGAGTGAGATAGGGCCGGCCCCATTTGCGGCTGCCGGTATCCTGATAGAAGGCCCAGAAGGCGTCCCAATGCGCTTCGGTGATCTCGGCGCCGGTCAAATGGCGGACGGTGAGGCCCTCCAGCGCCTGGGCGCGCTCCTTGCGGATCGCCTTGCGCTTGCGGCTGGCGAGCGCGGCCAGGAAATCCTCGAAGCCCGCATAGCCGTCATTCTGCCAATGGAACTGGGTGCCCGAGCGGATCAGCCAGCCGGCCGCCTCGAACCAGCCGAGCTGGCTTTCCTCCAGAAAGGTGACATGCGCGGAGGACAGGCGGTTCTGGTCGGTCACCGCCTCGATCGCGCCGATCAGCGCGGGCGCGAGCGCCGCGTCGCGCAGCAGCAGCCGCGGGCCGGGGACGGGCGTGAAGGGCACCGCCACCTGGATCTTGGGATAATAGTGCCCACCGGCCTGCTCCCAGGCATCGGCCCAGCCATGATCGAATACATATTCGCCCTGGCTGTGCGTCTTGGCATAGGCCGGCGCGATCGCCGCCGCCTTGCCGTTCGCGCCGTCGATCACGATCGGTAGCGGCTGCCAGCCGGCCTGCACGCCTGCCGAGCCCGAGCGTTCGAGGATCGAGAGGAAGGCGTGGCTGACGAACGGATTGGCGGCGCCGGCACAGGCATCCCACTCCGCCGAGGGAAGCGAGGCGACGCCGTCGGCGATTCGGGCGGTGAGGGGCGTCACGGACACGCCGGAAATGTAGGCACACTTCGCTGCGGTGCAACGATGCTTTGCGGCTTAGCCCCGCTTCCTCGCAAAACGCGCCAGGCCGGCTTCGAGATCGGCGATCAGGTCGTCCGGATCCTCCAGCCCGATCTGGAGCCGCACTGCCGGCCCCTCGGCCTCCCAGCGCGTGGCGCTGCGGAAGCGGTGCGGGTCGATCGGCAGGGCCAGGCTCTCATAGCCGCCCCAGCTGAAGCCGATGCCGAAATGCTCCAGCCCGTCGATCAGCGCGGCACGCGCCGCATCGTCGCCGCCGTTCAGCACGAAGGAGAACAGGCCCGATGCGCCCTTGAAGTCGCGGGCGAAGATCTCGTGCCCCGGGCAATCGGGCAGCGCCGGATGGAGCACGCGCGCCACTTCGGGCCGGGTCTTGAGCCATTCGGCGATCTTGAGCGCGGCCTCGCCATGCTGCTTCAGGCGCACCGCCATGGTGCGCAGCCCGCGCGTGCCCAGCCAGGCATCGTCGGGGCTGGCATATTGGCCGAGCTGGTAGCTCGCCGCACGCAGCCGCTCATATTGACCCTCGGCGGCCGTCACCGATCCCAGCATCACGTCCGAATGGCCGACGACATATTTGGTGCAGGCGAGGATCGAATAATCGACGCCCATGGCGATCACCGGCAACAGCAGCGGCGTCGCCCAGGTATTGTCGATCAGCGTGGTGATGCTGCGCGCCTTGGCGACGGCGACGATCGCGGGCACATCCTGCACCTCGAAGGTCAGGCTGCCGGGGCTCTCCATGAAGATCGCCTTGGTGCGATCGGTGCAGAGATCGGCGATGCGGGCGCCGATCAGCGGATCGTAGAAGGTTGTGTCGATCCCGAAGCGCTTGAGCATGCCGCCGGCGAAGTTGCGCGTGGGATCATAGGCGCTGTCGGGCACCAGCAGCTCGTCGCCCGGGGCGAGCACCGCCAGCAGCGCCGTCGTCACCGCCGCGACGCCGGACGGATAGAGCAGGGTCGCCTCGGCGCCGGGCTCCAGCTCGGTCAGGGCATCGGCGAGCGTCCATTGGGTCGGGGTGCCGCGGCGGCCGTAGAACAGCTTGTGGTGCGTGTCCGCCGCGCCGCGCGCGCGCAAATCGGCAACGGTATCGTAGAGAATGGTCGATGCGCGCCAGACGGGCGTGTTGACGATGCCCTGGGTCCATTCGGGCCGGCGGCCCGCCGAGACGATCTTCGTCGAATTCTTCTTGTCGGTCATGCAGGGCCCATTGCCTTGGGAGTGGAGGGATCGGCGCCCCATTCGGACCAGCTCCCGTCATAGAGCGCCGCGTCGTGCCCCAGCAGATGCGCCGCGAAGACCAGCACCGACGCGGTGATCCCCGATCCGCAGGTCGCGACCAGCGGCTTGTCGAGATCGATGCCCGCCGCTTCGAATTCGGCGCGGATCGCGTCGAGCGGCTTCCAGGTCCGGTCGGGGTTGAACAGCCTGCTGTAAGTGAGGCTTTTCGAGCCCGGGATATGCCCCGATCCGCAATCGGGCCGGGGATCGGGCTCTTCTCCGGTAAAACGTGCCATCGAGCGCGCATCGACGATCTGCTCGGAAGTCGTCTTGATCTCGGCCAAAGTGCGGACTTTCCCCTTTGCGGCTCCCGCCTGGAATGTGCCGGGCGAAGCGGCGGGGATGCCGGCCTCCAGCGGGCGTCCTTCGGCCTTCCACTTGGCGATGCCGCCGTCGAGGATCGCAGCCTCGACGCCGAACATGCGCAGCACCCACCAGGCGCGGCAGGACGTGTGGTGCGGGCTGTTGTCGTAGAGCAGGATCCGGCTGTCCGCCGTCACGCCCAGCGCGGCCATCCGCGCCTCGAACACCGCGCGCGGCGGCAGCATCGAGGGCAGGGGATCGTCGGCATCCACCAGCGTATCGAGGTCCAGGAAACGCGCGCCCGGGATATGCCCTTCGGCATATTCGGCGCGCGGCTCCTGCTTCGCGGCGCCGGGCAGCGTCGAGGTATAGGTTGCGTCGAGCACCAGCAGGCCGTCCGCGCCCGGCGCGGCGGCCAGCCATTCGGTCGTTACGAGGTCATCCATCACCGCAAGCTCCTAGAAGGATGCAAAGCGCGGGGCAAACACCTACATGGTGGCGATGGACGCCAAGCATCTCGGTAAGCAATCCGCTCTCCCGGCCTCGCCTGACGAAGCCGAGCTCGACTATGTTCCCAATCCGCGGCCGGGCTCGCGCTATCTGGTGCGCTTCGCCGCGCCCGAGTTCACCTCGCTCTGCCCGATCACCGGCCAGCCCGATTTCGCGCATCTGGTGATCGATTATGTGCCGCGCGCGACGATCGTGGAATCCAAGTCGCTCAAGCTGTTCCTCGGGTCTTTCCGCAATCACGGTGCCTTCCATGAGGATTGCACCGTCGGCATCGGCGAGCGGCTGTTCCGCGAGATGGCGCCGGAATGGCTGCGAATCGGCGGCTATTGGTATCCGCGCGGCGGCATCCCGATCGACGTGTTCTGGCAATCGGGCGAATCGCCCGCGGGCGTCTGGGTGCCGCCTCAGGATGTTTCCGGATATCGGGGGCGCGGCTGAACCTCAGATTTACAACGGCCCGTCGATTCTATATTCTGTTGCGTTGCACAACTGTGCAACCACGGCGAAAAGCGGGAGTTTGTAAAGGGACGCAGGGCGTTTTTGCCCAAAGTCGGTTTGCATTAGCGAAGGGTTGATAATGGCACGGACGCAGCATCTCGAAGGGATCCGGCATCTTGCCCTGATCGGCAATTTCCTGCCCCGCAAGTGCGGCATCGCGACCTACACCACGGACACCTACAACGCGCTGACGAAGCGCTATCCGGACCTGCAGGTCGACGTCTATGCGATGGACGACCATCCGGGCCGCTACGCCTATCCCCCCGAAGTGACTCGCGCGATCCCGCAGAACGACCGCGCCGCCTATATCGAGGCCGCCCGCGCGATCGAGGCGAGCGGCGCGCAGGCGCTGTGGATCCAGCACGAATATGGCATCTATGGCGGCTCGGCCGGCGATTTCCTGCTCGCGCTCACCGATCGCCTGTCGATCCCCGTCATCGTTACGCTCCACACCGTGCTCGAAAAGCCGAGCGCCGACGAGCGTCGCGTGATGGAGGCGCTGCTGCGCCGCGCCTCGCGCGTGATCGTGATGGCCGAGCGCGGCTGCGACATATTGAAGCGCGTCCACGGCGTCGAGGACGCCAAGATGGTGATGATCCCCCACGGCGTGCCCGATCGTCCCTTTGTCGACCCTGACATGCTCAAGCCGGTGTTCGGCTGGGAAGGCCGCGACGTCATCCTCACCT
Organism: Sphingomonas sp. dw_22; assembly: GCF_018449795.1. Lineage (GTDB taxonomy): Bacteria > Pseudomonadota > Alphaproteobacteria > Sphingomonadales > Sphingomonadaceae > Sphingomonas. The sequence goes on from NZ_JAAVVE010000016.1 coordinate 73,589, forward strand.
TCGGCCTGCTCGCCCCCAACAAGGGGATCGAGAACATGATCGAGGCGATGCCGGCGATCGTCGCCGCACGGCCGCAGGCGCTCTATGTCGTGCTCGGAGCCACCCACCCCAATCTCGTCGCGCATGAGGGCGAGGCCTATCGCGACCGGCTGAAGGCGCTCGCGAGCGAAAAGGGCGTGGCGGATCATGTCCGTTTCATCGATGCGTTCGTCGGCCATGACGCGCTGATCGACTATCTCCAGGCGGCGGACATCTATGCGACGCCCTATACCAATCCGGCGCAGATCACGTCTGGCACGCTTTCCTATGCGGTGGGCGTCGGCAAGGCCGTGGTCTCTACTCCCTATGTCCATGCCACCGAGATCCTCGATTCCGGCCATGGCGTGATCGTCGAGTTCTGCGACAGTGCAGGGTTCGCGCGCGAGATCACCAAGCTCCTGTCGGACAAGATTGCGCTCACCGCGCTTTCCGCGCGCGCCTATGCCCGCGGCCGCACGATGCTGTGGCCGTGCCTCGCCGAGCGCGCGGTGGCGGAGATCGCCATGATCGTCGCCGCCAAGCCGCGCCGCTTCGCCAAGGCGCGCGCCGAGCTGGCACCGCTCAAGCCCGACATCAGCGCGGTCGAGCGGATGAGCGATTCGACCGGCATGCTCCAGCATTCGATCTATTCGGTGCCCGATCGCCGCCACGGCTATTGCATCGACGACAATGCCCGCGCGCTGATCCTGATGTGCCGGATCGAGGATATCGACGAGACGGTCCGCGACAAATGGACCAGCATCTATGCGTCCTTCGTCCAATATGCCTGGAATGCCGAGGAGCAGCGCTTCCGCAACTTCATGAGCTTCGACCGCACCTGGTGCGAGGATGTGGGCTCGGAGGATTCGAACGGGCGTGCGCTCTGGGCGATGGGCGTCACCGCGCGCGACGCCCGCGCGCAGAAGCACCGCGACTGGGCCTCGACCATGTTCGACGCGACCGCATCGATCGCGCTCGATCTCGGCAGCCCGCGTGCCCGCGCCTTCGCGATGCTGGCCGCCGCCGCGATGATCGAGGCGCATCCGGGGCATCCGCTGGCGCGCACTATCCTGACGCGGTTCGGCGACGAACTGACCCAGTTGCTCGATCGGACGCGCCGGCCCGAATGGAAATGGTTCGAGATCGTCCTCGCCTATGACAATGCCCGCCTGCCCGAGGCGCTGCTGCGCGCCGGCCAGGTGCTGGGCCGTCCCGACTTCATCGAGGTGGGGCTGGAGACGCTCGACTGGATCGTCGGGCGACAGACTTCGCCCGAGGGCCGTTTCCGGGCGGTGGGCACCGAGAGCTTCGGCCGCGCCTATGCCGATCCGCTCCCGTTCGACCAGCAGCCGCTGGAGGCGCAGGCGACGATCGAGGCCTGTGTCGCCGCGCACGACGTGACCCGCGATCCGCGCTGGGCGGGCGAGGCGATGCGCGCCTATCGCTGGTATCTGGGTGCCAACGATCTCGAAATGCCGCTCGCCAGCCCGCAGGACGGCGGCTGCTTCGACGGGCTGATGCCCACCGGACTCAACCGCAACCAGGGCGCCGAATCGATTTTGGCCCTGCAACTCGCAAGTTGCGCGATTTCCGCTCTTTCAAAGCGCGCGGGAAACGTGGCAGGACCGGAACGCGCCGTCGCCTGACCTTCGTTGGCCGGCGGAATGCTCGGCTTCTTCGGGGGGTGCGTTGCTCGACCTGTTCAATCATAGCCTGCGGCTGAAGGCGGACCCTTCGCGTGTCGTGGTGCGCCCGTTCCATATCGCCTGGACGTCGAACGGCACCGCGCCCAGCCGGACCGAGCGGCTGGTGACCGAAGTGCTCGACATGTCGCCCGGCCAGGCGCGTGCCGAGCTGGAGATCGTGCTCAAGGATTTCGAGGCGCGCCACTGGCAGACGCGGCGCGTGTTCATGACGCGATACGACGAGATCGAATCGCAGCTCGGGCTCGACGGCAGCGAGATCGGCGACGAGAAACGGCAGCTCATCGGCGCCTATTTCTGCCACGAATACAGCTATGCCGCCGCCGCGCTGATGAACCCCAGCGCCGTGCCGCATTACGACCAGTCGGGCATGCCCAAGGGCTCGCTGCGTATCCTGATGTCGCTGCGCGCGGTGGGCGAGGGGCACATCTCCTCGGTCGCGTTCCGCGAAGGCATCATCACCGACAATAACGATCTGACGCTCGCTCCCGAGCCGCCCTTCGCCACCGCCGCCGATGCGCGCGAGGAGGATGAGGAGCATGTGCCCGAGGGGCCGGTGACGGTCTATCGCCACCGCGATTCGACGCTGTCGGGCACGGTGATCTTCCCGATCACCAAGGCGCAGTCCAACGGTCTCGAAGACCTGCGCATCTGCCATTTCCAGCATGAGGACGGCAGTGAGGAATGGATCGGCACCTATACCGCCTATAACGGATCGGTGATCCAGTCCGAGCTGCTGCGCACCCGCGACTGGCGCAGCTTCGATCTGGTGCCGATGACCGGCAGCGCGGCGCGCAACAAGGGCATGGCGCTGTTCCCGCGCAAGATCGACGGCCGGTACATGATGCTCGGCCGGCAGGACGGCGAGAACATCTTCCTCCATTCGTCCGACACGATCACCCATTGGGAGGGCGGCGAGCTGCTCATCAAGCCGCATTTCCCCTGGGAGCTTGTCCAGATGGGCAATTGCGGCCCGCCGATCGAGCTGGACGAGGGCTGGCTGGTGCTGACGCACGGCGTGGGCGCGATGCGGAAATATTCGATCGGCGCGGCCTTGCTCGACAAGAATGATCCGTCGAAGGTGCTGGCCCGATCGGCCCAGCCGCTGCTCGCCGCCGCGGACCAGGACCGCGAGGGCTATGTGCCCAACGTCGTCTATACCTGCGGTGCGATCCGCCACGGCAACAAGCTGTTCATCCCCTATGGCGTGGCGGACAGCTCGGTGGCCTTCGCCTTCGTGCCGATCAAGTCGCTGCTCGAACAGATGAGCTGACTTTGATTCCCCTCCCGCTTGCGGGAGGGGTTAGGGGAGGGCCTGTCAAAACCGGAACCGCCCCAGGAAGTCACACGCCCTCCCCCGCCCCCTCCCGCAAGCGGGAGGGGAGATAGTCAGCGATAGCTGGCGCCTTCCACCTGCGGCTCCGGCCCGTCGGCGGGCGGGCTGGTGCGGACCAGCTTGCGCGTCGTCGCATAGACGAACGCGATCAGGCCGAAGAAGAGCAGCGGCGCCAGCCACATCGCCACCCCTTCGAACCCCTCGCCCATGATCGCCAGCGGTGCATCGTTGGGCGGGATCGGCGAATTGCGGTTGGCCCAGGCGAGCACGCCGGCAAAGGCGACGCCGAACAGGCTCTCGCCGACGACCAGCCCGGTCGCGGCGAGCACGCCCATCCGCTCGGCGAATTCGGGATTGGCGGAGCGCTTCGCCCAGCGATCGTAGAAATGGCCGATCACCGCGCCGACCGGGATCAGCAGCGTGAGCCCCATCGGCAGATAGATGCCCATGCCCACCGCGAGCGGCGGCAGGCGCATCTTCCCCATCTTGCCGAGCAGTTCGTCCAGCGCGATCACGACCGCGCCGATCACGGCGCCCAGCCCGATCAGGCCCCAGTCGATATCGCCGCCGAGCACGCCCTTGGCGATCGAGGAGATCAGCGCGGCCTGCGGGGCCGATAGCGCATTGGGCCCGGCGCCGGGCATGCCGACGAAGCCGAGCGTGTTCTTGAGCAGATCGAGCACCAGGGGAATCGCCAGCGAACCGAACACCACGCCGAGCACCAGCGCCACCTGCTGCTTCCACGGCGTCGCGCCGACGAGCTGGCCGGTCTTCAGATCCTGGAGATTGTCGTTCGAGATCGTCGCGATCGAGAAGATGATCGCGGTGGTGAACAGCGCATAGGCGATCAGCGCGTTGGTGCGCGCCGGATCGGCCTCATGCCCGAAGATCAGCACGAGCAGCAGCGATGCGCCGAGCACGGCGAGGATGCCGACGCCCGAGACCGGCGAATTGGACGCGCCGATCAGGCCCGCCATATAGCCGCAGATCGCCGCGATCAGGATGCCGACCACCAGCAGATAGACGAGCGAGCCGCCGATCACCGCGAACGGATAGTCATGCACCGGCCCGCCGGCCGAGAAGCTCCACAGCAGCCAGGCGATCGGCACCAGGGTCGCCAGCGTGATGAGCGCGACGACGCCGATCGGCAGGTCGCGCTCGGTGATGTCGAGCGCTTCGCCGCCCTTGCGTGCCCGCGACGCGGCGAGGGCGGAGCGCAGCCCCGCGACGATCGGCCCGATGATCTTGAGCAGCGACCAGATCGCCGCGACGCCGATCGTGCCCGCGCCGACGAAGCGCACCTGGCCCCGGAAGGTGCCGCCCACCAGCGCGTCGATCCCGGCGGAGAGATCGCCGCCCGCCGCGAACAGGGGCACGAGCACGGTCCAGGAGACCAGCATGCCGAGGAACATCGCCGCGCCGACCGAGATGCCGACGAGATGGCCGACGCCGATCAGCAGCATCGACCAGCTTGTCGAGAAGCCGGTGGCGGTGTTGCCTACGGGGAAGTTCTTCGCCGCTTCCTCGGCGACCAGCTTCATCTTGGCGAGCAGCGCGAACAGCCCCGAGAAGAGCGAGCCGAGGACCAGGACGCGCAGGCCCCGCGCATTCTCCACGTCGCCTGCGCGCGAGTTCGAGCCGACCTTGAGCACTTCGGCGGCGGCGACGCCCTCGGGATAGGGCAGGTCCGATCCGGTGACGAGCGCGCGGCGCAGCGGCACCGAGAACATCACGCCGAGCACGCCGCCGGTGATGCACACCGCCACCGTGGTCCAATAGGGAAAGCCCGACCACCAGCCGACCATGATGAGCCCCGGCAGCACGAAGACGATCGCGGCCAGCGTGCCGGCGGCCGAGGCGATCGTCTGGACGATATTGTTCTCGAGGATGCTGGCGTTGCGGAAGAAGCGCAGGATCGCCATCGACACCACCGCCGCCGGGATCGAGGTGGCGAAGGTGAGGCCGACCTTGAGCCCCGCATAGACGTTCGCGGCGGTGAACAGGATGGTGATGAGCGCGCCGAGGAGGACGCCGCGGACGGTGAGCTCGGCAAGCGGGCGGGCAGGCGCTGTGGCCATCAGGGACGGACTCTCAGGATGCAAAGTGCAGGGAGATGGGCTTCATTCGTGCACTTTCGCCGAGGGGCGGCGATCGAGCGGGGCATGCATGGGCGGAGGAATGTAGCGCGCATCGCGGCGACGTTGGCACCGCGTTTCCTACAATGACAGCATTTTCTCCGGTGGGGCGTATCGAGAGGAAGCCGCCCTGCCCGGCCTGGGAAGAGGGGCGCGGCCGGCTTCGGCTTCCCGGCGGCACGGCGCTCGATATCGGTCGTCTACGGCCTCGATATTGCCTCTCGAAAGAGGTCGGCGTCGCCGCCGCCGTTATAGGATTCCGCTCCCCGCAGAGGAGGCCGGCGGAGTCGCATAGGCTCGTTGCCTGTTCTCGCGATGCGCCGTGCGTGCAGATATAATATCGGCAGGCGGGTCTCTTTGGATCACTGTGCGTTTACTGCAGTGATTGAAAGTAAAATGATTATGGCTCGCCAAATCAGATCCAAGATTGAAATAGAAATCGAAATTCATCGCCGGGCGTTGGAAATGGCGAACGGAGCCGGCGATAATGGTGACGATATTCCGAGGCCGAATATCGTTGAGCTCGAATATGATGGCCCGGCTGGCGCCCTATGGGATCTCGGATTCGTGAACTTCAGTGGGGCGCGATACATCGAAGCTGCCGCACGCGAGGTCAGTGGGCGCTGGGATTTGTTGCGCGTTGGATTCACGGCGACCACTCCTCCAAGCTGACTGCAAGGAGCTGCTGCTCTATGAGTTCGGCGATTGTCATTGGTCAATCTAAAGAAATGATAATATTAACAAATACTATGAAAAACATAGGTCTCGATGGGCAGGAAAGTGCCGAATCGGAGGTTGATGATTTTCGCAAGAACCTGGGGCCATTCGTAGTCGCCGCTCAGACAACGCAAATGCCGATAGCTTTCACCAATGCACGATGCGCGGGCAATCGCATCATTTTCGCGAACGACAGCTTCCTCGAATTGACTGGGTATGATCGAGAGGAAATGCTCGGGCGCAGCCTGGACGATTTGGTAGACGAAAGCCTGGATGCGCCAACCATTTCGGGGGTCGGGCAGGAGTTCGGAGGCCGACACGGCGATACTCTGGATATCCACTACAATCGCAAGGATGGCAGCGGCTTCTGGGCCTCGACCTTCGTCAGTCCGGTCTGCGACGAGGCTGGAAACGTCATTCAGTATTTCGTGTCTTTCGTGGATCTCACCAGGCACAGGCAAGAGCAGGCCCATTTGAGGATGCTCATCGACGAACTGAACCATCGGGTTAAGAACACCCTCGCAACGGTGCAGTCGATCGTCTCGCAGGCGCTGAGAGCGCCGCTCGACCCCGAATACCTCCGCGAAGCCATCGAATCGCGGATCTTCGCATTGTCGCGTTCGCACGAGCTCCTGACCCTGGCTCGTTGGCGGGATGCCGGATTGCATGATCTGCTCGACGCGGCGCTCGAGCCGTTCGGAGCGGCCTCGGGCTGGTCGGAACGCTTCTCGATCGACGGCGACAATATCCGTGTGCCCCCGAACATGGCCCTGGCGCTGGGCATCGCGTTCCACGAACTCGCAACCAATGCCGTGAAATATGGGGCGCTCTCGACCGAAACCGGCCTGGTCGAGATAACATGGTCGCTCTGGCCCTCCGCGGACGAAACGCGGCTCGTGCTGGTTTGGAAGGAAAGCAACGGCCCGCTGGTCGCTGTGCCTTCGACAAAGGGGTTCGGGTCTGAAGTGATCGAGCGCGGCCTCGCGCATGAACTGCGCGCCAAAGTGGCGCTCGAATTTGCGCCTGGCGGAGCGATCTGCACGATCGATATGCCGACACCGAAAGGATCCCAGGATGGCTGACCTTCTCTCCGATCGTCGCGTGCTTGTCGTCGAGGACGAAATGATGGTGCTGATGTCGATCGAGAACATGCTGGCCGAGCTTGGGTGCCGATCCGTGACGGCTGCCGCGACGGTGACGGACGCGCTTGCCCTGATCGGCTCCCAGGTTTTCGACCTTGCCATGCTGGATCTCAACCTGGGCGGCACGAGAAGCTACCCTGTCGCCGATGCCCTTGCCGCGCGCGGCGTGCCGTTCCTGTTCTCGACGGGCTATGCCGACAAGGACACGCGCACCGATTATCCGGACCGGCCGGTGCTCAACAAGCCATACCCTTTCCGAAAGCTCTCGGCTGCGCTCGCGACGCTGCTGGGGGGCGGCCGTAGCTAACGAAAGCAGCCGGTCTCCTCCGCACGCAAGGCGAACGTCAGGTTTTCCCTGTCCGCTCGAAACCACCGCTCTGAGACTGGGTTCGCGGTCTAGGAAGCCTCTCCCGCCCCGGCCTTCTCCGCCCGCTTCGCGAGGATCTGCGCCCAGGGGTTCGGTTTGGCTTCGCCGATCCGGTGCAGCGTGTTGCGATCGTGGTGGTCGAAGGGTTCGGACTGGCCGCGCACCGTGAGCGTCGTCCGGATATCGTAGCTCCAGCTTCCGTCGGGGTTGAAGACGATCTCGATGCGATAGGCGTCGGTGCGGAACACGTCTTCCAGGAAGTCGGTCGAGCAGATGCCGTAGCTGGTCTGGCCGCGTGTCGCGGTGAGCGTGATGCCAGTATCGCCGGGCTTGCCCTGGCCCGAGGCGAGCAGAACCTGCCCGCGCGGGATTGCCAGCGTCTGGAGGATCAGGCCGGTCGCGGGCTCCCAGAGCCAATAGCCGACCTGATCGTGGAAGGTGATGTCCTCCTCCACGGTGGTGATGTGGATATGGTAGCGCAGGCCATAGAGGAGCTGCGGGCCGTTGGCCTGCGGGTCGATCGGCTCGAAGACGATGTGCTCGATGAATTCGCGCCGCTCCGGCCCTTCCGCCTTGGGCGCCACGTCCGCGCCCTTCGCCGATCGCCACGTCCCGGCCAGCGGGCGGAGCGGGCCGAGATTGGCGAGCGTATCGGGATTGACGTCGGCCGGTTCGGTGAAGATGTCGCGCGGGAATGGATTCATGCCGGATGCTCCTCTGACTGGGGGCTCAGCGCCCCTTGAACAGCCCGCCGAGCACGCCGCGCACCAGCCCGCCGATCAGCGATCCGCCGACGCCGCTCGATTTGCCGAACACCGCCTTGCTGACTTCATTGGCCACGGAGCGGCTGACCGCCGTAGTGGCGGACTTGGTCGCGGAGTTGATCGCGCGGTTCCACGGGTTGTTGGCGGCCTCGCGTTCGGCGGCGCGCTGGGCCTGGGCGTCGAGACGCGCCTGGCGATCGGCGTCGCGCTGCTGGGCGAGGCGCTGGCGCTCCGCTTCCTTGGCGAGGCGGGCGTCTTCCTTGGCCTGGGCGGCGGCGGCCTTTTCGGCTTCGGTCTTGGCGGCGGCCTCGGCAGCGGCGGCGGCGGCCTCCTGCGACTTGGCGGCGAGCAGCTCCTCAGCCGATTCGCGATCGACCAGCGTGTCGTATTTGGCGCCGATCGCGTCGGTCTGGATCAGCACGGCGCGCTCCTGCGGCGTGACCGGGCCGACGCGCGAGGCGGGCGGCTTGATGAGCGCGCGCTCGACCGGGGCGGGTGCGCCGTCCTCCTGCAGCAGCGAGACCAGCGCCTCGCCGACCTTGAGCTCGGTGATCGCGGTGGCGACATCGACGCCCGGATTGGCGCGGAAGGTGGTCGCCGCCGACTTGACCGCGGCCTGGTCGCGCGGGGTGAAGGCGCGCAGCGCGTGCTGGACGCGGTTGCCGAGCTGGCCGGCGATCGTATCGGGGATGTCGATCGGGTTCTGGGTGATGAAATAGATGCCGACGCCCTTCGAGCGGATCAGGCGGACGACCTGCTCGATCTTGTCGAGCAGCGCCTTGGGCGCATCGTCGAACAGCAGATGGGCCTCGTCGAAGAAGAAGGCGAGGACGGGCTTGTCGGGATCGCCGACCTCCGGGAGATGCTCGAACAGCGCCGAGAGCAGCCAGAGGAGGAAGGTGGCGTAGAGCTTGGGGCTCGCCATCAGCTTGTCGGCGGCGAGGACGTTGACGATGCCGCGGCCCTTGTCGTCGAGCGCGATGAAATCGCCCATGCCGAGCGCGGGCTCGCCGAAGAAATGCTCGCCGCCCTGGCTGCGGAGCTGGAGCAGCGAGCGCTGGATCGCGCCGATGCTCTGCTTGGAGACGTTGCCATAGGTGGTGGTGAACTCGTCGGCGCGCTCCGCACAGTGCGCGAGCATCGATTGCAGGTCGTCGAGATCGAGCAGCAGCAGCCCGTCCTTGTCGGCGACGGTGAAGGCGATGGTGAGCACGCCTGCCTGGACTTCGTTGAGGTCCATCAGCCGCGAGAGGAGCAGCGGCCCCATTTCGCTGACGGTGGTGCGGATCGGATGACCCTGGGCGCCGTAGAGATCCCAGAACTGTACCGGATTGTCGCTATAGGTCCAATCGGCATAGCCGATCTCGGCGGCGCGGGCGGCGAAGCTCTCATGGGTCTTGGCGGCGGGCGAGCCGGCCATGGCGAGGCCGGACAGGTCGCCCTTCACATCGGCGACGAAGCAGGGAACTCCGGCCTGGGAGAGGCCGTCGATGATGCCCTGGATCGTCACGGTCTTGCCGGTGCCGGTGGCGCCCGCGATCAGCCCGTGGCGATTGGCGCGCTTGAGGACCAGCGTCTGGCGCTTGTCGCCGGCCGCGCCAATGAAAATGCCCGTCTCTCCACCCATAAGCAAAACTCCCTTTCAGGAGATCGTCATAGGGGAGAAACGGGCATTGGTCAGCGTGCAATTGAAGGGCGGGTGAAGGCTGGTGCCGCCCTGATGGGCGATCAGCCTGGGATCTGCACCGGCACGAACTGGCCGATGTTGCGGCGCTGGACATAGAGCAGCACCGAGCTGCGGCCGGCGCTCTTCGATGCCGTTACGATCTTGGCGATGTCCGCCGCGTTGGCGACCGGCGTGCGATTGACCGAGACGATCAGGTCGCCGCGCTTGAGGCCCTTGCCGGCCGCGTCGCTGTTGGGATCCACCCCCAGCACGACCACGCCGTTCACCTTGGAAGCATCGACGCCGATGCTGCTTGCGATCTGCGGGGTGAGCGGCGTCACCGCGACGCCGAGCGAGGCGGTCGCCATCGCATCGGGGCTGCCGCTGCCGCTGCCGCCCGGACCGGTGCCGTCATCCTCGGGATCGAACTGGGCGAGCTGCTCCTCGGGCGGGCGCTTGCCGACGGTGACGGTGAGCGTCTGGCGCTTGCCGTCGCGGATCACTTCCACGGGAACGCGGGTGCCGGGGGTCACATTGGCGATCAGGTAGCTGAGCGTCTGATCGGGGGTGACGTCCTTGCCGCCGACCTTCACGATCACGTCGCCCTGCTTGATGCCGGCCTTCTCCGCCGCCTGGCCCGGCTCGATGCGCGAGACCAGCGTGCCGCGATCCTTGGGCAGTCCGAGCGCGTCGGCGATATCGTCGGTCAAGTCCTGCATGCCGACGCCGAGATAGCCGCGGTCGATGCTCTTGCCCTTCATCAGCGTGGCGATGACGGGCTGAGCCTCCTCGGCCGGAATCGCGAAGCCGATGCCGACATTGCCGCCGGTGGGCGACAGGATCTGCGAGTTGATGCCGATGACGTTGCCCTGGAGATCGAACATCGGGCCGCCCGAATTGCCCCGGTTGATCGAGGCGTCGGTCTGGATGAAGCGGTCATAGGCGCCGCCCTGGCCGGTGACGCGGTGGACCGCCGAGATGATGCCGGCCGTGACCGAGCCGCCCAGGCCGAAGGGGTTGCCGATCGCGACGACCCAGTCGCCGACGCGCGCGCCGCTCGAATCGCCGAACTTCACGAAGGGCAGATTGGCCCCCTCGATCTTGAGCACGGCGAGATCCGACTGGGCATCGTTGCCGATCAGCTTGGCCTTGAACTCGCGGCGATCGGGCAGGGTGACGGTGATCGATTCGACCACGGCGCCGCGCTGGCCGGCGGAGATCACATGGTTGTTGGTGACGACATAGCCGTCGGCCGAGATGATGAAGCCCGAGCCGAGCGATTCGGCCTGGCGGGTGACGGGCTGGCCGCCCTGCTGGGCGCCGAACATCTCGAACGGCGTGCCGGCGAAGGGATTGGAGTTCACCTGCACGCGCTGCGTCGTGGAGATGTTGACGACCGCGGGCTGGAGCTTGGCCACCATGTCGGCGAAGCTCATCGGCGCGCCGGCCTTGGGCGCGGCAGCCTGGATCGCGCCGGGCTCGTTCTGCGCGGTCTGCGCACCGGCCGGCTGGTTGAGGGTCATGGCGGTGGCGGCGCCACCCAGGATAACGGCAGTAGTGAGGGCGTAGGCGTAACGCACTGGAGTATTTCCTCTCAAAGGAACGTGTCGCGTTCAGCCCGCGATCTTGCGCAGGCTGGCTGAACGGCGATTGAATATGAACGAACTTGCAGCATCATCGTTGCCCCATGAATTCCCGCAGATAGCTGTTCTGCGGCGACAGGATCACCGAAGTCTCGCCCTTGCCGTCGACCTGGGCGAGGAAGGTCGTCCGGTACGACTGCATCGCGCGGTAGAAATCGTAGAATTGCGGATCCTTGTTGAACGCCTGGGCATAGGTCTGCGCGGCCTGGGCGCTGGCGGTCGCGCGGATGATCTGCGCTTCCTTCAGGCCCTGCGCCTTGATCGTCGCCGCTTCCTGGAGGCGGGCGGAGCTCATCCGGTCCAGCGCGCCCTGGAGCGGCGTGCCCGAGGGCAGCTCGGTCTGCTTGATGCGGACATCGACGATCTGGACGCCGTAGCGCGTCGCCAGCGTCTGGAGCGAGGACTGGATGCTGTCCATCACCTGGCCGCGCTCGGGGCTGAGCAGGATCTTCGATTCGCGTTTGCCGAGCTCGTTGCGGAGCGACGAGCGCAGCAGCGGCCGCAGCCGCTCGATCACGCTGTCCTCGCTGCCCGCGGTGACGACCATGCGCAGCGGATCGGTCACGCGGAAGCGCGCATAGGCATCGATCTCGAGGCGGAGCTGGTCGGTCGAGAGCACGGGCTCGTTGGGCAGGTCGACGTCGAGCACGCGCTTGTCGACCCAGACCACCCGATCGAGGAACGGGATGCGGATGAACGGGCCGGCGCCGGTGCGGCCGAATTCCTCGCCGGGGCGATAGGCGTTGATCGTGCGATAGGGCTTCTCCAGCCGGAGCACGACGGCCTGCCGGGTCTCGGGCACGATCGCGATCGTGCTGAGCAGCAGCACGAGGATCAGGATCGCCGCCACCGCAAGGGCGATCGGGTTGCGGAACCAGTCGCGGGTCATTTGGCGGCTCCCTGCTGGGCCTGATCGGCCTTGCCGTCAGGCCTCAGGCTCGGAAGGGCGAGATAGGGCGTGACGCCCGGCGCCTCCACGATCGTCTTGTTCGTGCGCGACAGGATCTGCTCCATCGTCTCGTAATACATGCGGCGGCGCGTGACCTCGGGGGCGAGCTTGTACTGCTCGTAGATCTTGTCGAACTCGGCCGCCTCGCCCTGGGCCTGGGCCAGGATCTGCTGGGCATAGGCATTGGCGTTGTTCTTGTTCGCCTGCGCCTCCTGCTGCGCGGCGGAGACCGCCTTGAACGCCTCGTCCACCGCCTGGGGGGCGGCGGCCTTCTGGATCGCGACGCTCTGGATGCGGACGCCCGAATTATATTCGTCGAGGATCTTCTGCATCCCGACCTGGACCTCGGCCTCCATGCGCGAGCGGCCCTCGCCGATCGCCTCGTTGAGGCTGGTGGTCGCGATCACCGCGCGCATCGCGCTTTCGGCGGTGGCGCGCACGGTCTCGTCGGGATCCTTGATCTGGAAGACGTAATCGGCCGCATTGTCGATATACCAGCTCACCGAATAGGCGAGGTCGACGATGTTCTGATCGCCGGTGAGCATCAGATTCTCGCCGGACTTCGGAAACGCCTCGGTATGGACCGAGGTGACCTCGACGACTTCCACCATCTGGAGCGGCGCCGGCAGCGTGAAGCCGAAGCCCGATTGCAGCGTGCCCGAATAGCGGCCGAGCGTGGTCACCACGCCGCGTTCCTTGGGGCCGATCGGGTGGATCGACGTGAAGGCGATCCAGAGCAGCAGCAGCGCGCCGGCGATGAGGAGATAGAGCCTGGGGCCGGCGGGCACGCCGGGAAAGC
>NZ_JAAVVE010000017.1 GCF_018449795.1 Sphingomonas sp. dw_22
CGCGCCCGCCCAGCCCGCAGAGCGCGCGGACGCCGCGCCCCCGGGCGCGGAGAAGCCGGCGGGGAATGTCAGGCGCGCCGGGAGGAAAGGGCACAGACCGGCGGGGGGCTATTGGCGGACCGGCACCAGCCCGCTCCCCCACCCGGCCACCCATAGGATACTGGCGTTGGGTGGCCGGGTGGGGGAGCGGGCTGGTGCCGCGTTCGGCGCAAGCCGAACCGAAAAGACGCCTACATGTTCGGATAATTGGGGCCGCCCCCGCCTTCAGGGACCACCCAGTTGATGTTCTGCGTGGGATCCTTGATGTCGCAGGTCTTGCAGTGCACGCAATTCTGCGCGTTGATCTGGAAACGCAGATCATCGCCTTCCCCCACAACCTCATACACGCCGGCCGGACAGTAACGCTGCGCCGGCTCGGCGTACACCGGAAGATTGAACTTTATGGGGATTTCCGGATCCTTGAGCGTCAGATGGACCGGCTGGTCCTCCTCGTGATTGGTATTCGAGACGAACACCGAGGAAAGGCGATCGAAGGTCAGCAGGCCGTCGGGCTTGGGATAGTCGATCGGCTTCGACTGATCGGCGCGGCGCAGGCTCTCATTGTCCGGATGGTGCTTCATCGTAAAGGGCCAGCGCAGCCCCAGATGCTCCATCCACATCGCGACCCCGGCGAACATCGTGCCCCAGGTGTCGCCGAACTTCTTGACGAGCGGCACGACGTTGCGGACGCCGCGCAGCTCCCTGTAGACCCAGCTCGCCTCATAGGCCTCGGTATAGGCGGTCAGCTCGTCGGACGTGCGGCCCGCCTGGATCGCCGCAAAGGCGGCATCGGCGGCCATCATCGCGCTCTTCATCGACGTGTGCGTGCCCTTGATGCGCGGCACGTTGAGGAAGCCGGCGGTGTCGCCGATCAGCGCGGCGCCGGGCGCGACCAGCTTGGGCACCGATTGCCAGCCGCCGTCCGAGATCGCGCGGGCGCCGTAGGAGACGCGCTTGCCGCCCTTGAGGATCTCCGCGATCGCCGGGTGGGTCTTCCAGCGCTGCATCTCCTGGAAGGGCGAGAGATAGGGGTTCGTGTAGTTCAGCCAGACGACGAAGCCGAGCGCGACCTGCCCGTCCGCCTGGTGATAGAGGAAGCCGCCGCCGTTCGCGCCCTCGTCCAGCGGCCAGCCCTGGGTGTGGATCACCTTGCCCGGCACATGCTTCGCCGGATCGATATCCCACAGCTCCTTGATGCCGATGCCATAGACCTGGGGCTGTGCGTCCTTCGCCAGATCGAACTCGCGCATGAGCTGCTTGGTGAGGTGGCCGCGGCAACCCTCGGCGAAGAAGGTGTATTTGGCGTGGAGCTCGAGGCCCGGCTGGTAATCGGGCTTGTGCGTGCCGTCGCGCGCCACGCCCATGTCGCCGGTGGCGACGCCCTGCACCGATCCGTCGCCATTGTAGAGGATCTCGGCGGCAGCGAAGCCGGGGAAGATCTCGACGCCGAGCTCCTCGGCCTTGCCGGCCAGCCAGCGGCAGAGATTGCCGAGCGAGCCGGTATAGGTGCCCTTGTTGTGGAGATAGGGCGGCGTGATGAATTCGGGAAAGGCCGATTTGCCCTTCGCGCTCAGGATCCAGTGATGGTTCTCGGTGACGGGCGTGGCGGCCAGCGGGCAATCCTGGTCGCGCCAATCGGGGATCAGCTCGTCGAGCCCCTTGGGATCGATCACCGCGCCGGACAGGATATGCGCGCCGACCTCGGAGCCCTTTTCCAGCACGCAAACCGCCAGCTCGGCACCCGCTTCGTTCGCAAGCTGCTTCAGCCGGATCGCCGCGGAAAGGCCGGCAGGCCCCGCGCCGACGATCACGACGTCATAGGGCATCGACTCCCGTTCGCTCATCCCAAATCCCCTGATCTTCCTCTTCCGGACGCGCTGGGCCGCTTGTCGTCGCACCCTTGCCACGTCCTGTCCTTCGCGCGATGGAGCCAGATTGACCGCGGCGTCAACTGGGATTCAAAGACCTTACATGGGGGCGGAAACCGTTCAGGACTGGCAAAGGGCGCTCCAGAGCGCGCTGGAATGGTGGCAGGACGCCGGCGTCGAGGCGCTCGTGGACGAGGAACCGCGCGACTGGCTGGCGCGCCGCGCGCCACCCGCCGAAGCCGTTCCGATCGCGGGTGCCGTAGCGGCGTCGGCCGAGACGCTTCCCGATACGCTGGACGCCTTCCTCGCATGGCGGATGGGCGATGCCGCGCCCGAAGCCGGCTGGATGACGCCGCGCGTGGCGCCCACCGGATCGCCCGGTGCGGAATGGGCGATTTTCACCGACATGCCCGAACCTGACGATACCGATACGCTGCTGACCGGCCCTTCGGGGCGGCTGCTCGACCGGATGCTGGCCGCAGTCGGGCTTTCGCGCGATTCGGTCTATATCGCCTCGCTCGCGGTGGCGCGGCCGCTGACGGGGCGCATCCCGTCCGAGCAACAGGCCCGGCTGATCGAGCTGGCGCGTCATCATCTGAGCCTGATCGGGCCACGGAAGCTGTTGATCCTGGGGCAGGCGACCAGCTGTGTCCTCGATGAGACGAACAACGCCGCCGGCTTCAACCATATACATGAGGTTAACCATTCGGGGACCAAGATGCGGGTGTTGGCGACCTATCATCCCCGTCTCCTGATCGAACGGCCGGCCGCCAAGAGCGAAGTCTGGAGGCATCTGCTGCCGTTCAGCCGGGGAACCAGCGCGTGACATTGCATTTCATCCTAGCCGCGGCGCTGACCGCCACGCCGGCAATCGCGCATGCCGACGATACGGCGGGCACCAGCGCCCAGCCCCTCGCCGCCCCGGCGCCGATCCGCGACGGCGACGGCATTCCCGACCAGCTCGATAGCGACCAGCGCAGCGGCTATCGCGCCGTCTTCGCCGCGATCCGCGCCGGCCGATGGTCCGACGCGCAGATCCAGCTCGATTCGATGAAGCCCGGCCCGCTCCATGCGATCGCGCGGGCCGAGCTCTACACCGCGAAGAACTCGCCCAAGGCGGAGCTGGCGCCGCTGCTCGCGCTGCTGGCCGAGGCGCCCGAGCTGCCCGAGGCCGAGCAGATCGCCCGCATGGCGAAGACCCGCGGTGCGGAGGATCTACCGGTGCTGCCGGTCGCGCAGCGGCTGGTCTGGTTCGATGCCGCGCCGGTGCGCCAGCGCGCACGTTCGGTGAAGAGCGATGCGGCCGCCACCGAGATCGCGCTTGCCATCCAGCCCTTCGTCAAGAGCGACAACGGCGTCGAGGCCGAGGCGCTGCTCGACAAATTCTCCACAGACCTGACGCCCGAGGCGCTGACCGAATGGCGGCAGAAGGTGGCGTGGATCTATTACATCGCCGGCGACGATGCGAATGCGCGCCGCGTGGCGGCCAAGGCGCAGGACGGCGCCGGCACCTGGGCGCCCCAGGCCGATTGGGTGCAGGGCCTCGCCGCCTGGCGCCAGCAGGATTGCGTGGCCGCCGACGCCGCGTTCGAGCGGGTCGCGACGCGGGCGGCCGATACGGAGATGCGCTCCGCCGCGCTCTATTGGGGCTCGCGCGCCGAGATGGCGTGCGGCCATCCGGATCGCGTGGCGACGAAGCTCCAGGCGGCGAGCCAGTATAGCGAGACCTTTTACGGGCTGATCGCCCGCGCCGCGCTGGGCGTCGAGGACAAGGGGCTCAAGGGCGAGGCATTCGTCACCGAGGATTGGAAGACGCTGCAGCGGCGGCCGAACGTGCGCGTCGCCGCCGCACTGGTCGAGATCGGCGAGAACGGGCTGGCCGACGAAGTGCTGCGCCACCAAGCGAAGTTCTGCAATCCGGGCGAGCATGGCGCGCTGATCCGGCTGGCCGGATTGCTGAGCCTGCCCTCCACCCAGCTCTGGCTCTCGCACAACGGGCCGGCCGGCGCGCATCCGCTGATGGAGGCGCGCTACCCCGCCCCCAACTGGACGCCCGATGGCGGCTGGCGCGTCGACAAGGCTCTGGTCTTCGCCCACACGCTGCAGGAATCGCGCTTCAATTCCGAGATCCGCAGCGCGGCGGGGGCGATGGGGCTGATGCAGGTGAAGACCGGCGCGGCGATCGACGTCGGCCGGCGGCGGGGCGTGACCTATGCCGCGTCCGATCTCACCAAGCCTTCGGTCAATATGGAGATCGGCCAGTCCTATCTCGAGCAGCTGCGCGACCAGCCCTTCACCGGCGGGCTGCTGCCCAAGGTGATCGCCGCCTATAATGCCGGGCCGACGCCGGTGCAGATGTGGAACAGCATGTCGCGCGATGGCGGCGATCCGCTGCTCTATATCGAGAGCATCCCCTATTGGGAGACGCGCGGCTATGTGATGACGGTGCTGCGCAATTACTGGATGTACGAGCAGCGCGAAGGCCGCAAATCCGTCAGCCGCGCCGCGCTGGCGCAGGGGCTGTGGCCGAAATTCCCGGGCATGGCCGGATCGTCGGCGATCAAGCTCCAGACGCGGCGCGCACCGCCGCTCGTGCCGGCGCCTGCCGCTCCGGGGCCGGTGCTGCACATCGAGCAGCAGCCCGACGGCAGCCGGACCCTGACGCTAAGCGCGCGCGACGTGCCGGCGCGGATCGCCGGTGGCAATTGACGCAGGCATCGCGTTCCGCCCGGTGCGGATCGCGGTGCTGACGGTTTCCGACACGAGGACGCCGGCGGACGATCGATCGGGCGACCGGCTGGTCGAGCGGCTGACGGCTGCGGGGCACGAACTTGCCGATCGCGCGATCGTGAAGGACGATGCCGATGCGATCGTGGCGCGGCTCCATGCCTGGATCGACGCGCGGGATATCGACGTGATCCTGACCACCGGCGGCACCGGCGTCACCGGCCGCGACGTCACGCCCGAGGCGCTGGCGCGCGTGTGGGACAAGGAGATACCGGGCTTTGGCGAGCTGTTCCGCTGGCTGAGCTACCGGACGATCGGCACCTCGACGATCCAGTCGCGCGCGACCGCCGGGGTGGCGCGCGGCACCTATATCTTCGCCCTGCCCGGCTCGACCGGCGCGGTCACCGACGCCTGGGACGGCATCCTCGCCACCCAGCTCGACATCCGCCACAAGCCCTGCAACTTCGTCGAGCTGATGCCGCGGCTCATGGAGCGGTAAGGCGAGAACGGATCGGCTTTCAGAATCAAGGACGCCGAAACGCCTTCACCCCGGCCGAAGTGCCGGGGTCCACTGTGCGGCTAGGAGAGCCGCTGGAGGCTATAGGGGCTCGCTCGCGGAGGAGTGGACCCCGGCACTTCGCCCGGGGTGACGGAGGAGAGTTCCGAACCTGGCGTTATTCCGGCTCGTTGACGAATGCCCCAAGCTCATTGCCGTCGGGATCGCGGAAGTGGAAGCGGCGGCCGCCGGGAAAGGCGAAGATCGGGACGGTGATCGTGCCGCCCGCCGCCGTCACGCTGGCGAGCGCGGCCTCCAGATCCTCCACCTCGACGATCGGGAGCAGGCTGGCGATCGCGTGATCCGCGCTGCCGTTCAGGCCGAGGTCGACATCGCCGCCGGTTGTCGCCGCATAGTCGGGGCCGAAATCGGTGAAGGCCCAGCCGAACGCCTGGGCATAGAAATCACGCACGCCCGCAACATTCTTCACGGGCAGTTCGACATAGCTGATCCGGGCCATCACATTCTCCAATGTTCTTGATTCGTTCTACATCGCGTTCTAGTCTCTGGCAATGGCAAAGACTCGTCCCGCCCGCGGCGCGACGCTGAATCGCGAAAGCAGCCGCTTCAACCTGCCCGCCCGTGAGGCGGACGGCGACTGGCTGGATGCGCGCGAGGAGGTGGACGGCGAAGCGCCCAAGCTGCGGACCACGGTGACGGTGGAGAAGCCGAAGACGATCATCACGCGCAACAATTCGCCGGATATCGGCTTCGACCGATCGGTGAACCCCTATCGCGGCTGCGAACATGGCTGCATCTATTGCTTCGCACGGCCGACCCATGCCTATCACGATCTGTCGCCGGGGCTCGATTTCGAGACCAGGCTGTTCGCCAAGCCCGATGCCCCTGCCCTGCTCCGCGCCGAGCTGGGCAAGCGCGGCTATGTCTGCCGGCCGATCGCGTTCGGGACCAACACCGATCCCTATCAGCCGATCGAAGCGACCTGGCGGATCACGCGCGGCTGCATCGAGGTGCTGGCCGAATGCAACCATCCGATCACGATCACCACCAAATCGGACCGGGTGACGCGCGACATCGACCTGCTCGGCCCCATGGCGGCGAAGGGGCTGGCGGCGGTGGCGGTGTCTGTCACGTCGCTCGATCCCAGGATCGCGATGACGGTGGAGCCGCGCGCGCCGCATCCGGAGAAACGGCTGCGGGCGATCCGCATGCTCACCGATGCCGGCATCCCGGCCTTCGTCTCGATGGCGCCGATCATTCCGCATGTCACCGATCATGAACTGGAGCATATCCTGGAGCGCGCGGCCGAGGCTGGCGCGCGGGCGGCGTTCTTCCTGCCGGTGCGGTTGCCCTATGAGGTGGCGCCATTGTTCCGGGCATGGCTCGACACGCATTTTCCGGAGCGCGCGGGCAAGGTGATGGCGACGATCCAGTCGATCCGCGGCGGCAAGGATAACGACCCGAACTTCCACACGCGAATGCGCGGGCAAGGGCCGTGGGCCGAGCTGCTGCGCACGCGCTTCCTGAAGGCGGCGAAGCGCTATGGGCTCGATTCCGAGCGGATCCGGCTGCGGACGGACCTGTTCCGCCCACCAGCCGGAGCCCAGGGCGAGCTATTCTAGGGCCGGATCAGCCAATTGGAACGGTTCCCCGGCGAAGGCCGGGGCTCAGCCGCGATGCATTGGAAATATTGTCCCGCCATCTCGACTTCGTGGAAACTGGCCCCCGGCCTTCGCCGGGGAAAGTATCTCAATTTCTTGGGGGCGGACTCTTCAGCAGGGCGAGCGGCACCGCGTCCGCCATCGCCCGATAGCCGGCGATCGAGGGATGGAGGCCGTCATTGTCATAGTCCTTGCGCAGCCGGGTAGGCTGGGCAGGATCGTGCAGCGCGGCGTCGAAATCGATCACGCCGTCGAAATTGCCGGGCGTGCGGATCCATTTGTTGACCGCCTGGCGATCGGCCTCGTTTTGCGCGTCGGGGTGATAATAGGCCGAGGCGCCATAGGGCAGGATCGTCGCACCGATCGCCTTGATGCCGTGTGCGCGGGCACGGGCGACCATCTGGCGATAGGCATCGATCATCCGCGCGACCAAGGCGGCATGGGCTTCGGGGGAGACCGGCGCGTCACGGGTGAGCGTGCCGAGATCGTTGACGCCCTCCAGGATGATGAGATGGGTGACGCCCGGCGGCGACAGGACGTCGCAGTCGAACCGGGCGAGCGCGTTGGGGCCGAGGCCATCGTTGAGCAGGCGATTGCCGCCGAGCCCGGCGTTGAGCACCGCCATCTCCTTGAGGCCAGGCGTCGCGCGCAGGCGGAGCTGGAGCCCGTCGGTCCAGCGCTGGTTGGTGTCGGGCTGAACCCCCGAGCCGTCGGTGATCGAATCGCCGAGCACCACCACCGCCGATCCGCGCGGCGAGACAGCCTCGATGCCGGCCAGCTGATACCAGTGGACGACCGTTTTGGCGCCGACCAGCTCGGTATCGCCGGTGTGGTCGCCCCGCAGCGTATAGGAAGTGGCGCGCGAGCCGGGATGAGCGGTCTGCTGCGTGGGTGCTTCGGGCAAATGGATCGAGATGGCGAGATCGGCGCCGGCGGGGACCGGAAGGTCGACCGCATCGGACCAGTAATCGGCACCTGCCGGGATCGTCACCGCCGCCGCGCCGCCGAAGCGGAGCGGCTTGAGGGTGGCGGTGTCGACGCGCGACGTCGCCAGATCGGCCGAGCGCGCGATCGTCGCGGCGCCGATCCGGAGCGGCGCGGTGCCGAAGGCATTGGAGAAGCGCACGCGCAGCCTGCCTGCGGGAACCTGGATGCGCACGACCTGGCGCAGCGTCGCGTCGGTCAGGTCTTCGCCCGGCAGGGCATTGGCGGGTTCGGGGATCTGCTGCGACGTGCCCCAGGCGGCGACCCAGCGTTCGCCCGGCTTCGCTTCCGCGGCGGCGCCCAGCAACAGGGCGAGCGCGAGCCAGCGCACCAATCGAACCATCATCCCCTCCTTATTATGATATCGCCACCATAACTCGGACAGTTCGCAGCACAAGCGGCCCACCGAATGGGTGACAATATATCACAACAGAATATGCGCACTACCGTTGCAACACGGCATTTCAGGCCATAGGCAGCACAATCCTCGATAGGAAAATACGATGCGCTTCCAGCTTACCGCTCTCTGCCTGTTCGTTCCCGGCACGGCCCTCGCCCAGGATGCGCTGCCGACCGGCAAGCTGCCCGATCAGGTCGCACCGATCGCCTATCGGCTCGATATGACGGTCATCCCCGAGAAGGAGCGCTTCAGCGGTCACACCGAGATCGACGTGCAGCTCAAGCAGCCTGCCGCGTCGATCTTCATGCACGGCCGCGACCTGCATGTGACCCGCGCGATCGCGAAGATCGGCCGCAAGCAGATTCGGGTCACCTTCACCCAGAAGAGCCCGACCGGGCTGGCGCAGCTCGATTTCGGGCGGACGGTGCCCGCGGGCAAGCTGACGCTCAAGTTCGATTACGACGCTGCCTTCGGCGACGGGCCGTCGGGGCTTTATCGCATCAAGGTGGGCGACGACTGGTATAGCTGGTCGCAGTTCGAATCGATCGATGCGCGCGGGGCCTTCCCGTCGTTCGACCAGCCCGGATACAAGACGCCGTTCACCGTATCGATCACGACCAAGCCCGGCTTCCTCGCCGCGAGCAACGCGCCCGAGACCGGTACGTCCAAGGCCGGCAAGCTGGTGAAGCATCGCTTCGCGCCGACCAAGCCGCTGCCGACCTATCTCGTCGCGCTCGTCGCCGGCCCGTTCAACCGGATCACCGGCGCGATTCCTCCGACGCCGCAGCGCGCGGAGCCTATGGCGCTGGGCGTGATCGGCACCAAGCCCAATGCCGCCAAGATGCAGTTCGCGCTCAATGAATCGGGCAAGATCGTCGCGCTGCTGGAGAATTATTTCGGCCAGCCCTTCCCCTTCCCCAAGCTCGACCAGATCGGATCGCCGGTGATGCCGGGGGCGATGGAGAATGCCGGCGCCGACATCTATGGCGACGACATCCTGTTCCTCGACGAGAAGGATTCGACGAGCACCAAGCAGGCCTTCGGCATGGTCGTGGCGCATGAGCTGTCGCACCAGTGGTTCGGCGATCTGGTGACGCCGGCCTGGTGGGACGATATCTGGCTGAACGAGAGCTTCGCCAACTGGATGGGCTATCGCATCGGCAACGAATGGCGGCCGGACCTGGACATCGGCGTCGACGCGATCGGCGAAGGCTTCGAGGCGATGGACCTGGATGCGCTCGCCGCCGGCCGGCCGATCCACCAACGCATCGACAAGGATGCCGATATCGACGCCGCGTTCGACCAGATCACCTATGGCAAGGGCGGCCAGGTGGTGGCGATGATCGCCGATTACATGGGCGACGAGAAATTCCGCGACGGCGTGCGGCTCCATATGAGCCGGCACACCTATGGCAATGCCACGACCGACCAGTTCTTCGCTTCGCTGGCGGAGGCGGCGCAGGATCCGCGCGTGCTCGATTCGCTGCGCAGCTTCGTCGACCAGCAGGGCGTGCCGGTGGTGACGCTGCATCGCGAGGGCGACGTGCTGACCGCGAGCCAGTCGCGCTCCGCCTATTTCGGCAGCAACCTGCCCGCCCAGCAATGGCTGATCCCGCTGTGCATCCGCCGCGACACCACCAAGAGCTGCACGCTGATCGACAAGGCAAGCGAGCCAATCGAGGCCAAGGGCGTCGGCACGATCATGCCCAATGCCGGCGGCTGGGGCTATTACCGCTTCGATCTCGACCCCGCCGATTGGGATTCGCTGATCGCCGCGGGTCCGGGCCTGCCGCAGGGCGAGGCGCTGGCGCTCGACGACAGCCTTTGGGCCAGCTTCTATGCCGGCAAGAGCGGCATCGAGCGGCCGATCGCGCTGGCGCGTGCGATGGCGGCGCATCCGGCGATGAAGATCGTGTTCGACAATGCCGATCGACTGCGCGAGCTGGAACGGCGCGGGCTGGTGAACGAGGCGGCGCTGCCGGCCTATCGCAAGCTGATCGTCGATATCTATGGCCCGATGCTGGGCAAGATCGGCTTCGATCCGGCCAAGGGCGCCTATGCCTCGGAGACTCCCGACCAGCGCGAGCAGCGGCAGGATCTCGTCGGCATCCTCGCGACAACGGGACATGCGCCGGAGGTTCGCGCCAAGCTGACCGCAGCGCTCGACGCCTATCTGGCAGGCGACGCGAAGGCGCTCGATCCCGATTATGCCACGACGGCGGCGGCGGTGACGCTCAACGAACGCGGCGCGGCTTTCGCGAAGACGCTGGCGGAGAAGGCGCTGGCGGGCAACGATCCAGTGCTGCTCCAGATCACCGGGCAGGGCATCGGCGCTTCGGCCAATGCGGACGTGGCGCGCTGGTTTCTCAATGATTTCAAGGACGACCGCCTGACCTTCCGGCAACGGCTGTTCACGGTCTCGGCGTTCCTGAACTCGCCCTATACCCGTGACGTGGCGACCGACTTCATGCTCGCTCACTTCGACAGCTTCGTCCAGAATGGCGGCGGGGGCGGCATCTTCTCGGGCCGGGCGGCGCAGATGTTCAAGGTGCTGTGCTCGAACGACCAGGCCGATGCCGTCGATGCCAAGCTGCGCGCGCAGAACGGCGCGGGGAGCGCGCTCAACATCGATCGTTCGGTGGAGGCGATCCGCAACTGCGCCCGCTTCCGCGATGCCAAGCAGGCGGAGGTTAGCGCGGGGATATTGGCGGGGAAGTAGGCTCTCTCCCTCCCCCGCTTGCGGGAGAGGGCCGGGGTGAGAGTGAGTCGTGTAAGGGTGCGATCGAGAGTGCATTGCACTTAACCCTCACCCAACCCTCTCCCGCAAGCGGGAGAGGGCTTTACTTACGCCGCCGCCAGCTTGAAGTCCTTGTATTGCGCGCGGATCGCGATCTTGAGGAGCTTGCCGGTCGCGGTATGGGGCAGCGAATCGACGAAATGGATTTCGTCGGGCAGCCACCATTTGGCAACATGCTGTGCCAGATGCGCCTGGATCTGTTCGGGCGTCACGTCGCTGCCGGGCTTGCGGACCACCAGCAGGATCGGCCGCTCCTCCCAGCGCGGATGATAGACGCCGATCGCCGCCGCCTCGGCCACCCCTTCGCAGCCGACCGCGCAATTCTCCAGCTCGACCGAGCTGATCCATTCGCCGCCGGACTTGATGACATCCTTGGCGCGATCGGTGATCTGCATCGTGCCGTCCGGGTGGAGCACGGCGACATCGCCGGTATCGAACCAGTTGTCGGCATCGATCGCGGGCTTTTCCTCGCGGAAATACTGCCCGATCACCCAGGGACCGCGCACCTGTAGCCGGCCCGAACTCCTGCCGTCGCGCGGCTGGACCACGCCCTCGTCGTCGACGACGCGCAGTTCGACGCCGTAAGGCACCTTGCCCTGCATCGAGACCTGGGTGACCTGATCCTCGAAGCTCAGTTCGTCGAAGTCGGGCGACGGCGCGCCCATCGTGCCGATCGGCGAAGTCTCGGTCATGCCCCAGGCGTGGTTGACGCGGATGCCCATCTGCATCAGCCGCTCGATCATCGCGCGCGGCGCGGCCGAACCGCCGATGGTGACGATCTTGAGATGCTGCGGCGCCTCGCCGGTGGCATCCATATACTGGAACATGCCGAACCAGACGGTCGGCACCCCGGCGGAGTGCGTCACCTTCTCACCGTTCATCAGCGCGCAGAGCACCTTGGGCTCGTTCACCGCCGAGAAAACCAGCTTGAGCCCCACCGCCGCCGCCGCCCAGGGCAGGCCCCAGCCGACCGCGTGGAACATCGGCACGATCGGCATCGCGACCGACTGGGTGGACAGGTCGAACTCGGCCGGCTGCAATTCGGTGATCGCGTGGATCACGGTGGAGCGGTGGGTATAGACCACGCCCTTGGGATTGCCGGTGGTGCCGCTGGTATAGCAGAGCATCATCGGCTCGCGCTCGCTGCCCGTCACCCAGGCATAGTCGCCGTCCTCCCGGGCGATCCAGGCTTCGAAGCCGTCGGGGGCGCTGTCGTCGAAGCAGATATACTGCTCGATCGTCTTCCAGTGCGGCTTCAGCCGCTCGACGATGGGCGCGAACGCCTTGTCGTAGAGCAGCACCCGATCCTCGGCATGGTTGCCGATAAAGGCGAGCTGATCGTCGAACAGGCGCGGATTGATCGTGTGGACCAGCGCCCCCATGCCGGTGATGCCGTACCAGGCGACGAGATGGCGGGCGTGGTTCATCGCCATCGTGGCGACGCGATCGCCCTTGCGGATACCGAGCCGCTCAAGCGCCTGGGCCATGCGGCGCGCATCGCGGGCGATGCCGGTCCAGTTGGTGCGCGTCTCGCTGCCATCCGCCCAGCGGGTGACGATCTCGCGCGGGCCATGCTCGCGCGCCGCGTGATCGATCAGCGTGGATACCCGCAGTTCGAAATCCTGCATTCCTCCAAGCACGGAGACTCTCCCGATTTGCTCTTTCCGGGAGCGTAACGCGGGAAAGGGTGGGAAGTCGAGAGCCGGCGGGCGTTACGAAATGTTGCCGTACCCCGTTCACGATAATGGTTCGCGCTACGCCGCGACGAGGTTGGAATTTGCGGGAAGCGGCTCGCCCCTCAAGCCTTCATCCTTGCGTCGTCGCGGCGTAGCGCGAGCTCAGGCTGCCGCTGCGAGCTTCTGGCCTGCCGTCATGAGCCGCGCGGCGCGGACGCCGGCCAGTCCCTCGATCTGCGTGGCGAGCTCGCCGTCGAGACGGAAGTTGCGGCCGAGCATCAGGCTCGCCTCGCCCCCATCCAGCGGCGCGTTGAGCAGGATCTCGCCCCGCCCGCCCCCGCGCAGATCGCCGACGATGCCCGCAAGCACCGGCAGCACCGAGGGATCCGCCACGCTCACTTCGAGCACGAGCTGGGCGGTGTTCGCCAGGCTGTCGAACGTCTGGACACGCTTGACCGAGACGCGCGGGGTATCCTCGCCGGGCCGCTTGTCGAGCTCGACGGTGAGCACCGCGCAGCCGCCGGCCTTGGCGCATTCCTCCATGTCCTTCGCGGCCATGTCGTCGAAGCAGGTGGTGAGCGTCTGCATGCTCTTGTCGGAGATCGTCGCCATCAGATAGCGATTGCCCCGCGCCGAGGTGCGCCAGCGCGCATCCTCGATCAGCGCGGCGATGGTGGCGCCGACGCGGCCGCCATCGGGGATCGCGATATCGCCCAGCGATCCGATCTCGCGCGCGCCATGGACGCGGGCGAGATGCTGGTAGCGATCGAGCGGATGGGCGGAGAAATAATAGCCGAAGGCGTCCTTCTCGGCGGCGATGCGATCGATGAGCGACCAGTGCGCGCCCTTGGGCAGGCTGACTCCGCCACCGCCGGGCTCGGATTCGCCGAACAGGCCGCCCTGCCCGCTGGTCTTGCTCTCATGCGTGCGCTGGGCGACCGCGAGCACGGTCTCGGCCGCGGCATGGACGCCGGCGCGGTTGGGCTCGATGCCGTCGAATGCGCCGGCGGCGGCGAGCGTCTCGACCTGGCGCTTGTTGAGCAGGCGCGGATCGACGCGGCGGGCGAAATCGTCGAGCGAATGGAAGCGGCCGCGCGTGTCGCGCTCCTCGACCAGCAGCTCCATCGCGCGCTCGCCCACGCCCTTGAGCGCGCCGAGGGCATAGCGCACCGCCAGCCCCTCGCCCGCCTTCTCGACGTTGAAGTCGGCCAGGCTCGCATTGATGTCCGGCGACAGGCATTCGATGCCGAGCCGGCGCATGTCGTCCGCGAAGATCGCCAGCTTGTCGGTCTGGTGGATATCATAGGCCATCGAGGCGGCGAAGAATTCGTGCGGGTGATGCGCCTTCAGCCAGGCGGTGTGATAGGCGAGCAGCGCATAGGCGGCGGCGTGCGACTTGTTGAAGCCATAGCCGGCGAACTTGTCGATCAAGTCGAACAGCTCGTTGGCCTTGGCCTCCTTGATGCCGTTCACCTCGGCGCAGCCCTTGACGAAGATCGCGCGCTGCGCGTCCATCTCCGCCTTGATCTTCTTGCCCATGGCGCGGCGGAGCATGTCCGCGCCGCCCAGGCTGTAGCCCGCCAGGATCTGGGCGGCCTGCATCACCTGTTCCTGATAGACGAAGATGCCGTAGGTCTCGCCGAGCACCTTTTCGAGCAGGGGATGCGGATAGACGATTTCCTCGCGCCCCGACTTGCGCGCGCCGAAGCTCGGGATGTTGTCCATCGGACCCGGACGATAGAGCGAGACGAGCGCGATGATGTCGCCGAAATTGGTGGGGCGCACGGCGGTCAGCGTGCGGCGCATGCCCTCCGATTCGAGCTGGAACACGCCGACCGTGTCGCCGCGCTGGAGGAGGTCGTATACTTCGGGATCGTCCCAGCCGAGCGTGTCGAGATCCACGTCGAGGCCGCGATCGGCGAGCAGCTCGACCGCTTTCTTGAGCACCGATAGCGTCTTGAGACCGAGAAAGTCGAACTTCACCAGCCCGGCCGCCTCGACATATTTCATGTCGAACTGGGTGACCGGCATGTCCGAGCGGGGATCGCGGTAGAGCGGAACCAGCTCGGCGAGCGGACGATCGCCGATCACGACGCCGGCGGCGTGAGTCGAGCTGTGGCGCGGCAGGCCCTCCAGACGCATCGACAGGTCGACCAGATGCCGCACCTCGCGCTGGCTCTGATATTCGGCGTGGAACTCGCTGACACCGTTCAGCGTGCGCTCCAGCGTCCAGGGATCGGTCGGGTGGTTGGGGATCTGCTTGGCGAGGCGATCGACCTGACCATAGCTCATCTGGAGCACGCGGCCGACGTCCTTCAGCACCGCGCGCGCCTTCATCGTACCGAAGGTGATGATCTGCGCGACGTGATCGCGGCCGTATTTCTCCTGGACGTAGCGGATCACTTCGCCACGCCGGGTTTCGCAGAAATCGATGTCGAAGTCGGGCATCGACACGCGCTCGGGATTGAGGAAGCGTTCGAACAGCAGGCCGAGCTTGAGCGGATCGAGATCCGTGATCGTCAGCGCCCAGGCGACCGCCGAGCCTGCGCCCGATCCGCGGCCCGGACCCACCGGAATGTCATGCGCCTTCGCCCATTGGATGAAGTCCGCGACGATCAGGAAATAGCCGGGAAAGCCCATCTGGATGATGACGTCGAGCTCGAATTCCAGGCGCTTGCGATAGACCTCGATCTGTTCGGGATCCTTGATGCCGGCCTTTTCCAGCCGCTTGGCGAGCCCCGCGACGCTCCGCTCGCGCAGCATCGCGGACTCGCCTTCGCGATCGCCGGCGAGGCTGGGCAGGATCGGCTTACGCTTGGGCGCGGCAAAGGCGCAGCGCTGCGCCACCACCATCGTATTCGCGATCCCCTCGGGCAGGTCGGCGAACAGCGACTTCATCTCGTTTGCCGGCTTCATCCAGGCATCGGGCGAGCTGCGCGGGCGATCGTCGCTGGCGATGTAGCTCGAATTGGCGATGCAGAGCATCGCATCATGCGCCTCGTAGAAGCCTTCGTCGGCGAAACAGCTCGGATTGGTCGCGACCAGCGGCAGATCGCGGGCATAGGCATAATCGAGCAGCCTGGGCTCGGCCCGGCCCTCGACTTCGTCCAGGCGGCGGACGATCTCGATATAGAGGCGGTTGGGGAACAGCCGCTCCAGCGCTTCGGCATAGGCTTCGGCAGCTGCGTCCTGCTCCTCGGCATAGAGCCGGGCCAGCGCGCCCTCGCTGCCCGCGGTCAGCGCGATCAGGCCGTCGGTGCGGCCCGTGAGCGCTTCGAAGGGGACATGGGCTTCCTCCTCGATCGGGCGATCGAGATGCGCCATCGAAACGAGATCGCAGAGATTCTCGTAGCCGGCCTTGTCCTGCGCATAGAGCGCGAGCCAGTCGATCGGGGCGGTGACGCCGTCGGGCATGTTGGGGCGCTTGACCGCAAGCAGCGTGCCGACGATCGGCTGGACGCCGGCCTTGATGCAGGCTTCGGAGAAGGACATCGCAGCGTAGAGGCCGTTGCGGTCGCAAAGGGCGACGGCGGGGAAACCCAGATCCTTCGCGCGTTTCGCAATGGCCTTTGGCTCGATCGCGCCTTCCAGCATCGTGTAGCAGGAGAAGACCCGGAGCGGAACGAAACCCGAATGCGCCATGCCGAACCCTAGGGCGAATGCGCGTGATTCGCCACCCGCGCGGACACGCTATCCACAGCTTTCGCCCGGCGGGTCAACGGCGCGGCAACCAGCGGCTCCGGGCCTGCCCTTAGCGCAGAGATGCGGATCGGGAGCGCCCTGAATGGCGACTCACAACAGGTTGCGCGACAACATGGTTAACGGATCGGCAACCATGACGGCGCGCCGAACCGGATCGCGGAATGTGCAGGTCGTCCGACCGGAAACGCACCTTCGCTGGCAGTATTCGAGTAGCGGCCGCGTTCGCGGCCATGGTGAAGTGAGCGTAACGGCCGATGACACCCCTCTTCCATGGCAGCGCTATCTGCGACGTCGATGCGGAGGGCAATGTCACTGTTCCCGAGTTCCTGGCCGATGCCCTGCCCGCCGATGCCGCCGAGCTGGTGGTCGCCAGGCATGATTCCGATGCCTGCCTGATCGGCTATGGCCGCGAGCGGCTGACCGAGCTCGCCGCCCGCGCCGAACGGCGGCGCCAGGCCGAGGAGGATCGCGGCGAGGATGTCCGCAACCATTATCACCGCATGCGCCGCACCTTCGGCCTCTCCGATCGCATGCCGCGCCACGACAACAGGCTCCGCATCCCGGAGGCGATGCGCCATCTCGGCAGGATCGAGCGCCTGGCGCTGTTCGTCGGCGCGGGCGACAGCTTCGAGATCTGGAACCCCGACATCGCGCTGGAGAGCGACGATGCGATGTTCCGCGAGCTTGCCGCTTTCCGCCTGCGGATGCGCCGCGACCGAAACCCCAAGGGAGTGCAGTGAGTATGACGTTGCTTTGCTCGATCGCCGGCCATTCGGCAGAGACCACGCATCGCCGCAATCAGGGCCTCGATTTCAGCATCTGTCATCATTGCGGCTGCGACCTGATCCGCACCGCGCACGGCAACTGGACCCAGGTGCCCAGGGGCATGCGCGTGGTATGGCGCGAGCCGGCGCGCTTCGGCGACGGCCCCTCGGCGCGCGAGCGGATCGACGCGATGGGACCGCCGCGCCGCCGCGCGCCGCGGAATGCCCGCCCGGCCCAGCGCCGCGATCCGCGCGGACGGCCGCTGGAGGGCGTCACCGCGATGTTCGGCATCCTCGCCAATCTGGGCAAGCTGGTGAGCGGCGATATTCCCGAGGATGTGCAGGATGCGCCTGCGCGCGGGAAACCCATTCACCTGCCGGGTTCTATCCACTGACAGCGCGGAGGGCACCGCCGCTCTTCCCCCGTCACCCCGGCACTTCCGCCGGGGTGACGATGGTTTTTGTGAGCGCTGTCCTCAACTCTAACTGTCGATCTGCCTACAGCAGCTTTTCGATCGCGCTCTCGATGTCCTTGGGCGCCGTGGTCGGCGCATAGCGGTCGACGACCTTGCCCGAGCGATCGACCAGGAACTTGGTGAAGTTCCACTTGATCGCCTTGGAGCCGAGCAGGCCCGGCGCCTCCGCCTTCAGACGCTCGAACAAGGGCGCAGCATCGGCGCCGTTGACGTCGATCTTGGCGAAGACCGGGAAGGTCACGTCATAGGTGAGCGAGCAGAAATTCGCGATCTCGGCGGCGTCGCCCGGCTCCTGCCCGCCGAACTGGTTGCAGGGGAAGGCCAGCACCGCGAAGCCCTGGTCCTTATGGGCGCGGTAGAGTTCCTCCAGCCCGGCATATTGCGGGGTGAAGCCGCATTTGGACGCCGTGTTGACGATCAGCAGCACCTGGCCATCATAGGCCGAAAGGTCGGTTTCGCCGCCATCGGCGGTCTTCACGGGAATCTCTGTTACCGCGCTCATATTGCCCTCTCCTATTCCAGCCGCCCCTCATGCAGCCGTACCACGCGGTCCATCCGCGCGGCGAGGCGTTCGTTGTGCGTGGCGATGAGCGCGGCCGAACCTTCGCCGCGGACCAGCGTCAGCAGTTCCTCCAGCACCTTGTCGGCGGTCGCCTCGTCGAGATTGCCGGTGGGCTCGTCGGCGAGCACCAGCGCCGGGCGGTTGGCGAGCGCGCGGGCGACCGCGACGCGCTGCTGCTCGCCGCCCGAAAGCTGGCTGGGCCGGTGCGTCAGGCGCTGGGCGAGGCCGAGCACGGTCAGCAGATGCTCGGCGCGGGCATCGGCCTCGGCGCGGGTGGCGCCGTGGATCATCTGCGGCAGCACGACATTCTCGAGCGCGTTGAAATCGGGCAGCAGGTGATGGAACTGATAGACGAAGCCCAAGCTGTCTCGGCGCACCTCGGTGCGGCCCCCGGCGGGGAGCTGCGAGGCTTCCTTGCCGGCGATGCGGATCGATCCCTGGAAGCCGCCTTCGAGCAGGCCCACAGCCTGGAGCAAGGTCGACTTGCCCGAGCCCGAGGGGCCGAGCAGCGCGACGATCTCGCCGGGCTGGACGTCGAGATCGACGCCGCGCAGCACCTCGATCACGACCTCGCCCTGCTTGAAGCTGCGCTTCAGGCCGCGCGTCTGGAGGACAGGCTCAGCGCCGTTCACCGCGCGTTCCTCAAAGCTACTCATAACGGAGCACCTGGACGGGATCGGTGCTCGCCGCCTTCCACGCAGGATAGAGCGTGGCGAGGAAGGCGAACAGCAAGGCCATCAGGCAGATGGCGATCGTCTGGAACGGATCGGTCCGGGCGGGAAGCTCGGTCAGGAAGCGCATTTCGGGATCCCATACCTTCTGCCCCGTCACCAGCCCGATGAAGGTGACCACTTGCGCGCGGAAGGTGATGAAGAAGAAGGCGAGCACGGCACCCGCCGCGACCCCCAGCGCACCGATGGTCGTGCCGACGGTGACGAAGATCCGCATCAGCCCGCCGCGCGTCGCGCCCATCGTCCTGAGCACCGCGATGTCGCGGGTCTTGGCGCGCACCAGCATGATGAGCGACGAGACGATGTTGAACGAGGCGACCAGCAGGATGATCGACAGGATCGTGAACGAGACGATGCGATCGACCGACAGCGCCTCGAACAGCTCGCGGTTCATCTGGCGCCAGTCGGTGAGCTGGCCGAGGCCGTCGACCTTGTCCTGGAGCGGCGCCATGATCTCGCTCACCTTGTCCGGATTGACCGTGTCCACCCGGATCATGCCGACCGCGTCGCCGAGCAGCAGCAACGTCTGGGCATCCTCCATCGGCATGATGATGAACGCCTTGTCGTAATCATAGACGCCGACCTCGAAGATCGCGGCGATGCGATATTTGACGATCCGCATGTTGGTACCGAAGGGCGTGGCGACGCCCTGCGGATTGATGATCGCGATCTCGCTGCCGATCGTGGCACCCAGCGATTCGGCCAGCCGCGATCCGATCGCGATCTGCTCGCTGCCCGGGGCCAGCCGGTTGAGCGAGCCCAGGACTTCCTTGCCCTTGAGCGTCGGGTTGTTGCGGATGTCCTCCACCCGCATGCCGCGGACCAGCGCGAACTCGACCCGGCCGTTGTAGCTGGCGAACAGCGGCTGCTCGATCAGCGGCGTGGCGCTGGTGACGCCCGGCGTGCGCTTGACCTCGTCCAGCAGGTTCCGCCAGTCGCGGAGCTGGCTGCCATAGCCCTGGATCACGGCATGGCCATTGAGCCCCGAGATCTTGTCGAACAGCTCGGCACGGAAGCCGTTCATCACGCTCATCACCACGATCAGCGCGGCGACGCCGAGCATGACGGCGACCAGACTGAATCCGGCGACGACGGCGATAAAGGCTTCGCTGCGCCCCGGCAGCAGATAGCGGCGGGCGATCATCCGCTCGTAGCGCGAAAGTAGCATGGCGCTGCTCTAGGCCAGTACGGCACCGGCTGGCAATGCGGTGCGCCGGATTTCGGGCGGGCGACCAGATGTTGCCGATTCAACACAGGGTGCGACCAATCTGTTCACGCCGGATGCAAAGCCGATGACAAAAGCTGCACGCCCACGTAGCAAATCCCTGTCGAAGCGCAGGCAGCAAAACGGCCGTGGTTCGGGGAGGGTCTCAGCCCCGCTTGCAGGCAAGTGCAAGCGCGTGGGCGGGATCTGACAAAGGGGGCTGACGAGCATTCGTCACGCAGGCGGCCGGGTTGGAAACAGCCCGGCCGTTTCGCGTTTTGGGGATGGCTGGGGCTTGGCAATCGGCCCTCTTTCTCGTCACCCCGGCCGAAGTGCCGGTGGCCACTCATCCGCGAACGAACCCCTCTCACCTCCAGTGGCTCTCCCAGCATCCCGGTGGACCCCGGCACTTCGGCCGGGGGGACGAAGTAAATCGGTACTCCCCCAAAAACGAAGAGGGAGGCGGTACGGGCTCCGCCTCCCTCCCCTAACCTCCCCCGGCCATGGCGAGAGGCTAGCTTGTGCGACGATCAGAACGACTTGCTGATCGTCAATCCATAGGTCCGCGGATCGCCGGGCTGGCCGACGACGAGGCCGGTGCTGCCCGACTGGGTCGAGAGCAGTTCGAAATAATGCTGGTCGAAGGCGTTGCGGACCCAGCCATAGACGTTCAGCCGATCGTCGGTACGGAAGCCCAGGCGGAAGTTCGACAGCGAATAGCCATCGATCCAGGTATAGGCCGAGGGCGACGGGTTCGACGAGAAGCGCGAGCGATAGCTGCCGTCATAGCCGAGATAGACCTCGCCCGATGCACCGAACAGCCTGGCCGGCACGTTATACTCGCCGCCCGCGGAGAAGGACCATTTCGAGATTCCGGGCAGCACCTGGCCCGAGATGTCGCAAAAGGCGGGGCTGTAGGACGGGTTGGTCGCGGTGCCCGGCTGTCCCGCGGGACTCGCCGGATGGGTGGCGTCGGCAGTCGTGCCGCCGGAAAGCTCGGGCGGGCACGGCGCGTCCTTGAACTTCGCATATTTGGCGTCGGTATAGGCGCCGTTGACATAGGCGTTGAAGCGCCGGCTCGGGCGGAAGCTGCTGTCGAACTCGATGCCGCGCACGCGCACCTTCTCGGCATTGGCGAGATAGCCGCGGATCACGCCGAGCTGGCCGTTGGTGACGGTCGCCTGGTAATCGTCGATCTCGGTCCAGAAGCCGGCGAGGTTCAGCGTCACGCGGCGATCGGCGAACTGGGTCTTCAGGCCGATCTCGTAATGGTTGACCTTCTCGGGCTTGACCGTGGCCGAGCTCAGGATCGGGTTGTTGTTGCCGTCCAGCGGCAGGCCCGACAGGTTGATGCCGCCCGATTTGAAGCTGCGCGCATAGGTGGCGTAGCCGTGGATATCGCGGGAGAAATCATAGGACAGCGTGAAGTCGCCCGACACGTTCCAGTCGCTGAACCGGGGATCGTAGCTCTGCGGCGCGAGCACGCCGCGCTGATCGCTGTTGAGCGTGGTGCTGCCCGTGCCGGTGGTGACCACCGAGACATAGGAGCCGCTCTTCTTGTCGTAATTGACGCGCAGGCCCGGCTGGACGTGCAGCCCGTCGATCACCTGCCAGTTGAGCTTGCCGAAGACCGCGAAGCTGGTGTTGTCGAAGCCGATCGTGTTGGTCGAGGTCAACCCGTCGAGCACAGCAGGGTTCTGGGCATTGGCGCTGGTCGGGTTGAGCAGCCAGCGGCTCGCCGCCGATCCCTGGACCTGCGAGCCCTGGGTATCGATCGTCTGGTGGAAGAAGAAGGCGCCGACCGTGTAGTCGAGGCGGTTCGCGCCGTTCGAGGCGATGCGGATCTCCTGCGAGACCTGCTTCTGCTGCGACGGGTTCTGCGAGACGGTGGTGATCGGCAGGCCGATGAAGTCGCGATCGTTCGCCGGCAGCCAGTCCCAATAGCGCCAGGCGGAGACCGAGGTGATCGTCGCGCTGCCGATATCCCAGTTGGCGACCAGCGAGGCGCCGCCGATCTCCTGGCGCGAATTCAGCTCGGCATCGAGATCGGTCTTGCGATCGAACGGATCGAAGCTGGGCGGCGTATAGCCGAAGGCCGCCGCGAGCCCGGGCGGGCCGCCATATTGGCGGTTGAGCGGCCGCTGGGTCGTGCCGACCCGCGCATAATATTGGACGCAGCACATCGGGTTCTGGCGATTGAAGTCGCCCGACAGCGTCAGGTCGAGATTGGGCGTCGCGTTCCACAGCAACTTGCCCCGAGCGCCGAAATTGCGCTGGCGGTGGAGATCGTCGCCGGTGAGGACGTTCTCGATCGTGCCATGCCGATAAGTGCCCGAGGTCGAGATGCGGAACGCCAGATTCTCCGACAGCGGCCCCGAGACCGAGGACTTGGCCTGCAGGAAATCATAATTGCCCGCGCTCAGCTCCAGCCGCGCCTCGGGCGTGAAGCTGGGCGCCGCCGTGGTGATGTTGACCGCGCCGGCCGTGGTGTTCTTGCCGTAAAGCGTGCCCTGGGGACCGCGCAGCACCTCGACCCGGTCGACATCGACGAAATCGAAGGTCGAGGCGCCGATGCGGCCGATATAGACGCCGTCGACATAGAAGCCGACGCCCTGCTCGATGCCGTCATTGGTGAGACCGAACGGCGCGCCCAGGCCACGGATGTTGATCGCCGAGTTGCGCGGGTTGCTCGAATAGAATTGCAGCGTCGGCTGCGATTGCTGGAGGCGGTTGAGGTTGAACGCGCCGCTATCGGCAAGCTGCTCGCCGCTCAGCACGGCGACGGCGATCGGCACTTCCTGCGCGCGCTCCTCGCGGCGGCGGGCGGTGACGACGATCTCGCCATTGTCCTGGGCGGTCGGGGTTGCCTGCGGGTCCGGGTCCGGGTCCGGATCTTCCCTGGCGGCGATCACGGGCGGATCCTCCGGCGCCGGAAGCGGCACGGCGGTAAGCGGCGAAACGCCGGCCATCAGCAACAACCCAAGCGAAGACAGGCTCATCTACATCCCCTTATTTATGCCCACCAATCTCCACTCATTTGGTGTGAATTAGCGAGCAAGGAGATGTTTAGGAAGCCGTAGCTCCGGTTGCCGGGCGCAATCGGCGCGCGTTCCGCCGCACTTGAAAGGCTGAAATCCGCCACCCAGATTGAGGTCGCACGGCGCCATCCGGGTCGTGCATCGCGGCGCCGCGAATATCCGGGCGCCCGAGTCAGACGTTCAATTTGCTCATGTGGAGGCTTTGAAAATGCGTCAGTTCGATTTTACTCCGTTCCGCCGTTCGGCCATCGGCTTCGATCGCCTGTTCGACTTGCTCGAAACCAGCGCGCGCCAGGCCGGCAGCGAGAATTACCCGCCCTTCAACCTCGAGCGCGTCGCCGACGACCGCTATCGGATCACGATCGCCGTCGCCGGCTTCAAGAACGACGAGATCGACATCACCGCGCAGCAGAACCTGCTGCTCGTGAGCGGCAGGAAGGCGAGCGAGAACGAGAACAACCAGGGCTCGTATTTGCATCTCGGCATCGCCAATCGCAGCTTCGAGCGCCGTTTCGAGCTTGCCGATTTCGTCCGCGTCGAGAGCGCGAACCTGGCCGACGGCCTGCTCACCATCGAGCTGGTCCGCGAGGTTCCCGAGGCGATGAAGCCCAAGAAGATCGCCGTGAATACCGGCAGCGCGCCGACCGCGATCCCGCATCGCGACGCCGAGGCCGCGTAACCACGGCAGCACTCGCGGCGCCTTCCTCCCTTTGGGTGCCGCTGCAGCAGGGGCGTCCGGACTTCGGTCCGGGCGCCCTTTGCTTTGCGCCAAAGAAAAAGGGGGAGGGAAGTCGCCTCCCCTCCCCCTCAATCTAGGGCTCGCATTTTCTATCTAGAGCGAAGTTCGCTGTTTTTCAGTAGTTTCGAGTGTATTTTTACGATCAGCGCGGCGGGCCGATCAGCCAGGGCCTGGGGCGGCCGGTGGGTCGCGCCGGGCCGTCGAGCCGTTCCGCGCGGAGGATGCGCACCGGCTGGAGGATCATCTGGCCGCGCATCGCCTCGCGGCCGCCGCCGGTGGGCATCGCCAGGATGCGCTTGACCACGTCCATGCCGGCGACCACCCGCCCGAACGCCGCATAGCCGCGGAAGCTGCCGCGCGCGTCGAGCGTCGGATTGGCGCCGACCATGATCGAGAAATTGCCGTTCGCCGCGTCGGGATTGATCCCGTGCGCCATCGAGATGACGCCGTCGAGGTGGCGAATGCCGGTCCGGTCGGTCGGCTCCAGCGGCAGCGGCTCGAGCATCCGGCGCGCATCGGTGCCGATGCCGCCCTGGATGAAGCCGAACTTCGGATCGCCGGTGCGCCGCGCCGAGCGGTAGAAGAGCGTCCCCTCGAACCGGCCGTCATCGACATAGGCCAGGAAGTTCGCGGTGGTCTTCGGCGCCCGCTTCGCATCGAGCGCCAGCACGATGTTCCCGGCGGAAGTCACCAGCCGCACCCGAACCATGCCGGGGATCGGCCGGTCCTGCGGCGCCGCGTTGGACGCGAGGAACAACCCCAGCAGGGCCAGGACCAGCGCGCGCACGGACGTCAGACCAAGCGCGAGTGCTTGACCGCCGCCTCGATGAAGCTCGCGAACAGCGGATGCGGATCGAAGGGCTTGGACTTGAGCTCAGGATGGAACTGCACGCCGACGAACCAGGGATGGTCCGGCCGCTCGACGATCTCGGGCAGAGTCCCGTCGGGCGACATGCCGGAGAAGACGAGCCCGCCCTGCTCCAGCACGCCCTTATAGGCGGTGTTCACTTCGTAGCGGTGGCGATGGCGCTCGCTGATCGAATCGGAGCCGTAGATCGAAGCGACGACGCTGTTGCCCGAGAGCTTCGCCGGATAGGCGCCGAGCCGCATCGTGCCGCCCAGATCGCCGCCTTCCTCGCGGGTCTGGAGCCCCTCAGCGGTCATCCATTCGGTAATCATGCCGACCACCGGTTCGTCGGTAGGGCCGAATTCGGTGGTGGACGCATCCTTCACGCCCTGTTCGCGCGCGCCCTCGATGCAGGCCATCTGCATGCCCAGGCAGATGCCGAAGAACGGCACGCTGCGCTCGCGGGCGAAGCGGACGCCGGCGATCTTGCCCTCGCTGCCGCGCTCGCCGAAGCCGCCGGGCACCAGGATGCCGTGCATCGGCTCCAGCCGGGCGGTGACCTCCGCCTCGTCCTGCTCGAACAGCTCGGCGTCGAGCCAGCGGATATTGACCTTCACCCGGTTGGCGATGCCGCCATGGACCAGCGCCTCGTGCAGCGACTTATAGGCATCGGGGACGCCCATATATTTGCCGACAACGCCGATCGTGACCTCGCCCTCGGGATTGTCGAGCCGGGCCATGATGTCGACCCAGCGATCGAGCCGGGGCGGCTCGCCGGGATCGATGCCGAAGGCACGCAGCACCTCCGAATCGAGGCCCTCGCGGTGATACTGCATCGGCACGGCATAGATGCTCTTGGCGTCGAGCGCGGGAATCACCGCCGCTGTGGGCACGTTGCAGAACTGGGCGATCTTGGCGCGCTCGGTCGCGGGCAGCTCGCGCTCGGAGCGGCAGACCAGCACGTCGGGCTGGACACCGAGCGAGGCAAGCTCGCGCACGCTGTGCTGGGTCGGCTTGGTCTTGAGCTCGCCGGCGGCAGAGATGAACGGCACCAGGGTCACATGGATGCTGACGGTCTGGCCGCGGCCCAGATCGTTGCGGAGCTGGCGGATCGCCTCGATGAAGGGCAGCGACTCGATGTCGCCCACCGTGCCGCCGATCTCGCACAGCACGAAATCCAGATCCTCGGTCTCGTCCTGCGCGAACGCCTTGATCGCGTCGGTGACGTGCGGGATCACCTGGACGGTGGCGCCCAGATAATCGCCGCGCCGCTCGCGCTCGATGATCGTCTTGTAGATGCGCCCCGAGGTGACGTTGTCCGACTGGCGCGAGGCGACTCCGGTGAAGCGCTCGTAATGGCCCAGATCCAGATCGGTCTCGGCGCCGTCGTCGGTGACATAGACCTCACCATGCTGGTGCGGCGACATCGTGCCGGGATCGACGTTGAGATAGGGATCGAACTTGCGGATGCGGACCCGATAGCCTCGAGCCTGGAGCAACGCCGCGAGGCTTGCCGCCATTAGACCCTTGCCGAGCGAGGAGACCACGCCGCCGGTGATGAAGATATACCGCGCCATGGGAGAAAACGCCTAACGTGATTGGACATGCACCGGCAAGCGCTTGAATCCGCGCCGGCACATTATTTTTTGTAAAATCGCCTTCAGGGATTTGAAGGCAACGCGCGATTACTGGTTGAACGGAACCTGCGAGTTGCCCGGCGCCGCGCTGTTGGCGGGTGCGGCGGCACCGGCCGGAGCAGCGCTGTTGCCGCCGGCACCGAAGGGCACCTGGCCCGGAACGGTCAGCGGAGCCGTGGACACCGGCGCGGCCTTGCGCTGGAGCGAGCTGTCGATCGTCGCCGAATGGCGAGTCGCGGCCATCACGGCCAGCACGATGCTCATCAGGATGAACAGTCCGCCCAGGATCGACGTGGCCCGCGTCAGGAAATCCGCGGCGCCGCGCGCCGACATCAGGCCCGAGGGGCTGCCGCCCGTGGTGAGCCCGCCGCCCTCCGAACGCTGCATGAGGATCACCACCACGAGCAACGCGGCGATGATGAACTGAACGACGAGCAGGAAAGTGAACATGAAGATCCGGGGCCTGTTGCGGAAAGGCGCGACATAGGGGAGCAGCCTCCTTGGATCAACCTGCCGGCCTGCTTCGGTGCATATGATGCCGAAAAGCCACAATTTCGACCGCATCCGTAACATTTCGCCACCGCACTGAAACCTAGCGGCCCGCCGCGCGTTAGTGCGTGCGATCCCGATGCGTGTTGGGATCGCAACTGGGGTGAGCGGAAGCCGTGAACGCGATGGGCGAGAAGTCTCTATCTTCCTGGAAAAACACGCTGATCGACTATGTTCGCTCAGGAGAACCCGATCTGACCAATCGGCAGATGGCGCTGCTGATGCTCGTCTATCTCGATCCCGGTCCCCATACGGTGCGCGGACTGGCGCGCGCATTGAACGTCTCGAAGCCCGTAGTCACCCGAGCCTTGAACAGACTGGGCACGCTCGGCTATCTGCGCCGCCAACGCGACGATAGCGACAAACGAAACATCTTCGTAGCGCGTACCGCTGAAGGGGCAGATTTTCTTGCAGAATTCGGGCATTTCCTCGCGGGCGACCATCTCAGTCACCCCGTCGCCCACCGGGCCAACGCGTAAGCGCTTCTCCCTCAAGGGACGTTCGATCGCGATCGATCCGCGGGTCGATGCCGTGCGTCGCGATTTGGCGGACGTGCGTCTGGCGGATCGCGTCTTCGCTCCCCATTATGCAGCTCCTATGCCCAGAATGCTTTCCTCGGCGACCGCACTGCGCGCGGCCGCGCCTGCCGATTCGGACGTGATCGCCCAGCTTTCCGCCGGCGGCGTCTTCGAAGTGCTGGAACTTGCCGGCGGCAACGCCTGGGGCGTCGCGCGCGGACCCGGGCTGGTCGGCTATATCGATGCCGGCGCATTGGGAGGCGCGGCATGAGCGCCCGCGTCTTCATCGACGGTGCGGCCGGAACCACCGGCCTGGAGATTCGCGAGCGGCTGGCCGGGCGCAGCGAGATCGAGCTGCTCGTGCTCGACGATGCCGCGCGCAAGGATGCCGCGAAGCGCGAGGAAGCGCTCAATTCGGCCGATTTCGTGATCCTCTGCCTGCCCGACGACGCGGCACGCGACGCCGTGGCGATGATTCGCAGCGAGCATGTCCGCGTGATCGACGCATCGACGGCGCACCGCGTCGCGCCCGACTGGGTCTATGGCTTTGCCGAGCTGGAGCCCGGCCAGGCGGCGGCAATCGCCGAGGCGGCGCGGGTGAGCAATCCAGGCTGCTATCCCACCGGCTTCCTGGCGCTGGTCCGTCCGCTGATTCGCGCCGGGCTGATCCCGCACGACTTCACGCTGACCGCCAATGCCGTGTCGGGCTATTCGGGCGGCGGCAAATCGATGATCGCCGAGTTCGAGAACCGGGACTCGCCGACCTTCACCGAGACCGCGTTCCGCGCCTATGGTCTGCCGCTCGCGCACAAGCATGTCGCTGAGATGCAGAAGCACGCGCGGATCGAGCATCCGCCGATCTTCCTGCCCTCGGTCGTGCGGGCCTATCGCGGCATGGTGGTCGAGGTGCCCCTGCCCCTCCACGCTTTCACCCGCCGCCCGTCGATCGAGGCATGCGAGAACGCGCTGCGCGAGGCGTATAAGGATTCGCCGGTGGTGCGGGTGCTATCCGCCGATGCCTCGACGGTGACGATCGAGGAGGATGCAGGGACCGATCGGCTGTCGCTGCGCGTCTTCGGCAATGTCGAGACCGGCCAGGCACGGCTGATCGCCACGCTCGACAATCTCGGCAAGGGTGCGGCCGGCGCGGCGGTGCAGAATCTCAACATCATGGCGGGCCTCGATCCGGTGGCGGGGCTGGTTCTTTAAACCGGCCTTTGCCGCGCACCGGCTTGATCTTTGCCGCCCATTGGTGTCGAGCGTTCGCAGAACAACGACGAGAGGCGTTCGATGCATCAGGCCGTAGGCAAATTGCTGCTGTTCGGAGCAACCGGCGATCTCGCCCAGCGGATGCTGCTTCCGTCGCTCTACGCGCTCCATGCCGACGGGTTGCTGCCCGCCGGCCTGACGATCACCGGCACCGCGCGCTCCGATCATGACGATGCAGGCTATCGCGAATTCGCACGGCACGCGCTCGATGAATTCCTTCCTGCCGACCGCAAGGATGACAGCGCTGTCGGAAGCTTTCTCGAAAGGCTGAGCTATCAGCCGCTCGATGCCGGGCAGACCGAGGGCTTCGCCGCGCTGAAGGACAAGCTGGGCGACATTTCCGGCGGGCTGGCGATCTTCCTGTCGACCGCGCCCTGGCTGTTCGGCCCGACGATCAAGGGGCTCGAAGCGGCGGGCCTGACCGGATCGAACGTCCGCATCGGGCTGGAGAAGCCGCTGGGCCGCGACCTGCAATCGAGCCGCGAGATCAACGACATCGTCGCCGAGGCCTTCCCCGAGGACCGCACGTTCCGCATCGACCATTATCTCGGCAAGGAGACGGTGCAGAATATCCTGGCGCTGCGCTTCGGCAATTCGCTGTTCGAGCCGGTGTGGAACGCGCAGGGGATCGACCATGTACAGATCACCGTCTCCGAGACGGTGGGGCTGGAGGGCCGCGCAGGCTTCTACGACGAGACGGGCGCGCTGAGGGACATGGTGCAGAACCATATGCTCCAGCTCGTAGCCCTGATCGCAATGGAGCCCCCCGCCCGCTTCGACGGCACCGCGATCCGCGACGAGAAGGTGAAGGTGTTTCGCTCGCTGCGGAAGATCAGTCCGCAGGAGGCCACGCACCTGACGGTCACCGGCCAATATGGCGGCGGCGCGGTAAAGGGCGAGATCGTCCGCGACTATGCGACCGACCTGGAGAAGCCCTCGAACACCGAGACCTTCGTCGCGATCAAGGCGCATGTCGACAATTGGCGCTGGCAGGGCGTGCCCTTCTATCTGCGCACCGGCAAGCGGCTGGGTGAGCGGCGCTCCGAGATCGTCATCCAGTTCAAGCCGGTGCCGCATTCGATCTTCGCCGATCGCGGCGGCATGCTCCAGCCCAACACGCTCATCATCCGCCTCCAGCCCGAGGAATATGTGCGGCTGCTGGTGATGGCCAAGCAGCCCGGGCTCGACCGCGACGGCGTGCGCCTGCGCGAGGTGCCGTTGAACCTGAGCTTGGAGAACGAGTTCGCCGGCACCCGCCGCCGCATCGCCTATGAGCGGCTGCTGCTCGACCTGATCGAGGGCGATCCCACGCTGTTCGTCCGCCGTGACGAAGTGGAGGCCCAGTGGGAATGGGTGGACGGCATCCGCGCCGGCTGGGAAGCGAACGACATGAAGCCCAAGCCCTATGCCTCGGGAAGCTGGGGCCCGTCTGCCTCGGTGGCGCTCACCGAGCGCGACGGGGTGACATGGCACGAATAAGCGCCAGGGCCCATATCGCGGCCGGCGGCACAACAAATACCAAGGAGTTGAAATGACGACCGAAATCGAATGGTGGGACTATGACGATGCCGATGAGATGGCGGACGCCGTCGCAGGCGACGTGCAGTTCATCATCGAGAGCGCACTCGACGCCCGGGGCGCCGCCGTGGTCGCGCTGGCGGGCGGCAAGACGCCGCTGCCGATCTACGAGAAACTCGCCAAGGCCAAGCTCGACTGGAAGCGCGTGACGATCGTCCCCGGCGACGACCGCATCGTGCCGCTCGGCGATCCGCTGTCCAACGTCACCGCGATCGGCAAGATCTTCATCCCCAAGGGCGCGCGCGTGATCCCGCTCGTGAGCGCCACCGCGCCCGACTACAAGGCCGCCGGCCGCGCCGCCGATGCGCTGCTGCAGGAC
This sequence comes from Sphingomonas sp. dw_22, assembly GCF_018449795.1. Classification (GTDB taxonomy): domain Bacteria; phylum Pseudomonadota; class Alphaproteobacteria; order Sphingomonadales; family Sphingomonadaceae; genus Sphingomonas. The sequence continues at coordinate 30,603 of NZ_JAAVVE010000017.1, forward strand.
GTCCACTGGCCGCTCGACCTGTGCCTGCTCGGCGTGGGCAATGACGGCCATGCCGCGTCGATCTTCCCCGGCCCTGATTACGACGAAGCGCTCAACGGCCCCAAGGAGCGCCGCGCGCTGGGCGTGATGCCCGATCCGCTTCCCCCGGAAGCGCCGGTCGCCCGCGTGACGCTCAGCCGCGAAGCCATCGTCAACGCCCGCGCGTTGATGATCGCGATCACCGGACAGCAGAAGCGCGACGTGCTCGAAAGCGCCATCGATCAGGGCGCATCGTCCAACTATCCGGTCGGCCGCATCCTCGCCGACGTCGAGCTGCCGGTCGATATCCACTGGAGCGCCTGATGGCCACTCTCCACCCTGAAATCGCCGCCGTCACCGATCGCGTCGTCACGCGCTCGAAGGAGCGCCGCGCGGCCTATCTCGCGCTGATCGACCGCGAGCGCGAATCGGGCAACGATCGGCCGAAGCTGGGCTGCGCCAACCTGGCGCACGCCTATGCCGGCACGGACGAGCAGCGCGAGCAGTTGAAGGGCGGGCAGTCGATGAACATCGGCATCGTCACATCCTACAACGACATGCTCTCCGCCCATGCGGTCTATTATCGCTATCCCGAGCAGATGAAGCTCTGGGCGCTGGAGGCCGGCGCCACCGCGCAGGTGGCCGGCGGTGTGCCGGCGATGTGCGACGGCGTGACCCAGGGCTATCAGGGCATGGAGCTGTCGCTGTTCAGCCGCGACACGATCGCGCTCTCCACCGCGATCGCCCTCTCCCACCGCACCTTCGAGGGCGCGGCTTTGCTCGGCATCTGCGACAAGATCGTGCCGGGGCTGCTGATGGGCGCGCTGCGCTTCGGCCATTTGCCGATGGTGCTGATCCCGGGCGGCCCGATGCGATCAGGGCTTGCCAACAAGGAGAAGGCCGCGGTCCGCGAGCGCTATGCCGAGGGCAAGGTCGGTCGCGCGGAGCTGCTGGAGGCGGAGATCGCCGCCTATCACTCCAAGGGCACCTGCACCTTTTACGGCACCGCCAATTCGAACCAGATGATGATGGAGGCGATGGGCCTCCACATGCCCGGCGCCGCCTTCGCCAATCCGGGCACCAAGCTGCGCCAGGAGCTGACCCGCGCCGCAGTCCACCGCCTCGCCGAGATCGGCTGGAACGGCAACGATTATCGCCCGATCGGCCATGTCGTCGACGAAAAGGCGATCGTGAATGCCGCGATCGTGCTGCTCGCCACCGGCGGATCGACCAACCACCTGATCCACGTCCCCGCCTTCGCCCGCGCGGCGGGGATCGTGATCGACTGGGACGATTTCGACCGCCTCTCGCGCGCCGTGCCGCTGCTGACGCGCGTCTACCCCAACGGATCGGCGGACGTGAACGGCTTCGAGGATGCCGGCGGCCCCAGCTTCGTGATCCGCGAGTTGCTCAAGGGCGGGCTGATGCACGGCGACACGGTGACGGTCGCCGCAGAAGGCATGACCGCCTATGGCCGCAAGCCGGGGATCGAGGACGACAAGCTTGTCTGGCACGACCTGCCGGAGAAAAGCGGCGACGAGACGATCATCCGCACGATCGACGCCCCCTTCTCGGACGAGGGCGGCTTCCGCATCCTCAAGGGCAATCTGGGCCGCGCCTGCATCAAGGTGAGCTCGGTCGATCGCGACCGCTGGACGATCGAGGCCCCGGCGCGGGTCTTTGCCGACCAGGGCGAGGTCCAGACCGCGTTCCAGGCCGGCGAGCTCGACCGCGACGTAGTGGTCGTCGTCCGCTTCCAGGGGCCGAAGGCGAACGGTATGCCCGAGCTGCACAAGCTGACCCCGCCGCTCGGCGTGCTCCAGAATCGCGGCTTCCGCGTGGCGCTGGTCACCGACGGCCGTATGTCGGGCGCATCGGGCAAGGTGCCCTGCGCGATCCACCTCTCGCCCGAGGCATTGGGCGGCGGCCCAATCGGCAAGGTGCGCGACGGCGACATGATCCGCCTGTGCGCGGAGGAAGGCGTGCTCCAGGCGCTGGTCGATCCCGCCGAATGGGCCGCGCGCGAGCAATGCGCCGCGCCGCCCCCCGCGATAGGCACCGGCCGCGAGCTGTTCGGCATGCTGCGCATGCATTGCGACGAAGCGGAGCTGGGCGCCTCGGCCATGCTCGCCGAGGCCGGCCTCTAAACGAGGAAAATCGCCCCTTCGCCGCGCTCCCCTTTACTTATCGGCGAAGCGCGGGAAGAAGGGCTCCGCATCGACTGCCAACGTTGACAGGGCGGCGAACCGGTAGAGGATCAGAGGTCACATGGAAGTCGTCGCGGTCGATATCGGAGGGACGCACGCCCGCTTTGCCGTAGCGGACGTGGCGGACGGCCGGGTCGTCTCGATGAGCGAGCCGATGACCCAGAAGGTCGCCGAGCATCCCAGCCTCCAGCTCGCCTGGCTGGCCTTTGGCGAGGCGCTGGGCCGCCCGCTGCCCAGCGCCGCCGCGATCGCCGTCGCCTCGCCGATCAACAGCGAGCTCATCAAGCTGACCAACAATCCCTGGATCATCCGGCCGCAACTGATTCCCGAACGGCTGGGCGCGGACACCTGGACTTTGGTCAACGATTTCGAGGCGATCGGCCACGCCGTCGGCCAGTTCGGCGACGACGCCTTCGTGCATCTCTGCGGCCCCGAGCAGCCGCTGCCGGCGCTGGGCTCGCTCACCGTCTGCGGCCCGGGCACGGGGCTCGGCGTCGCGCAGGTCTTCCGCCACAAGGCGGGCTACAGCGTCATCGCCACCGAAGGCGGCCATTCGGACTTCGCGCCGCTCGATCCGATCGAGGACGCGCTGGTGAAGCGGCTGCGCAAGACCTATCACCGCGTCTCCAAGGAGCGCGTGGTCGCCGGGCCGGCGATCGTCTCGATCTACGAGACGCTGGCGGAGCTGGAGGGGCGCCCGGTGCAGCGGCTCGACGACAAGCAGATCTGGGCGATGGCGCTGGAGGGGCAGGACAGCCTGGCCGTCGCCGCGCTCGATCGCTTCTGCCTGAGCCTCGGCGCGGTGGCGGGAGACCTGGCACTGTCGCATGGGCCGAAGGGCGTGGTGATCGCGGGCGGTCTGGGCTTGCGTTTGAAGGACCAATTGCTGCAATCGGGCTTCGGCGAGCGTTTCGTTGCCAAGGGTCGCTTCCGCAACCTGATGACATCGATTCCCGTCAAGCTGATCACCCATCCCCAACCGGGCCTGTATGGCGCAGCCGCCGCCTTCGCCCAGGAGCACGCGCTTTGAACGACATCGAGACGATCATGCGCACCAGCCCGGTGATCCCGGTCCTGGTGATCGAGGACGCCGCCACGGCGCGTCCGCTGGCCGAGGCGCTGGTGAAGGGCGGCCTGCGCGTGCTGGAAGTGACGATGCGCACGCCCGCCGCGCTCGATGCCATCCGCGAGATGAAGCAGGTGCCCGGCGCGATCGTCGGCGCGGGTACGGTGGTGAACACCGAGCAGTTCGAGCAGGTGATGAAGGCCGATGCCGAGTTCATCGTCTCGCCGGGCCTCACCGAGCGGCTGGGCGACGCGATCGTCGGCAGCGGCGTGCCCTATCTGCCGGGCACCGCGACCGCCGGCGACATCATGCGCGGGCTCGACCTGGGGCTGACGCACTTCAAGTTCTTCCCGGCCGAGACTTCGGGCGGGCTCAAGGCGCTCAAGGCGCTGGCGGCGCCCTTCTACCAGGCGAAATTCTGCCCGACCGGCGGCATCACGCTGGCAACAGCGCCGGACTGGCTGGCGTTCGATCCGATCCTGTGTGTCGGCGGAAGCTGGGTCACGCCCAAGGGCGCCAGCATCGAGCAGGTCGAGACGCTGGCCCGCGAAGCGGCGGCGCTGCTTCGCTGAAAACTCCTTCGTCATCCCGGCGAAGGCCGGGGTGACGGTTGTTGGGGTCAGGAACCGGCCGCAGCCACTTCCAGCCCCTTCACTTCGCAATCCGCGCAATTCTCCGCCTTGAGCACGAGCCGGTTGTTGCCCTGAAGCATTTTCACCGCAGGCACGCGCAGCGTCTGCCATCCTGTACCCGCCAGCAGCGTGAGAGTCACCGGCGCGCCGCCGTTGAGCGAGAGCGACAGCGTGCCGCCCGCCCTGCCCCGCCCCGTGACGGTCAGCGCCCGCGTCCCCGCCCGGTCGAGGTCGAGCGTGTACTGCATCCACTCACCCGTCTGGAAGCTGGCGACATAGGGCACGCCGTCCGCCTCGCGCGCCACATCCACGCCGTCGTTGCGATAGGTCAGCCCGCTGTTCCAGGTCACGCGCTCGCCACCAGTCGCGACATAGTAGTTGGCGTCCTCGCGATCGGCATAGGCGATGCCTGCCGGCCCCAGGTCGTAATCGACCGCAGCGATCGCGAACGCCTCCGCCCCGACGTGGTTCGCCTTGAACGGCCGCGCCTCATCGGCATGGGGCAAGCGGAACATCGCGTCGATCACATCGGGGTGGAAGATATTGTTCTCGAAACGCACGTCGTGCTCGGCGAGCCGCATCAACGCCGCTTCGGCGGCCTTGGCATCGGGTTTCGGCCCCTTGCCCAGCCACCAGGCGACCAGCGCGTCCCAGCCCGGATTCGCGTCGACCTGCAGCGGATTGTTATAGCGGATCTTCTTGAGCGGCCACCACGACCAGCCAATGCCCTGATCCTCCACCAGCCGGATCGCGTCGCGGAACCAGACGTTCGAATTCTCACCCGATTCGCCCAGCCATAAGGGCACGCCCAGCCTGTCGCGCAGCGCCAGATAGGGCGCGATCGAAGCCGCGTCGTTGCGGTTCCAGTATTTGTGGAAGCTGAGCGTCAGATTGGCGTCGAGCGGCTTCTCCTGCCCGCCATAATTATTGCCCCAGCAATTGCCCTCGATCACGATCATGTGGCGCTTGTCGACGGATCGGATCGCGGCGATCAGCTCGCGGTAGAAATCCCAGAGCTGGGCATTCTTCGTCGATTTGCAGCCATGGCCGTCCACCGGCCCGTCAAAGTCCCAGTTCGGCTCGTTGAGGATGTCATAGGCGCCGATGCCGGGTTCATCGGCATAGCGCCCGGCGAGCCGCTTCCACAGCGCCACGGTCTTGCGACGATTCTCGGCGCTGTCCCACAGCGAAGGCTTCGAAGGATCGCGATCGGCGATCGGCAGGTCGTTGCCCTGCCCGCCCGGCGCGGCGTGCAAATCGAGGATCAGGAACATGCCGTTGGCGCGGGTCCACTCCAGCAACCGGTCAACCCGCTCGAAGCCGCTCTCGATCCACGTGTCCCTGCCCGCCACCGGCTCCTTCTCCACCGGCAAGGTGAAGAGATTGTAGTGCATCGGCAGCCGCACCGAGTTGAAGCCCCAGCGCGCCATGGCGTCGATGTCCGCCTTGGTGATGAAATTGTCGAGCCATGCGCGATAGAAGCGATCCGCCCCCTTCTCGCCGATCGCCCCGGCGATGTGGCGGCGGATGACGTGCTGCTGGCCTTTCTCCAGCTCGCCCAGATCGAGCATATAGCCCTCCTGCAGCATCCAGCCGCCCAGCCCCATGCCGCGCAGGAGCACCGGCCGGCCTTCGCTATCGACGATCCGCGTGCCCTCGGCGCGCAGAAAGCCCCGATCCTGCGCATGACCCGCCGGCGCCAGAGCCAGCAATCCCGCCGCCATCCCAGCGGCAACTCCGAGCGCGCGCTTCATCCTCATCCCCTCGCCTGAAGTTTTGAGAACGTTATCAATCGCGGAAATCCGCGTCTATCGGAGATGCGCGAGCGCTCAGGGATTCCCGTCGAGCAGCCGCGCGCCCGGCCCTTCCTCGCCGAGCCGGTCCCGCGGGTTGCGCAACGGGCAGTCCGCCAGCGACAGGCACCCGCAGCCGATGCACCGGTCGAGCTGGTCGCGAAGCTGGTGCAGCGCCCGGATGCGCTCGTCGATCATCGCCTGCCAATTGGCCGTGATCCGGCGCCAGTCCTCGCCGGTCAGCGCCGCCTCCAAAGGGAGATCGGCGAGGAACGCCTTCACCGCCTTGAGCGGGATGCCCGCGCGCTGGGCGATCCGGATCACCGCGATGCGGCGAAGCACCTTGCGGAGATAGCGGCGCTGGTTGCCGGCGGTCCGCCATCCCTCGATCAGGCCCTTGGCCTCATAGAAATGCACGGTCGACACCGCGACGCCGCTGCGTCTCGCAACTTCGCCGACACTCAGGGACGGCCTGTCCGTCATCGATATTCCTTGACCTGAACCATGGTTGAGGTTCTATTCGTCTGGTCGGTCGCGCGGAACAAGCCTGGTTCCGCCGTTTTCGGAGCCGACATGCACATTTCCCTTACCCCTCGCGCCCTTGCCCACAGCATCATCGCTGGCCTACTGGTCGCGTTCTTCATTGCGGGCGGCATCAGCAACCTGTTCCCCACCGCCGACTTCCGCGCGGAATATGCCCGCTGGGGCTATCCGGACTGGTTCCACTATATGACGGGCTCGCTGGAGTTGGCGGCGGCGGCGCTCCTGGCCCGCGCGGGGACGCGGCACAGGGGCGCGCTTCTGGGCGGGGGCGTCATGACCGCCGCGCTCGCCACGCTCCTGCTGGCGGGAGAATGGCTCCACGCCGCGCTGCCGCTGGCGGTCCTGATGGCGATCGCCGCCTGCCTCTATCTCGACGAAAAGGCCCGCGAGGCCGTGTGGGAAGGGAAAATCTTCTGAGCCCGCGCGGACGGGCTACATCTCGCCCCGCGCCTTGCGCAGCGCATACCATTTCCGGACGTTCGCGTTGTGCTGTTCGAGCGTGTCGGCGAACACATGGCCGCCGGTGCCGTCCGCGACGAAATAGAGCGCGGTCGATGCCGCCGGATCGAGCACCGCGTCGATGCTCGCGCGGCCCGGATTGGCGATCGGGCCGATCGGCAGGCCGGTCATCGCATAGGTGTTGTAGTCGTTCTTCGCATGCAGCTCGGACTGAAGGATACGGCGGCCGAGCGGCTTGCCCTTGGTGATCGGGTAGATGATCGTCGGATCCGCCTGGAGCGGCATGCCCTGCTTCAGCCGATTGCCATAGACCGCGGCGACCATCCGCCGTTCCTCGGGCTTGCCGGTCTCCTTCTCCACGATCGAGGCGAGGATCAGCGCATCGCGCGGATTGCTCACGGCGATGCCCGGCTTGCGCGCGGTCCAGGCCTTGGCGAGATAATTCACCATCGCCTTCTGCATGCGATCCAGCACCGCCTGGCGCGTGTCGCCGCGATTATAGGCATAGCTGTCGGGCAGCACCGTGCCTTCGATCGGCACCTGGATCTGGCCGGTCAGCTCGGGCGCCTTCATCAGCGTCTCATAGACGAGGATCGAAGGCGTGCCCTCGGGCACGGTGATGAAGCGCTGGAGCGTCTTGCCGCCCTGGAGCATCCGCAGCACGTCCGACTGGCTGAGATGCGCCGGCACGCGATATTCGCCGGCCTTGATCGGGGCGCTGCCGCCCAGCACCTTGGAGAAGAGCACGAAGGCGCGAGCCGAACGGATCGCCCCGGCCTTTTCCAGCTCGGTCGCCGCGCGGGACAGCGTGGCCCCCTGCGGGATCAGCACCGTCACATTCTGCTTCGCCGGCCCCGCCCCGCCCCACATCTGGAGCAGCGCGAAGCCCGCCGCGAGCAGCACCAGGATCGCGACCAGCGCCACGCAGCCGCCCCGCCGCCGGCGCAGGCCGGCGGTGGATTGCGGCCCTGGCGCCGGCTCGGGTGCTTCGTCAGACAGCCTTCATCACCAGGCTGGCATTGGTGCCGCCGAAGCCGAACGAATTGTTCAGCACGGCCTTCACCTTCCGCTCCTTCGCCTTGAGGGGCACCAGGTCCACGCCCAGGCAATTCTCGCTCGGATTTTCGAGGTTGAGCGTCGGCGGCACGATCTGGTCGCGCATCGCCAGGATGCAGAAGATGCTCTCCACCGCGCCCGCGCCGCCCAGCAGATGGCCGATCGCCGACTTGGTCGAGCTCATCGACACGGTGTCCAGCGCGCTGCCGAACAGGCGGCGCACCGCGCCCAGCTCGATCTCGTCGCCGAGCGGCGTCGAGGTGCCGTGCGCGTTGACATAGTCGATGTCGGACAGGTCAAGGCCCGACTTGCGCACCGCCATCTGCATCGAACGGAACGCGCCCGAACCCTCGGGATGCGGCGCGGTGACGTGATAGGCGTCGCCCGACAGGCCATAGCCGATGACCTCGGCATAGATCTTGGCGCCGCGCTTCTTGGCGTGCTCATATTCCTCGAGCACGAGCACGCCCGCGCCCTCGCCCATCACGAAGCCGTCGCGGTCGCGGTCATAAGGGCGGCTGCCGCGCCACGGCTCGTCGCGGAAATTGGTCGAAAGTGCGCGCGCCTGGCCGAATCCGGCGATGCCGATCGGGCAGATCGCGCCTTCCGCGCCGCCCGCGAGCATCACGTCGGCATCGTCCATCGCGATCATCCGCGCGGCGTCGCCGATCGAATGTGCGCCGGTCGAGCAGGCGGTGACCACGGCATGATTCGGTCCCATCAGCCCGTATTTGATCGAGACCTGGCCCGAGATCAGGTTGATGAGGCGGCCATGGACGAAGTGCGGCGAGACGCGCTTCGGCCCCTTTTCGGCCAGCACCAGCGATTCGCTCTCGATGCCCGGCAGGCCGCCGATGCCCGAACCGATCGAGCAGCCGGCGCGGAAGCGCTCCTCCTCGGTCATGTCGAGCAGGCCGGCATCCTCGATCGCCTGGCCGGCGGCATCGATGCCATAGACGATGAACGGATCGACCTGGCGCTGGATCTTGTGATCGACGCGCTTGCCGGGATCGAAGCCATATTCATGGCCGGCCGGCTTCACTTCACAGGCATAGTTGCTGTGGAAGTCGGTCGCGTCGAAGCGCGTGATCGTTCCCGCGCCCGATTTGGCGTCGATGATGTTCTTCCAGGCCGTCTCGACATCGGCACCCAGGGGGGTGACGAGCCCAAGGCCGGTAACGACTACGCGGCGCATGGCATTTCTCCGTCAAAGTTCATTCTTGCGACATCGGACCGGCAAGCCGGCCCGAGCCTGTAAAACAAAACGGCTCCCCGTCCGCTCTCGAAGAGCCCGGGACGGGAAGCCGCTGATACGCGTTGCCGGCCCATGCGGGCACGGGCCGAGGGCCTCAGCCCTCCTGATGCTCGCTGATGTACGACACGGCGTCGCCCACGGTCATGATCTTCTCGGCGGCGTCGTCGGGGATTTCGACTCCGAACTCTTCCTCGAAGGCCATCACCAGCTCGACGATGTCGAGGCTGTCCGCGCCGAGGTCGTCGATGAAGCTCGCGGTCGGAACCACTTCCTTCGCATCGACGCCAAGATGGTCGACGACGAGGGCCTGGACGCGGGTGGTGATCTCTTCCTGGTTGGCCATGGTCCCTGTTTTCCTTTGTGACTGGGGCTCTGATTTGTGTGAAACGCACCTAGTTCGGGTGCGGTGCCGTGGCAAGGGGGTGTGCTTGTGCCCCTGATGGCTCACCCTACCGAAAAATCATGCGCGGCATACTGGATCGTGCTGAGAAAGGCGAAGAACTCGGCGAGCAGCTCGGCATTCTCGCGAGTCTGCTTATCTTCGTCGGTGACGGCGGCCTTGATGAGCTCCTGATTCTCGGCGGCGGTGAGCGGACGATCGCGCGTCTCCTCGGGCAGCGCCTGGAACTGGTCCTCCAGCGCGGCGGAGTCGAAACCGCGCTCGCCCACCACGCGCTGCGCCACCGGCACGCCGATCCTGGCCAGCGCATAGATGCCCGCCGCCTTGGTCGCGGCGGGGGTCCAGCCATTATCCTTGGCACAGGCAGTCGCCGCGTCGTTGAGGCCGCGGCTGACGCTCGGATCATAGGTGGGCCGCTTGCCGGCTTCGCCCAGGTTGCGCGCGGCATCGGCCTCGATCTGGGCCTTCACCGCGGCATCGAGCTTGCCGGCCACGCAATCGATCGTGGCGAGATCGGCGGCATGAACCGGTGCCGAGATCGCACCGGCGGCAAGCAGGGCAGTCATCACAATACGCATCGCATTCACTCCTGCCCCCAGGGTTCGCATCAGAGCATCGCCATCCCGCCGTTCACATGCAAGGTCTGGCCGGTGACATAGCCCGCTTCCTTGCTGGCGAGATAGACCACCGCCGCGCCGATGTCCTCGCCCGTGCCGAGATCGCCGGCGGGGATGCGGGTGAGCAGCGCGGTCTTCTGCGCTTCGGGCAGCACGTCGGTCATCGCCGAGCGGATGAAGCCCGGCGCGACGCAGTTGACCGTGATGTTCCGGCTCGCCAGCTCCTGCGCGACCGCCTTGGACATGCCGACCAGCCCCGCCTTGGACGCGGCATAGTTCGCCTGGCCCGGATTGCCGGTGGCGCCAACGACCGAGGTGATCGAGACGATCCGGCCGAAGCGGGCCTTCATCATCGGCCTGGCGGCGGCGCGGATCAGGCGGAAGGCGGCCTCCAGGTTCACGGTGATGACCTGGTTCCACTCCTCATCCTTCATCCGCATCGTCAGATTGTCGCGGGTGACGCCGGCATTGTTGACGAGGATGTCGAGCTTGCCGAGCGCCTCGACCGCCTGCGGCACCAGCGCATCGACGGCGGCGGCGTCCGACAGATTACAGGGCAAAGCGACATGATCGCCGCCGAGCTCGGCGCGGAAGGCTTCCAGCTTCTCGGCATTGGAGCCGGAAACCGCAAGCCGGGCACCTTGTGCGGCCAGCGCCTTGGCGACCGCCGAGCCGATCCCGCCGGAAGCGCCGGTAACGAGCGCGGTCATGCCTGTGAGGTCGAACATCTTGGATTTCCTCTTAATTTATAGATTCGCGCTACGACGCGAAGACGCGACGGGGTTGTAGTCATTAACCATCCGCCGGATGCCTTCCTTGAGCGTCGCGCCACCGAAGTTGATAAGCAGCCCCAGAGGCTGCCCAGTAAGGCGAAGATATGTCAGAAGCTGCTTTGCGTGCGCCGGGTTGAGACGCTCCACGGACTTGATCTCGACGAGCAGGCGCTCCTCGACCAGTAAATCTATCCGAAACGCGCCATCGAAACGCAGCCCCTCGAATTCGATATCGACAGAGCGCTGCCGCACAACCTTATACCCCATCGATGCCAGCTTCGCGGCCATGACCATTTCATAAGCGGATTCGAGCAAGCCCGGCCCTAGATCGCGATGCAGCCGAAAGGCGACATCCAAAACATGCGTGGCAATCTGTTCGGTGTCGCTCAAGCCAGGCCTCGTCGCGTCGTCGCGCCGTTGCGCGAACCAACAGCCTATAACGCCTTCGCCAGCGCCTCGATATCGTCCATCGTCACGACGCTGATCGGGCTGGCATCCGGCGCGATGCGCTTGACCATGCCGCCGAGCACCTTGCCGCCCAACTCGACGAAATCGCCCACGCCCGCCGCGTGCATCGCCAGCACCGATTCGCGCCAGCGGACCATGCCCGTCACCTGCTCGATCAGCAGCGTGCGGATTGTCGCGGGATCGGAGACCGGCGCGGCGGTGACATTGGCATAGACCGGCACCAGCGGTGCCTGGATCGATACCGCGGCCAGCGCCTCGGCCATCGCATCGGCGGCGGGCTGCATCAGCGGGCAATGGAACGGCGCCGAGACCGGCAGGAGCAGCGCGCGCTTGGCGCCGTGATCCTTGGCGATGGCAACCGCCCTCTCGATCGCCCCGCGCGCGCCCGAGATGACGACCTGACCCGGATCATTGTCGTTCGCGACCGTGCAGACCTCGCCCTCGGCCGCCGCATCCGCGATCGCCTGGGCCTTGGTCAGGTCCGCGCCGAGCAGCGCCGCCATCGCGCCCAGCCCCACCGGCACCGCCGCCTGCATCGCATCGCCGCGGATGCGCAGCAGCTTCGCAGCGGTCGCGAGGTCGAACGCACCCGCCGCGCACAGCGCCGTATATTCGCCCAGGCTGTGGCCGGCGACGAAATCGGCCTTGTCGGCCAGGCGGATGCCGCCCTCCCTCTCCAGCACGCGCAGCACCGCGATGGCATTGGCCATGATCGCCGGCTGGGCATTGGCGGTGAGCGTCAGCGCGTCCTCGGGGCCTTCGGCCATCAGCCGCGACAGATTTTGCCCCAGCGCCTCGTCGACTTCCTGGAAGACCTCGCGTGCGGCCGGACTCGCATCGGCGAGCGCCTTGCCCATGCCGACGGCCTGGCTCCCCTGGCCGGGGAAGATGAATGCGCGCACGTGCCTCTCCCTTGAAAACGCTATGGGGCCGCGCGTTAGAACCGTTCCGGCCCGCCACGCAACCCTGACTCCGGCCTTATTCCGGCCCAATAGGCCGGCGACAAATTGCGACCAAAATCTTTGTGGCTGTGAAATGTCTGCGACATCTAGTCCCCAGATAGGAAGCAACGCCGCACATGGCGTTGGGTAAAAGAGGAGTAGCAAGATGAAGAAGGTTTTCCTGGCGGCGGTCGCCATGTCCCTGGTCGCCACGCCCGTATTGGCCGCGGTGCCGCAGCAGCACGGCCAGCATGGCCCGCAGCATGGGGTCAAGAAGGGCTACAAGCCGGCCCCGGTGCAGTATCGGAGCTGGAAGAAGGGCCAGCGCTTCGACAGCCGCTATGCCCGCAACTACCGGCAGATCGACTATCGCCGCTATCGCGGCCTGAAGGCTCCGCCGCGCGGCTATCGCTATGTCCAGTCGGGCAATGATGCGGTGCTGGTCGGCATCACCAGCGGCGTCATCGCGGCGGTGATCGCGAACGCCATCCGTTAAGTTGCCGGAATGAAACGGAAGCGCGGGACGGAGACGTTCCGCGCTTCTCGCCATATGTACCAGGTTGATACATCCGCTTCCGCAACCATTCGGAAACATTCTTGATTGCGCAGATACTATGCCTAGGATCACATCCATATTGGGGTTGTTCTTGGGGAGGGTATCATGGGCTTGAAACTTGCAATCCGGGCCGCGGCCTTGGCTCTGGCCGCCTTGCCGGCCGCCGCGCAGGCCGGTCCGATCATCTGGACCGATTGCTTCTCCGTCACCAGTTCGGCGGGGTGCCTTTTCCAGGGCAATATCAACGGGAATTCGAACCCGTTCAATCCCAACAGCTACAAGAACGCGGAAGCGCGCTACAATCTGTACAACGATTTTCAGCCCTTCGCGCGGCCGAACATCGATCTCAACTTCCTGTTCGATACGGCCACGACCAGCGGCCTGATTACGGGCGCAGGCACCGATTCGGGCACATGGTCGCTCACCGGCTATCTGGTCGATTTCATTGCCGTGAAGGCGGGCGACTATTTCGTGCTCTACCAGATCGATCCGGCCTCGTCGGGTAGCTGGGACACGTTCGACATCCCGTACAAGCGCAATCCGAAGGATCTGTCGCACATCGTGTTCTTCGGCCAGGCGAACGCGGTTCCCGAGCCAGCAGCCTGGGGCATGATGATCGGCGGCTTCGGCCTCGCGGGCGCGGCGATGCGCCGTCGCAAGACGCGGAGCCAGGCCAGGCTCGCCTGAACGGGCTTGCTTTTCGCCACGAATTGCGCAAGAGGCGCACGCATCGGAGTGGGCAAGCATCGCTTCCCGCTCCGTTTGCTATTAGACCCGCAGGGGTAAGACGACAGCCGGAGGGGCGCTGCGCATGGTGCGCACGTCAGCGATCGGCCAACAGTGAGAAGAACATATGGCTCTCTACGAGCACGTGTTCCTTGCGCGCCAGGATCTGGCACAGGCGCAAGTGGACGCATTGGCGGAAACCGCCACCAAGATCATCGAAGACAATGCCGGCAAGGTCGTGAAGACCGAGACCTGGGGTCTTCGCAGCCTCGCCTATCGCATCGCGAAGAACCGCAAGGCGCATTATGTGATGCTCGAGATCGACGCGCCGGCCGGCGTGGTCGCCGAGCTGGAGCGCCAGACGCAGATCAACGAAGACGTGATCCGCTACATGACCGTCAAGGTGGACGGCCATGAAGAAGGCCCTTCGGTGATGATGCGCAAGGGTGATCGCGGCGAGCGCCGTGGCCGTCGCGAGCGCGACGATTCCGGCTTCGGCGGCGAATAAGGAGCTTATAGACCATGGCACGCCCGTTTTTCCGCCGCCGCAAGAGCTGCCCCTTCTCCGCGAAGGACGCTCCCCGGATCGATTACAAGGACGTCCGTCTGCTCCAGGGCTTCGTGTCCGAGCGCGGCAAGATCGTCCCCTCGCGCATCACTTCGGTGAGCGCGAAGAAGCAGCGCGAGCTGGCCCAGGCCATCAAGCGCGCCCGTCACCTGGGCCTGCTGCCCTACATCGTTAAGTAAGGAGCGCGGGACATGGAAGTCATCCTGCTTGAGCGCGTCGAGAAGCTCGGCCATATCGGCGATGTCGTGAAGGTGAAGGACGGGTTCGCCCGCAATTTCCTTCTGCCGAACAAGAAGGCGCTCCGTTCGAACGCCGCCAACCGCAAGGTCTTCGAGGCCAACCGCGCGCGCATCGAAGCCGACAACGCTTCGCGCCGTGGCGATGCGGAGAAGGAAGCCGGCAGCTTCAAGGACGCATCGGTCACGCTGATCCGCCAGGCTTCGAACACCGGCCAGCTTTATGGTTCGGTCGCGGCCCGCGATCTGGTCGATGCGCTCGTCGCCGACGGCCACAAGGTCAACAAGGCGCAGGTCGTGCTCGACAAGCCGATCAAGGCGATCGGCCTGTACGAGGTCAAGATCGCGCTGCACCCCGAAGTCGCGGTGACCGTCAAGGTCAACGTCGCGCGTTCGCCGGAAGAGGCCGACATGCAGGCCCAGGGCGTCGACGTGATGTCCGCGATGTTCGAGAAGGAAGAGAGCGGCTTCACCGAGGATTACGATCCCAATGCCGAACCCGGCGAGATCGCGACCTCGGCTCCCGTCGAAGACGAGACCGCCGAGGGCTGATCCGCTCTCCGCGAAGGATTCAGGGCCGTCCCGAGCGATCGGGGCGGTCCTTTTCTTTTGGCGATCCTGTCGAGTGCCGATGCGATCGCAGGCCCATTCGGTTGCGGTTCAGGCGCATATCCTGGAGAAACGCCCCGATGCTCCTGCCGCTCGCCCTCCTGACCGGGATATTCGCGCCACAGACCGCGCTTGAGCGCGAGGTTCTTGCCGAGATCAATTTCGCGCGGACCCAGCCCCATCACTATGCCGAACGCCTTCGCGACTATCGCGCCCGCTTTCGCGGCAAGGTGGTGCGCTATCCCGGCAATCCGTCTGGCCTTCTGACCAAGGAAGGGACGCGCGCGGTCGATGAGGCGATCGCCTTTCTGGAGCGGCAGGCCCCGCTCCCGCCGCTCGCCTTCGCGCCGCTGCTCCCGCGCACCGCCGGCGATCATGTCGCCGAACAGGGACCGGGCGGCGCCACCGGCCACCTTTCGAAGGACGGCGCCAATCCGCGCGACCGCGCCAGGCGCCGGGGCGGTGGCGCCTATGTGGCCGAGGCGATCACCTATGGCCCGCCGACCGCGCCGGAAGTCGTGCGCCAGTTCATCGTCGATGACGATGTGCCGGGCCGCGGCCATCGCAGGACGCTGTTCGCCGCCGAGATGCGCTTCGCCGGCGCCGCATGCGGTTCGCACAAAATCTATCGGGTGATGTGCGTGGTGGAGTTCGGGCGCACTCCGACCGGCGTTTATTGAATGCCTCCCCTTGCCTTTTCAGGTGCTTAAGAGGAGAATTCCGTCCTGATCGATGCTCCGCCGTGCGCGACGGAGCGTGATCGCGTAACCCGGGGGAACCCTTTAAAGTGTCCAGGCTTGGCCGTTTTGGCACCGTCCTTCTCGGCGCGTGCTCGATATTGCTGACGGCGGCGAGCGACCGCCCTTCGCTTGAGGCGCAGGTGCTCGCCGAGATCAATTTCGCGCGCCAGCATCCGCAGGAATATGCCGAGGATCTGCGCGAATATCGCCGCTATTTCGACGGACGGCTACTCTACCTCCCCGGCGACCCGAACGGCGTCATCACCAATGAAGGCACCGACGCGGTCGATGAGGCGATCGACTTTCTCGAGCGCCAGGCACCCCTGCCCCCGCTCGGCCGTGGTGCGCTGCTCCAGCTGGCCGCCCGCGACCATGCCGGCGAGCTGGGACTGACCGGCGCCAACGGCCATCTTTCGCCCGACGGCGCCTCGCCCGGCGAGCGCGTCCGCCGCCGGGGCGGCGACATCTATGTCGGCGAAGGCATTTCCTATGGCCATGACCGGGCCGATGCGATCGTCCGCCAGCTCATCGTCGATGACGGCGTGCGCGGCCGCGGCCACCGCGCGCTGCTGTTCAACGGCGCCTTCCGCTATGCCGGCATCGGCTGCGGCGGCCATCGCCGCTACGGCAATATCTGCGTCGTCGATTTCAGCGGCACGATCAACGGCGCCCCGGCGCTGCCCGGCCTGGCGAGCAGGGGCCGGACGACCGGCAAGACCCGCTGAGCGGCGTCTTACTTCCGCCCGAACAGCTTTTCGATGTCGCCGTGCGCGAGCTTCACCCAGGTCGGGCGGCCATGATTGCACTGGCCCGAATGCGGCGTGACCTCCATCTCGCGAAGCAGCGCGTTCATCTCCGCCACCGAGAGCACGCGGCCGGCCCGAACCGACCCGTGACAGGCCATGGTCGCAGCGACGTGATCGAGCTTCTCCTTCAGCGACAGCGCCTCGTCGAAGCTGGCGAGTTCGTCGGCCAGATCGGTGACCAGGCCGTGGACGTCGCCGGTGCCGAGCGCCGCGGGGACGGCGCGTACCAGCATCGCGCGCGGGCCGAAACGCTCCAGCTCCAAGCCGAACTGGGTCAGTTCCTCGATCCGGGCTTCCAGCCGGTCGCAGCCGGGTTCGTCGAGTTCGACGACTTCGGCGAGGAGCAGCGCCTGGCTCGCCACACCGCCATTGGTCATCGCCCGGCGCATCCGTTCGAGCACGAGCCGCTCATGCGCGGCGTGCTGGTCGACCAGCACCAGCCCGTCCTCCGCCTCGGCGACGATATAGGTCTTGGCGACCTGGCCGCGCGCGACGCCGAGCGGAAACTGGATCGTCTCGGGAACCGGGGCATAGGCCGGCTCGGCACGCGCCTGGGGCGGCGGGGTGAGGAAGGTCGGGCGGCGGTCGTGGACGACAGCAGCGCCTACGGGAGCCGGCGTCGTGTCCCGGTAATCCCAAAGCTGCTGCGGTGGCGCCTCGGGCTCGCTTTGCCACATCCCCAGCGCCGCCTCGCTAGGCCGCTGGACGCTGCGGTGCCCAGCCTCGTCGAGCGCACGGCGCAGGCCGCTGACGATCAATCCGCGCGCCAGCGCCGGATCGCGGAAGCGCACCTCGGTCTTGGCCGGATGGACGTTCACGTCCACCGCATCGGCCGGCACGTCGAGGAACAGCGCCACCACTGGATGCCGATCACGCGCCAGCATCTCCGCATAGGCGCCGCGCACCGCGCCGGCGAGCAGGCGATCCTTCACCGGCCTCCCGTTGACGAACAGATATTGGTGGTCCGCCACCCCGCGATTGAAGGTCGGCAGCCCGGCGACGCCGCCCAGCACCAGCCCCTCGCGCGCGAAGTCGATCGCCACGCTGTTGTCGAACAACGCCCGGTCGGTGAGCGCCGCCACGCGCTCGGGCCGGGTCTCGCCCCCCTGGACGGAGAGCACCCGCCGCCCGTCATGCTCGACCGAAAAGGCGATGTCGGGCCGCGCCATCGCGAGGCGCTTCACCACGTCGAGGCTGGCACCATATTCGGCCCGCGCCGAGCGCAGGAACTTGCGCCGCGCCGGCACGCGGGCGAACAGATCCTCGACCAGCACGCGCGTACCGGGCGGCAGCGCGGCGGGGCCTTCGGAGACGCGTGTGCCGTTATCGACGGTCAGCGCCCAGCCTTCCGCCCCGCGCACGCGGCTCTCCATCGTCAGCCGCGCGACGCTGGCGATCGACGGCAGCGCCTCGCCGCGGAAACCCAACGTCGTGACCTGATCGATCGCATCGTCGGGCAGCTTGGAGGTGGCGTGGCGCTCCAATGCGAGCGCCATTTCGGGCGGCGACATGCCGCATCCGTCATCGATCACTTCGATGCGTTCGGTGCCGCCGGCCTGGAGACGCACGGCGATCCGCGTGGCGCCGGCATCGACGGCGTTTTCGACCAGTTCCTTCAACGCGCTGGCGGGGCGTTCGACCACTTCCCCGGCCGCGATCCGATTGACAAGATGCTCAGGTAGACGACGTATTGACATGGCAGTCGCTGTAGCCCAAGCGACGGCATCCCGCGACCCGCATCCGCATGGCACCAGGCCGGATTTTTCGTCCGTCCCGGAGGGTCCGGGCTAAAAAATTGTGCGAACAGCCGGCGGCGGGGCGCCCGCGTGGCAGGACGGATTAATCGATGGCTTTTTCCCGTTTTTTCAAATTCATGTCCCACGATATGGCGATCGATCTGGGTACTGCGAATACAGTGGTTTACTTGCGCGGGCGGGGCGTCGTGCTGAACGAGCCGTCGGTCGTCGCGGTCGAGACGCTGAACGGCGTGAAGAAGGTCAAGGCGGTCGGCGACGACGCCAAGCTGATGATGGGCAAGACCCCCGGCACGATCGAGGCGATTCGCCCGCTGCGTGACGGCGTGATCGCCGACATCGATGTGGCCGAGCAGATGATCAAGCACTTCATCCAGAAGGTCCACGGCCAGCGGCGCTTCATGCGCTGGCCGCAGATCGTGATCTGCGTGCCCTCGGGCTCCACCTCGGTCGAGCGCCGCGCGATCCGCGACGCCGCCTCGAATGCCGGTGCGAGCCAGGTCTTCCTGATCGAGGAGCCGATGGCGGCCGCGATCGGCGCCGACATGCCCGTCACCGAGCCGATCGGCTCGATGGTGGTCGATATCGGCGGCGGTACCACCGAAGTCGCGGTGCTTTCGTTGCGCGGCCTCGCCTACTCCACTTCGGTCCGCGTCGGCGGCGACAAGATGGACGAGGCGATCGTCTCCTATGTCCGCCGCAACCATAATCTGCTGATCGGCGAAGCCACGGCCGAGCGCATCAAGCAGGAAGTCGGCGTCGCCAAGCCGCCGGCGGACGGCATCGGCAAGACGATCCACATCAAGGGTCGCGATCTGGTCAACGGCGTGCCCAAGGAAATCCAGATCAACCAGGGCCAGATCGCCGAGGCGCTGTCCGAGCCGGTCAACACGATCGTCGAGGGCGTGCGGATCGCGCTGGAGAACACCGCGCCCGAGCTTGCGGCTGACATCGTTGACCAGGGCATCGTGCTCACCGGCGGCGGCGCGCTGCTCCAGGGCCTGGACGAAGTGCTGCGCGACGAAACCGGCCTGCCGGTGACCGTGGCCGAGGATCCGCTGACCTGCGTCGCGCTCGGCACCGGCCGCGCACTGGAAGACCCGGTGTTCCGCGGCGTCCTCATCCAAGTCTAAAGGGCGAAGGAGATGGCGCCGCCACGCAACCGGCGCCCGGGATTTTCGCGGCGGGCGCAATATGGGCTCTTCCTGGGATATGTGATCGCAGTCGGCGGCGCATTGGTGGGGGCGGCGCTGCTGCTGATCTCCACCTTCAATCCGCCCGCCTTTGCGGCGCTGCGCAGCACGCTGGCCGAGATCACCACGCCGGTCTCCTCCGGCTTCGCCTGGGTGCGGAACGGCATCGCCGGCGTGCCGGGCGGCATCGCGAGCTATTTCGGCGTGCGTTCGGAGAATGCGCGGCTGAAGGCGAAGGTGGCGACCGATGAGAAGCTGGTCGTGGACGCCCGCACGCTCACCCGCGAGAACGAACGACTGCGCGCCATGCTCAAGCTGCGCGACGTCGCGCCCAATATCGTGGTCGTGGCGCGGCTGGTGAACTCCACCGCGTCGAGCACGCGCCGCTATGCGACGCTCAATGCCGGCTCATGGCAAGGCGTGCGGCACGGCCAGCCCGTGCGCGAGCCCGACGGGCTGATCGGCCAGGTGATCGAGACCGGCCCCAACACCTCGCGCGTGCTGCTGGTCGTCGATGCCGAGAGCATCGTGCCCGTCCGCCGCGTGCGCGACGGCGTGCCCGCGATCGCATCGGGTCGCGGCGACGGCATGATCGACATCCGCTCGGCGAGCGTCGCGAACATGCTGTTCCAGCCCGGCGACACCTTCGTCACCTCCGGCACCGGCGGCGTCTTCCCGCCGGACATTCCGGTGGCGCGCATCGTCAAGACCGCGCGCGACCTGGCGCTGGCCGAGCCCAGCGCCAATCCCAATTCGCTCGATTTCGCGATGGTGCAGCAGGTCTTCCTGGCCGAGCCCCCGCCCGCCCCTGCCCCAACGCCCGCGCCCAAGGGGAAGAAGTGAGCCCCGTCGAATATGTCGGGCTGGGAGAGGCCGAGCGGAAGCCGCGCGCGCGCTGGCTCGCGCCGCTCTCGGTGATGCTCGGTTCGCTGGTGACGCTGCTGCCCGTCGTCGCTGTCGTGCCCTTCCTGCCGCCCTTCGGGCTGCTGATGCTGCTCGGCTGGCGCATGCTGCGGCCGGATGCGATGCGCGTCTGGGCGCCGGTCCCGCTCGGTTTCTTCGACGATCTGGTGAGCGGCCAGCCTTTGGGATCGGCGATGCTGCTTTGGACGCTGTGCGGGCTGATGGTGGACGTGCTAGACACTCGCCTCGTGTGGCGTGATTTCTGGCAGGATTGGCTGATCGTCTCCGGCGCCGTCGGGTTCTGCCTGATCGCGGGACGATTGCTCGCGGCCCCGTTCAGCGCCCATGTCGATACCGCGATGCTGTTCCAGATCCTCGCCTCCGCGCTGCTCTATCCGCTGGTCGCCCGGATCTGCTCCGGGCTCGATCGCGACGCGCGGAAGGTCTGAGCGATGGCCCGCATCACCGAAGCCACCCAGACCTACAGCTTCTCGCGCCGGGCGGTGGTGCTCGGCGCCGCGCAGGGCGCCGTCGCGATGGTGCTCGCCGGGCGGATGACCTGGCTCTCGGTGTTCGAGAATGAGCGCTACCGGCTGATGGCCGAGAGCAACCGCGTGAACCTGACGCTCACGCCGCCCCGGCGCGGCTGGATCGTCGATCGCAAGGGCATGCCGCTCGCCAACAACCGCACCGATTTCCGCGTCGACCTGATCCCCGATCGGATCGAGGACAAGGACAAGGTGCTCGGCACGCTTACCCAGATCCTTGGCCTCACCGCCGAGGACATCGCCCGCATCGAGACCGACCTGAAGCGCGCCGCCGGCTTCCAGCCGGTGCAGGTGATGGAGAATCTCGACTGGGACCGGTTCGCCGCCGTCAGCGTGCGGTTGCCCGAACTGCCCGGCGTCGCCCCCACCCGCGGCTATGCGCGCAATTATCCGCTGGGCGCCGCGATCGGCCATCTTGTCGGCTATGTCGGCGCCGCCTCGGCCGAGCAATTCAAGAAGGAAAAGGATCCCCTGCTCGTCACGCCCGGCTTCAAGCTGGGCAAGGACGCCCTGGAGAAGACGCTGGAGCCGCAGCTGCGCGGCGCGCCGGGCGCCAAGCGGGTGGAAGTCACCGCGCATGGCCGGCTCGTCCGCGAGCTCGAGACGCGGGCCGACAGGCCGGGCGCGAACGTGCGGCTCACGATCGACGCAGGGCTCCAGGAATATGCCGCGCGGCGACTGGGCACCAATTCGGGCTCGGCGGTCGTCATCGATGTCGAGAATGGCGACATCCTCGCGATGGTCTCGATGCCGTCCTACGATCCCAACAGCTTTTCCGACGGCATCAGCCAGAGCGAATGGAAGATGCTGTCGGAGGATGACCACGTCCCCTTGATGAACAAGGTGCTGCAGGGCCTGTATCCGCCCGGCTCCACGGTCAAGCCGATGAACGGCCTGGCGCTGATGCAGGCCGGCGTCGATCCGCATGCACGGGTGACCTGCACCGGGGCGATGCGCGTCGGCAACGGCGTGTTCCATTGCCACAAGAAACGGGGGCATGGTCCGCTCGATCTCAAGAACGCGATCATGCAGAGCTGCGACATCTATTTCTACGAAATGGTGCGCCGCGCGGGCTATGACGCGATCGCTCCCGTTGCCCGCTCGCTCGGGCTCGGCGAGAAGTTCGACCTTCCCTTCAGCACCCAGCGCTACGGCACCGTCCCGGACAGTGCCTGGAAGCTCAAGCGCTACAAGCATCCCTGGACCGTGGCGGATTCGCTCAACGCCTCGATCGGCCAGGGCTATGTGCTCGCCAATCCGCTCCAGCTCGCGGTGATGGCGAGCCGCATCGCATCGGGCCGGGCGCTCGCGCCGCGGCTGCTTGCCGGGCTGCCGGTGCAGGAGGCACCGCTACTCGCCTCGACGCCGGAGCAGCTCGCGATCGTCCGCGACGCGATGTTCGGCGTGGTCAATGCAGGCGGCACCGGCGGCGCAAGCCGTCTGCAGGTGCCCGGCATCACGCTGGGCGCCAAGACCGGCACCGCGCAGGTGCGCCGCATCACCATGGCCGAGCGCCGTTCCGGCGTGCTCAAGAACGCCTCCCTGCCCTTCAAGCTGCGCGACCATGCGCTGTTCATCTGCTTCGCGCCGGTGGAGAACCCCAAATATGCCGCGGCGATCGTGCTCGAGCATAACGGCCACACCGTGCGCAACCTCGACACTCCGATGATCGGCCGCGACATCATGACCTTCCTGTTCGATCGCGACCGCGCGATCAAATCGCTCCACGAAGTCGAGCCGACCTGGGGCGGCGACTATCGCGCCCGCGCCGCCGCCCAGGCCGAAGCCTTCAAGGCCGCGCAGAGCACCCCGCCCCCGCCCACGCCCGAAGACGCAGCGGAAGCCGCCAGCAATGTCGCCTCGGAAGCCGCCAACGCCGCCGCCAACACCACCGACAGCGATGTCGCGCCGGTCGGCAGCGCGGACATCGACTGATGGCTTCGATCGGCCCGGGCATCGTCCCGCAACCCCTGATGCAGCTTCCGTGGCGCGTGATCCTGCTCGTGCTCGCAATCGGCAGCTTCGGGCTGGTCGTGCTCTATTCGGCCGCGGGAGGACATGTGCAGCCCTGGGCCTTCTCGCAGGGCGTCCGCTTCCTCGCCTTCCTGGTGATGGCGATCGGGCTGTCGCGCGTGCCCGAGAGCTTCTGGGCGCTCAGCGCCTTCCCCATCTATGCGGTGATCGTCATCATGCTCGTCGGCGTCGAGGCGCTGGGCGCGGTGGCGGGGGGCAGCCAGCGATGGCTCGATCTCGGGATCATCCGGCTCCAGCCCTCCGAGCTGATGAAGCCGGCGATCGTGCTCACCATGGCCCGCTTCTACGAGATCCTGCCTGCCGCGGAGATACGCAAGTTCGGCGCGATCTGGCCCGCCGCGGTGCTGATCGGGCTCCCCGCGGGCCTGGTGATGCTCCAGCCGGACCTCGGCACCGCGCTGATGATTACCGGCTGCGGCGTGATGGTCGTGTTCCTCGCCGGCGTGCCGCTGCGGCTCTTCATCGGCGGCGCTCTGGCGCTGGCGGTCTCGGCGCCGCTCGCGGTCAATTTCGTGCTCCACGACTATCAGCGCAACCGCGTACTGATCTTCATGAACCCCGAGAGCGATCCGCTCGGCACCGGCTATCACATCACCCAGTCGAAGATCGCGATCGGATCGGGCGGCATCTTCGGCAAGGGCTTCCTGAACGGCACCCAGAGCCATCTCGACTATCTGCCCGAGGGCCAGACCGATTTCGCGCTGGCGACGATGATGGAGGAATGGGGGCTGATGGGCGGCGTGTTCCTGATCCTCACCTTCGGCGCGCTGATCTGGTGGGGTATCGGCGTGAGCCTGCGCGCCAAGAGCCGGTTCGGCCGGCTGACGGCGGCGGGACTTTCGGGGACGATCTTCCTCTATGTCTCGATCAACATGGCGATGGTGATGGGCCTGGCGCCGGTGGTGGGCGTGCCGCTGCCGCTGATAAGCTTCGGCGGGACGGCCGTGATGACCTTCATGATCTGCCTCGGAATCCTCATGTCGATCGACCGCGAGAGCCGCCGCGTGCAGCGCTGGTAAGTTTTTCGGAATTTTGGGGTTTACAATGCCGAGAAACGGGTGCTAACGGCGCCCCTCCAACGCGGTGGCGCCCTTACCAAAGGCGCCTTTCTCGCCCGGAATGGACGCATAGCTCAGTTGGTAGAGCAGCTGACTCTTAATCAGCGGGTCCTTGGTTCGAGCCCAAGTGCGTCCACCATTTTTTCGTTTAAATTCAACGAGCTATCGCTAACCAGCCGGATTTTTTCCGGCTCTTTTTTTGTAAACTGCCTGTAAACCGCCTCCCCGCGGTAGGGCATTTGCGCTCGGGAGCCTTGGCGCATCAATAATTTCCCTTTTAAAGGAAACAGTTAACGAAATTCCAAGGCCGCACACCTCCTGCAAACCGGTCAGCTGGTCCAGATCCACCCGGGCATGGCCAGGGCGCCGAGGGGCGCTCTGCTCACGAAAGGTGGACCATCTAATTTCCATCGTCACATCTCCAAAGTCGACTCGGAAACGAGCCATGTGAAGTGAATGGCTCATCCCTTCTTCCGCAACAATGGTGAGGGCACAACAGTGCCGAACATGGGCATTTATATGCCGCTTTTGAGCACTATGCTGCCGACAACAGGCATGCTTGCACCCATTCTCTCGACGCTACTTACGAAATCCCATCGTACACACCAATCGATGTGGTGATTACTCACCCACGATTCGGGCTTCCGTTTGTATTTGAGCGAAACTTTTTTGAGGTCCTTTGACCGGGAGAAATGACGGAAAGTGGGCCGTCAGCTGCCTGGCAGGTTTCAGGCATTACAGCGGTTGAAGCGGACCCTCGTTCAGCAAACCCTAGTGCATCACCGCACGGCTTCGAGGCTCATGTCGAGGCTCGACGAAATCGGTGCTGCCAGTCTAATACGAGGTCGCGCTCGTGCGCCTCGTGGTCGACGATGTCCGCAGGCAGGACGATGCGGAAGCGTCCCCGAGCCACATCGATCGTGCCCCCGACCGCCTACAGGCTCTGAGCAATTCGCCGGCCCCGCGCAATCCGCCACGCAATTCAACGAAATCCAAGCTTCCGACGCTGCTGGCCAAACCGCCCTCGACTCACGGAGTGATATGCGCGATGAATCATGCCCGAGACGTGCGCATTCAGCTTGCGCGCCCGACTCCCCGCGTCTATGATTCCGATTCAATTCCGGGGAGGCGTTGCATGCTACTCAGCCTCTTCTGCGGGGCCGGCGGACTCGATGTCGGGTTCGAAGCCACCGATTACGACGTCGGCTTGGCGTTCGACCTGCGCAAGGACAGCATCGCCTCTTACAATCACAACCGCAAGGGTAAACCCGAGCACGGGCACGTCGGGGACGTCTCGCAGCTCACGCTCGCAAAGCTCGACGAGCTCCATGGCGAGGAGTTCGCGCCGGAGGGCGTGATCGGCGGGCCGCCGTGCCAAAGCTTTAGCCGGGCGAACACAGTCTACTTGGACGCCGATCCCCGGCACTCGCTCCCGCTGGCCTACGCGGAACTTCTGGGGCGACTGAACGAGCGCAACCCAGTGAAGTTCTTCGTGATGGAGAACGTCACGGGTCTGCTTAGTGAGCGCCATGCGCATCGGCTCCGACGATATGAGAAGGCCTTCGACGAAGCCGGCTTCTCGCTGAGCCGCGCGGTGCTGCTCGCCACCGACTATTCGACCCCCCAGATCCGCGAGCGCCTGTTCGTCGTCGGCTTCAACCGCGACCTCTACGGCGAGGCGAAATGGACCCCGCCCGCAACGATCCCGACTGAAGACGGGCGCCGTCCCGACGTTCGCGGCGCCATCGGTCACCTGCCCGACGCCACCTACTATGAGCGTGGCCTCACGCCGGACCAGATCGCCTTCCACGTCAACCACTGGTGCATGAAGCCAAAGTCGGCCAAGTTCACGACGCCGGGCGCTCTGATGCCGGGTTATGGCGGCAACCGAAGCTTCAAGACGCTCGCCTGGGACAAGCCGAGCCCGACGGTCGCCTACGGTCACCGCGAGGTGCACATCCACCCCAGCTGCACCCGACGCCTCAGTGTCTACGAGGCGATGCTGCTGCAGGGCTTCCCGAGGGACTACGAGCTCACCGGCAGCCTGTCGTCGCAGATCGTCCAGATCAGCGAGGCGGTGCCGCCGCCCGTCGCGGGCGCGGTCGCACGGTCCGTCCGGGCTCAGATCGCGTGCCTGGACGCGGCGCGAGAGGCCCAGCAGCAGCAACCCGAGGTCGAGGCGCGCGCACGCGCCTAGCCCTATCCGGCCTGATTGACGCTCGTGTAGTGCGTCGCCGTCCACTCTTGAAAGCGCGTGGCGCAGGCCCAAGGTCCGGATGATGGAGCAGGTGAAGAACGTCCTCGATGCCGACGCCCGCCGCAAGATGATGGCGGGCTTCAAGTCAAAGAACACGAAGCCAGAGATCCTCGTCCGCCGGGCACTGCACCTGCTCGGCTATCGCTTCCGTCTCCATCGCCGCGATCTGCCCGGAAAGCCGGACATCGTGCTCCCGAAGCACCGCACGGCGATCCTCGTGCACGGCTGCTTTTGGCATCAGCACGATGGATGCCGCGACGCGCGGATGCCCAAGACGCGACAGGAATACTGGACTGAGAAATTCAGGCGCAATGCTGAGCGGGACGCGGCCACGGTCGCGGCGCTCGCCGGTCTGGGCTGGAACGTCGAGGTGATCTGGGAGTGCGAGGCGCGAGACAAGGATCTCGGTGACCGGCTGACGGGACTGTTCGGCCTGCTGCGCAGCGAATTGCGGCCGGCAGCCAAGAAGCCGTCGAAATGATCTTGGCCTCCGCCCGACGGAGGCCTGAGCGTCGGGCCTGAAATCTCCCGCCAATCGTTCACGACCTCGAAGGAGAAGGACGATGGCGACGACACCGGAGAACGAAGAACCAGGCTTCGAGACCGACGTGAACGAGCTGCCCAAGGACCAGGATAACGGGTCCGAGGACACGCTCAAGGACGCCCCGCTTCCCGAGGACGAGGACGGCGGCGAGGACATCGAGGAGGTGCAGGAGGAAGCCGCCGAGAAGCGCAAAGAAGGCGGCTACGAGTAATCCATCGTGCCCGGCGCCCCCGACGCCGGGCATCGTCACGCTGCCGCTGCCAGGAGCCTTTGGTAGCCGGGCCCGTCCACGTCGAAGTGAGCAGACCGCAGCAGCTGCGTCGACTCCAGCCTGACGGACTCCGCGAGCTGCGGATCCTGCTCGAGCATATCGTCCAGATCGAACATCCCGCCGGTCATCTCGAGGAGCCGCATCGCGTGATCGACCTCGCCGCCATCGGCCTGCCCGCCGCCACCGACCATCTGGTAGCGGTCGACTGCAGGCGGTCGGACGGTGTCGCAGCGGAAGCCAAGCGAAAGCATGTCGGGCGTGTCTCCCTGGACGGAGTAGAAGCAACTCGGGAGCATTCGGACCGAGCAGCCCTCTCCCAGGAAGCGAAGCAGCCACTTTCCCAGACCCAGAGTGAAGAGGCTCATGAAGCGCTGCGGATCCAGGTTCGTCGGATCGTCAAGCGCCGCCTGAAGACCTTCGGCCTCCGTATTCAGGAGCGCGGCCGCGCGGGTGCCGAACTCGCCGCTGGCGGCGATGTTGTCCCGGACCGCCTGGATCAGCGCCCGCAGATTGTGGGCATCGACACTGTCCGGCGAGAGACGGGTGGTGATGAACAGGAGCCACGGATGACGCGCGTGTCTCAGCTGGAGCCGGATGACCTCGGCGAGCGCGTCCAGCACGCTGCGCTGCCCCTCCCCGGCGGCACGCAGCGCGATGTGATCGCAGAGGTCGAGGTTGACCGCATGGAACGGCCCGCTCCGGCGCACCGCGTCGTGCGCGAGCGAGCCGTCGTTCGCGATCGACTCGAAACGCTCCCGCAGGATCGTCGAGCTGCTGTGGATCTGCGGAAGGCCGCGCACCTCGCTCTCGGCGATATTGAGCTGGATGTCCTCGGCCGAGTTGCGGCGGACCGAGTTGATGCCGGTGAACCTGAGCTCCGCGCCTGCGGCCTCGCACGCCTCCCGCAGCACGCGGACGTCGAGAAGATCCGCGCCCGGAAGGCTGAGGTATCGCACGATGCGGCTGTCATCCGGGAAGTGCGTCTCCCGCACAGTCTCGAGCAGCGCGTCATGCCACTGGTATCGACGAACCCACTGCTTGCGTGGGCGGTGCCATGACTTGAACTCCCTCTGCGGGACGTCCTCGGCGGTCGCGCGGCGAGTGACCCGATCGACGAGCAGCTCATCACTGAACTCGTCCATCAACGTGCCCCGAACACTGCGGCGATGTCCGCGAGAAGGGACTGCTGCTCGTCCCAGGAGAGATCTTCGAGCAGCCCCCATGCCGACAGCACCTTGGCAAGCGCCTGCAGCTGACTGTCCTCGACGGCGACGTCACGGTTCGCAGCCTTCTCAGCCAGCTGGTCGGCATCGTAGACCAGAACGCCTCGCTCGCGATCGTCCAGCAGGGCCTGACCGCGTAGTGCCAAGCGCACCGTCGGCGGCGGCTCGGCGTCCGCGCCCCTCCGCGACTGCCAGACCTGGTCCACGAGCACGTCGAGCCGGCTCGCCCGGCTCTCCTCCGCCCTCGTGCGCCGCGCATCGAGGATCTCCTTGTTGAGGCCCTTCAGCTTGTTTGTCGTCTGGCGCACCGCGAAGTGCACCCACTTCTGCAGATATTGGTAGTGCGGATGGCTGAAGTTAAAGGATTCGCGGTCAATGTTCAGCGCGGCGTCGAGGCCCTCGGTGATGAAAATCTCCGACATCAGCTGCCGCAAACGGGTAAGCTCGGAGACCTGGTATCCGAGGAACGCGGGGTCGAAGAGCACCCCGCTCGCGTTGTTCACGCGGACCAGAACGCCATTGTTCTCCTTCGGCGTGATCTTCTGGTTCCAGTATAGATAGGCCTCGAACGAAAGCGCCCCGCCGCCGCTCTCGGGCGGCACCGCTCCCAATCCCGACACCACCTTGCCAAAGAACATGAGAGGCCGGCCGATCTCGCTATTGCCGCGCAGATCCCGGTCGAAGGAGATCGGCCGCATCAGCTCGACGTCGTCGACGAGCACGCGGAAGCCACCCACTGGATCGACGGAGCTAGTCAGGCCAAGCCGCTCGCCGATTGTCTGCCCGGCGGCCAGCTCGACGGCCTCCGCCGTCCGGGTGGTCAGGTTGAAGAACCCGATCCCATCTTCAGCAGTCAGATCGAAGGGGTGGCGATCAATGTAGCGCACGGGGACCGCGAGGCTCAGTAGCCAGATCATGCCCAGATAGTCGTCGAGCGACTCCTGAATGACCGGGGTCGCCCTGCGATCGCGGACTTCGTTGCGGACGGCGTCGTATAGTTTGCGGAAGCGCGCGACGGGCGTGTCGGAAGCCGACCAAGGGAGCTCCGGCTCCTCTACGAAGACATCCGCATCTTCAGGGGCAACGCGGCCGATGTGGTAGGTTGGCCGCTTCGGCGGCGCGCCGTCGATGTCACCTGCGGAGGCCCGGTCGAGCAGCCTCCAGCGCTCGAGACCCTGGAGGAGCTCGCGCGCCTGGTCGGTGAGGTCCATCAGGATGATCTCGGTCCCCTGCGCCTCAATGTCCGCCGCCGGCTCGCTGGTGATCGTCACGGAGCCGGTCTCGAACACGTCACCATCGGACGCCGACGCGAGCATCTCCTCGGTGTGGGTCTTCATGATAATGACCGCCGAGGTGCGGTAGTCGTCGCCCCGCCGCTTGGTGATCACCTGGAAGTGCTGGGTCAGCTGCGACACCGAGAACATGCCGATGCCGATCTTCCCGATCAGCCGGCGGCCGCCGATCGACAGCTTCGGATCGTTCGGATCCACTGTCCCAAGCCGCTTGCCCTTCGCAGTGCGCTTGGAGCTGCCGCCGATGTGGGTGACGAGGTCCGCCAGCATCTCTGGTGACATCCCGCGACCGTTGTCGCGCACGACGATCCTCTCGAAACGCGGCGCGTCGGTCTGAAGGATCACTTCCGTCGCGTCGGCGTCATAGGCGTTCGATATAAGCTCGCGAAAAGCTGACGACGGACGCCTGTAGATGCCATCCGTGACGCGCGCCAGGACGCGGTCATCGACACGCAGCATCGTTCGGACAGGCTGCCCGCTCTGGCGTCCGCGGTGGATTTCGAGCGCTAGCTCCTCGGCACGATCAGTCATAGCTCACCCCTAGTCCGCGCAACCGGGCGCGACGATCCGCGCGCGATGCGCCCGCCGTGCGACAATAGAAAGCATCAATTTATCGGCCTCCGGATCGCCATGAACGCCGAGCGGAACTCGATCGAGAGGCCAGCCTGCGCTGCTGCCGCAGCTGCGGCAGTCAGGGCCGGGTGCATCGTCCCCTGCCGAATGTCCCACATGGGGTGCCGGATAACGTAGGCCCGGCTGCCCGCGATGACCGCCTCCAGGCCCGCGATCGTCGTCCTTGTCGACTGCGGCAGAGCCGCGTGAACGCGATCTGCGGCGCGCCCGGCGACGCCCGACCAATGCGTCGGCGAGAAGTCGATGGGCGCGGTGGCGTCCAAGCACAGTCGTGTCATGTCGATCGCCAAGCGCCAGTCGAGAATGCTGTGATAGGCTAGGTTGCCATAGTCCCGCATGCATTCGTGACAGGAGGTCTGGCACGCAATGCCGTGATCGTCCGGCCTAGCCATCGCCTCGAACATGCCGAGCATCCGCGGCGCCAGGATGTCCCCGAGCAGCGCCTCGAATTCGGTAGGTGTGCCGAGATGGGTGCTGTAGCCCGCGCCGTTCTCCAAAGTGTCGGACAGGAACACCTGGCCTATGACGGCGCCCGCAGCGTCACGTGTGGTGCGGATGCCGGCCTTCAGCTCTGTGTCGCTGACGTCCAGCCTGACAGCCGCCGCCCGGCGAAGCAGGAAGCCGAACGAGTAGAGCGCGGCACGCCCCTCGACGTCGAGTGGATCCGCGAAGACGCCAGCGGGCCATTGTTGCACACCTGCGACCAGCACGTCGGTCTGGCTGATGGCCGCCAAGGCCCGCGGATCGGGACCATCGAGCGGCTGACCGTTCGCGGGATGCCCAATCTTGTCGAGCGCCTGACGCGTCGCCCAGGTCTCCCCCCATAACTTCTCGAACTCGAAGAGCTGGCCATTGTTGTCGTTGATGACGTGGACCGTCTGCTCACCACTGTGGATCTCGAAGTTTCGGTGCGGGACAAGCGGTAGGCCAGCGAGGCCCAGCTTCGGCCGGGTGGCACGCGGTGTCCACTCAAACGTGCCGTCGTAGTCCCTCTCGGTCCGGTATCGCGTCCGGAAGCCTCGCGGCTCGGCCAGGTTCACCACGTGGTAGTCGCCCGCCCCGGCACCGCAGACACCACAATTTGCGGCGCCCGACGGGCTCGGGTCGATCGACTGGCAGAAGCGGCAGATGCCGGTGGGGATTGGAGGGCCGAGCGGATCAGGCACCTCGTCAGGCCTGCCACGCACCATCTGGTAGTCGACAACGCCAATCGCCGTATGGATCATTCCCTCCTTCACCGTCTCCGAGCCCGGCGCGAACTGGCTGATGGCCAGGTCGAGGGGCCGATCGACGACGTCGGGGGGCGGCAACTGGCCCCGCGGTCGGTCATGATAGAGGAAGCGCGTCCGCGTAGGGAATCCGAACATCGGAAGGACGCCCGCATTCGATAGACGCTCGCTGAGCTGTGTCTGCACGAGGCGCGGGCTGGCGACGGCCGCGTCGATCGCCGGAAGCAGTCCAGTCGCAACCCAGGCCTCCAGCTGGGGCTGCTGCGCCTGCAGCTGCGGCTTCGCGGCGTGCAGAAGCAAATCGCAGAGCTCCGAGATCCGCGCCGCGTTCGCCATGATCCAACCGGCGACCAGCGTGCGCACGGTCGCGCCTGGCGGCCCGCTGGGTGCCAGCACCGGCTGCGTCCACGCGGCCGTCTCGCCGAACTCGCCATGGACACTGTCGCCGCTTGCCCCCGGAAAGAGCTGAAGCGCCGAGAAGGCCTCGCGCAACACTTCCTTCGCCAGCACCCGCTTCACGATCGGCTCGACGCCAAGATCGACATATGGCTGGGGCGGCGGGTCGGCGGTGATCCGCTCAGGCCGCTGAAAGTAGTAGTCGTCGTGGCTGCGGCCCCGGCACAAGGTCAACGCGAGGGAGAGCGCGCTCCCGCGGCGTCCCGCGCGGCCCACGCGCTGCTGGTAGTTGAACCTCAGCGGCGGCATGTTCGCCATCATGACGGCCAGAAGCGAGCCGATGTCGACGCCGGCCTCCATGGTGGTTGTGACGCTGAGCAGGTCGACAGTGTCGACCAGGTCGATCTCTTCCGGCGCAGGCAGGCAGACGCCCTGGAACAAGCGCTGGCGCTTCCTCGCGTCAGCCTTGCCAGTCTGCCCAGTCATCTCCTCGCAGTTGAGACGGAAGAGATCGCCAGCCTGCTCCGCGAGGTAGAGGTAATAGTCGCCCGCGGTGGCACCAGTGCCCCTGGCCTGCGGAGGGCCGAGCGGCTGCTGGCAGTCGGTGCAGACGGTGCCGCTCGCGTGGAGGTGTACACGGCGGCATGACGTGCACTCCCACGAGTTGGCTCCTGCGCGAGCGACCCTCAGCCGGTCCGGCTGGATCAGCCAATCCACGACGAGTCCGCCATGGGTGAGCCTAGA
The DNA here is from genome assembly GCF_018449795.1 of Sphingomonas sp. dw_22. Classification (GTDB taxonomy): domain Bacteria; phylum Pseudomonadota; class Alphaproteobacteria; order Sphingomonadales; family Sphingomonadaceae; genus Sphingomonas. Next base: position 63,151 of record NZ_JAAVVE010000017.1, read on the forward strand.
CTCGACGTCGGTGGTCAGGGCCGCCACCGGGCGGCCGGCCGCCGACGCGACTGCGGTCAGATAGTCGTTCACGAAGCCAGGCGGCGGGGCGCCGGGCGTGCCGATCGCCCGGAACGGCTCACCGTCAATGCGCCGCCGCTCTCCCAGGAGCCGCAACACGCCGTCAGCCGCCTCGACGACGGTGGAGTCGCCGTCGCCGGGAGCGCCTGCTCCAACGGAGGCGTAACCAATCTGGAGCGACTCCAGACCGCGGCGGCCCGAGGCGAAGATAACCCTCAGTATCTCCGCATGGGCGGTGCGCCGAAGCCTTTGCAGGTGATCGACCTGCTGGACTGAGAGCCCGCTGGCGTTCGGTGATGGCGGAACCGTCCCCCAGTTAAACAGGTCTCGCCAGCTGCCAGACCGGTCTGCGGTGTCGGTCCACAGGCTCTCGAGACCGTAGCCACCCGGGTTGATGCCCGCAGCGAGCAGCCGGAGCTCGGCGTCTGCGAACAGCGCCGACACGAGGAACGGCCCGGACGTCCCGGCGATGATGGCGGCCGCCGCCTGCGCGTTGGTCATGCCAGGGTGCGCGGGACTTGACTGCGCCGCCATCGGCCCTGCGGCCGCCATGAGCACCAGAGCCTCCTGCGGCGAGCCCAGCTGGAATGCGCTTGCGGCCGAAGCCTGCGCGGGTGTGAGCGTGGCCCCGGAGAGCTGTAGCTGGAAAGCCGCCGGCCCCTGACCGCTGACGTCGAGCGCGGCGACGAGCGCCTGGCGGACCGCGTCGAGATGGTGTGACTGGCGCATGCCGGCCGAGAGCTTGGCGGCATCTTGCCGGCTGTCGGAGAACACCACGAGCTTCCGGTTGGCGTCGTGGCCCGGAGGAGCGATATCGCGCAGCAGCGCATCGGCCAGAACCTGCGCCACCTTCTGGAAACCGGTGCGTTGGCCGCGGATCGGCGACCCCGCGCCAGACCCTGAGCTGCGACCGCCCCAGTCGGCGTCGCATCGAGGACACTTGGACGGGAAAGCCCCAGGTGTCGCTGCCGCCGGGGCGCCTGGGCGCGGTGGACGATGCTGAGACGGAACGAAGTAAACGTAGCCGTTGCCCGCCGCGCCGGCGGTGAGCAGGCCGGAGCCGGGATCGAGCTGAGCCCTCCGCCATTCGCGATCGACCCGCTTCAGGGACCATCGAGAGGTTCGCGGCGTCCTGCCATTCGAAGGCCAGAAGATCGCGTAGTTGCCGTAGTCGCGCTCTGCGCCCGCACGGTCAGGGACCTGCTCCAGATCGGCGAAATCCGGCGTGAGCCTCCACTGCTGGCCGTTCGCAGTCCCCTTGCGGTATCCGCCAAGGAACACCTCGCCGCAGGGCTCGCAGTAAAGGAGCTCCAGCACGCGAGAACCGCATCCGCAGCCGGAGGCGGGGAGGTGGTGCAACATGCCGACCTGCGGCAGGTCCGGATCGGTCCGCTGAGGCGCCTGGCTGCAGGCCGGGTCCGCACACGCCCATAGCCCCTGCACGTTGCGGAACATGATGTGCGCGCGCACGGGCAGGAGAGGATCACCGTTCGGTAGCTCGGCCGACGCGATCGCCGTGACCAGCCCCTCTGCGGCGGCGGATGCGTCGTGTGGCGCGGTGCCCGGGAAAAGGCGAGCGCCGACATCCTCGGTCTGACGCGGCTCCGGTCGGCTATCGTCATCGCTGCGGCATACGGCGCGAAGGGCGTCCGCCGCCTCGGTGTGCGTCAGCGCGAGGCCGAGGCGGGCCGGAGTTGGATGCGCAGACCCGTCGGGCGCGCCGACGGCCGCCTCGAGATCGGCCACGGCGGCATCAATGCCTGTGTTAGCCACCGCCGCCGGGAACGCGGAGAGCGCGGCCGCATGCTGTCCGACGGTTGCCCGGGCGGTCTGCGACAGTGGGCGCTGACTGCCACCGATGACCTCAAAACGCGACCGGTCACGTCCGAAGAAGCCGTGCAGGTATTCCCGGCCGGCCTGATCGTCCTGAAGAGACGCCGAAGACGCGATGATACGGAGCTGGTCATGATCGGGATGCAGGCCCAGCCGGTCGAGCAGCACGCGGAGAAGGTAGGCGACCTCCGTGCCGGGCGTGCCGCGATAGGTGTGCAGCTCGTCGACCACGAGGTGAAACACGTTGCGCGGGTCGAGCTCCAGCCAAGCGCGGGTCGCGTCGAAGATCGGCGCCTCAACACCGCGCATCAGCATGATGTTGAGCATGCTGTAGTTGGTGATCAGGATGTCGGGCGGCGTGTCCTGCATGTCCCAGCGCGACCACATCTCCGCGCCGTCCATGCTCTGGAAGAACCTCGCCGCGTCGGACCCCGCGACCGCTTGGGCGTCGCGGGACATCGAGCGCAGCTCGTTGCGCAGCTCGGTCAGCTTCGTCCCCGAGGACGAATCGCCCGACACTGGCGTCCGCCCGGTGTAGCGCCCGAAGTAGAGCCGGTTGCCCGCGCGGTTCGCGTCCAGCCACGACCTGGCTGCTGCGCCGTCAAAGCCCAGCCGAAGCCGGACAAGCTGGTCCTCGGCGAGCGCATTCAGCGGATACATCACGAGCGCACGCATCGCCGGTGGCCGTGTTACCGGATCCTCGTGCCCCCGCTGCGGAACGCGGGGGTGATACCGCTGGCCCGCCGGCCCCGCCGCGTCCCACCACTCGTGGGCGGCAGGCAGCGCCTGGGGCTGTCCCCAGCGCGCCGATTCGGCGACCAGCGAGGCGGCGAGCGGCAGGAGGAAGCACTCCGTCTTGCCCGAGCCGGTGCCGCTCGTGACGATCACGTCCTTGTGCTGACGCATGGACGCATCCAGCGCGGCGAGCTGGTGCGCGTAGAGCTCACGGCGCGAATCGAATAGGCCACAGGACACGAAACCGGCGATGTCCGCTATCAGCTGCGGCGGAAGAGACCCAGAAAGGATCTGGGTCGCGGCGGCCGCGAAGCCAAGGCCACTGGAGCGGTAGGGCGGCGCCGGTTCGACCAGCGGTCGCCGGTAGAGGCGACCATCCTGATCCAGCATGCCACGGCGCTCTGCGACCAGACTGTCATACCTCAGGTCAAACGGGCTATCGAGGTAGCGCAGGTAGGTGTCGCGCATTCCCTCGAAGATCGAAACCGGATTGGTCAACTGTCAGCTCCCATTGCGATGGCTCGAAGCGAGGCGGACACGGCCGCCGCCAGCGGGGCGCTAATCCCCGAATATGTCAGACGCCCCTTCGCGGGCACTGGTAGGGCTCCGGATGAGACCACGAGCGCCCGGTCCAGCAAACCCGGCGGACGCGCCGCGATCGGGAAGCTGACCTGACCGCGCGATAGGTCGAGGCGCATCGCTCGCTGCCGCCTACCAAGCGCCCAATATTTCGCGATCCCTGGCGGGACATGCCTCGCCACGCCCGCCAGTTTGAAGATGTGCCGGGTGTCGTAGTCGGACTTGAATCTGAACAGCCCTCGCCGCGATCGCGTGGCTTCGGCCACGGTGGACGCCACCCATGCCACCTTCGAGCTCGAGAACCGCTCCACCTCCCACCCGCCGGTGGGCACTGCCGTCTGGTCGAAACTCGACAGTGCCGGTGGGACGAAGGCGGCCATGATCGCCAGTGGCGCGTTCCACTGAACGGGTAGCCGCGCCTCGCGGGAGACCCGGATGAGGTCGCCAGCGCAGGGCAGGTCGATCTTGACTACATCGGGGCCGTCGCGTTGTCCCATGACACTGACATTGTCACCGGCCGCTTCCATCAGTCGGCTGAGAAGCGGAGCCGACCTCGCGCCGCACAGGACCGCCGAAATAGTCCCGACAGGATCCCCAGCCGCGAGGACAGGTGGTGCTACCCGCCAGCCCTCGCCGGAATCTGCACCGAACTCGCAGTGGGCGAGGCTGTTGAAGCCCCAGATCGCGCGGCTGAACGAGGACGGCGCGCCTCGGCGCGTCGGCACCAGCTCCGTTGCCCGCCGCTTGAAGGCGGAGTCCGAGCCGGAGCCTATCGCGGACGCCCAGAATAGAAGCTCGTTCATCGGCGACGCTTTCGCAGCGAGCGAGCGGTCGCGAGATACCGGATCCATAGTGCGCGCTCGGGACCGCCATCAGCACCGGCACGTCGGCTCGAGCAGATCGCACGCGCCCATCGGAGCACGGCATCGCGCGATCCAACAGGTGTGCCAGGTGTGACCTTCGAGCCGATCAGCGCTGGACCGGCGCCACGGGTGCCGACGCCGCCGGACAGCATCCAGACCGGTTCGAACCGCGGCGACGCCACGGACACACCGCCCTCCAAAGCGGTGAACATGCAGATCTCTCCAGGACGGGCACCGATTAACACGCCGGACGAACTTGTCTGGAAGATGCGCCCCTCTCCCGGTCCTGAAAGCGCTCCGGCCAGAGGCACCGCGTCACTCCACGCTGGCCACCAACCCCAATCTGACGCCCCGGCCTCGATCGCGTAGTTCGCCATGACGCCGCCATGCTCGACCCTGTGCTGACCGGGGGCGTCCCACCGGTCGGCCGTCCAGACGCCCTTTGCATCCTGAGCTCCCTCTCGACCGTCGATCAACACAGGGTCTCCCTCCGAGATAAGGCCGAGCAGTTGGATCGTTGGCGGATACCCCTCAAGCCAAGTCGCGTGCGCGAGCTTGATGCCGCCGGAGAACTCGACCGCGACAGCTGGTAGCGGGTCGAGCGCGTCGAGAATGCCCGGCCCGCCGACCGGAAGTGACGGGCGCAACGGTCGAACGCCCCGCCAGCAGATCCATCCGTCAGGCACATTCGGCCCCTCAATGCGCATTGGCTCCGGCGATCCGGTGGCGACGATTTGCGCAAGGGCGACCTCACCGAGTCCTTCCCGGCATATGACGACACTCTCCTGGCCGATCGCCACGCGCGGCTTGCTCACAAACCCAGCAACGCGCGGATCCGGGCTCAGGACGTGCAGATCCCTCGACGTGCGCCTCCAGCTCACTGGTATGCCGGCGGCGGCGATGAAAAGAGGCTCGCCGAACGCCGCGGCGGCATCGGGCAGAGCGAGCGGCTCGAGAAGCTGTTCATCAAGCTGGCCGAGCAAGAACTCTTCTCCACCGAGGTCGACCGCGACGTCGTCGTCCTGCACGCCGTTGGGCACACGCAGAAGCGCCCACAGCTCGACACCCCAGTCACCGGGGCCAATCAGCAGTTGCAGCGCGGCATCGAAATTCTGGATGTCGGTTCCGCTCGAAGACACTGCAGCGGGAGCGCGTCGCGTGCGGGCACGGCTGAGCCTGGGCCGATACTCGCCAGGCCTTCGCCTGACAGTCGACGCAGCCTCGCCGGCCGAGCCCGCATCTTCTGCTGTCGCCCGCGGGTCCTGCGACTCCGCGTCGAAAGCGTCCACATCCGAGTAGGGGCGGACCTCCGGTTCCTCGACGGCCGGATATCGGTCATCCTGCTCCTCGGAAGCCTCAATTTCTCCCGCTGCACCAGAGATTTCCTCAACCTCGGGCGCATCTTCGGGGCAATCCCCGTCATCCATCGCCGAATCGGCAGCCACTGGCCGGGCCTTGTATGGCTCTCCGAAGTCGTCGTGCTCGCCTGGATCCTCGGCGACGGCGAGCTCTTCGTCCGCGGATAGCTCGACGAGCGATTGGTCGACTGATCCTCCATCTGGTGCTGGCGGCGGCGCGTTGCCAGCTTCGCCGGCTGTCGAAGATGGCATGGCATCGACATCGACGGGCCGCGTGGACGAGACCGGCTCACCTGATGGTGACGTGAAGTTTTCGATTTCGGAATGCTCGAGTGGCGCTGGAACTTCCAGCAAGCTCTCCTCGACCGCAATGTGATCGACACCGGATTTTCCGAGATCGGCCGTCACTTCATCCGCTTGAGTTTCCACCGCTGCGGTCGCGGCCCGGTCATCGTCCGAACCTGCTGGATCGCGGGGGTCCTCCCGATCGGCTTCGCTTGCGCCAGCTTCAAGTCCATCTGACGCCGACGTCACCGACCAAGCTGAGGCCTGAAAACCGTCATCGTTGATCGAGGTAGTCGCGATCGACGTCTCGTCATGCCGATTCTCGGAGACGGGTGCCTCTGCACTGATAGCCCCCCCTGCGGGCCCAGGCTCGTCATCGACGTTCGCCGTGGTGATGTCATTGGCCAACCCGACCTCGGCATGCCGCATCGGCGCGAATTCCGGCTCGGCCTTCAGCGCGACGGTATGATCTCGATCGGTTGCCTGCGAGGCCGAAGCGTCAAGCTCGATAGCGATAGCGATAGCGATTGCGATTGCCGGGACTTCGCTATCCGAAGGCTCGACTTCGCTGCCATCCAGCGGCTCGACCACGTCTGGAAGGATTTCCCTGATGGGATGGTCGCCGGTGTCTAAGTTCGGTTCGTCCACGGTAACGACTTCATCGGCGCGACCGAGCGGGCCATCATCGGAAGCGAGTGCGACCGCCTCTCCTCGGGCATGTGATACTGTAAAGCTGGGTGCGGCCGGCCCGGTGTCCTTCGTGACAGCTTCTCCATCCGGATCTGGCGCTGGCTTGCGTCTTCCTGAGAACAATCGGCTGAGCAATCCCCTCAGCCTGCCGATTAGGCCCATCATGGCAAGCACACGCGCGCGACGCACCGCCACGCCCGACGGAACGGCACCCGACACACAAACTTTCCCGCGATCCACCGCCTGTACGACAATCCAACCCCCGTCCGTTGCCAAGCTAGCAAATGCGGCACCGGGAGCAATTGAAATCAACGATTTGAAAGCATTCGCAGGAACCCAAGATAAAGGCCTTTTCCGGCCTCGAAGCACGATGCAAAACCGGCAGTTTAGAACGCCACATGATACTTGGCGCTTTTAGAAACTCGCGGACAGACCCAGCATCTTTTTGACCCAAAACGGTCGCAATTCGGTTTCGATGAAGTGTCGACGTCGACTTCGGCAAGCATCGCGCGTCGATCCGGCACACCGCCCAGACACTTCGAGGTCCGAGCCGGTCCATCCGCCACTTCAACTGCCCAGGAATGGCAATTGCAGTCACTCGAAATTTGGAAGCCGCGCCTTGCTGATGGTGACGCCTGTCGCGGGAGCGTTGCGGATCCGCCCTCAAGAGGCATTGCGATACTTAGCCGCCCAGAGACACTTCGGAAGAACGTTTGAGCCGACATCCACGTCCGCTGCCGCCGTCGAACAATGGCAGACGCTTAGTCGAGACTTGAACGAACGGCCGCTATTAGGGCGCGTTTCCGCCGACGAGCGTTGGTGGCTCGTCCATGACCGCTTCCGCCGCGATTGCGGACACGCCCTTCGTAAGCCACGGTATGGTCATCGAGCAAACGAGGCCAAGCAATGCGACTGCCGATCCGCAACTATCTCTCGACGCCGCTCACGATCTTAATTGAGCCGATGTGCGACCAATATGAGGTTCCAGCCGGAGGCGAAGCCGTTGTGATCCTTGAAGATGGACACCCGCATTCAATAGACATCCACCCCGAAAACTGGGTCTCGGTTTGGAATGAAAGCCGGGAATGGGCGACCGTCGAGATATTTGACGAACATCAATTCTCGAAGCCGAAGCGCGAAGCAGAATAGGGACTGGGGATAGCAGCTTTTCGACCCAGCAGCGGACGCTAGGCAGACGGCCGTGCGAACGGCCGGTTTTAGGATGCTCTGCGGGCCCAGCGAGTGTCCGACTTTGGGGCGCGAAGCCGCCCGGCCGCTCACGACCAACCTACGTCTTTCCGATGCGATGCCGGGAACGTCGGCTCATGCTATTATCTGTCGTTCCGCGCTTCACAAATCTGTCAATTAACCTCGCTCCATTATCTGCGCCAACGCGGCGCGCATAGAGTCATCGCTGAAATTTCACTGTCCAACTATGCATCCTATCCTCAGATCCAATAAAAAGCGGTTGGAAATCTATGGACCATTCGATAAGATAATTTGAAGTATTCTACTGTACGATGCTTTATCCAATTATTGGAGTTACGATGCCTATCGTGATCGACATGAAAGCTATGATAGGGGACGTCGAGAACAATCCGAAATATGAGGTCCTCGTAAAAGTCTTTAATCAGGCTGAACTTGTCCAGGGATGCGCTGCGGATGTGTCGCAGGCAGCAGCTTGTTTGCGCTCTCTTGATGAACTCGAAGCGACCGTCAAAGATATTCAACCTTATCACAAGACATTGCAACAGGCGTTAATCAACTCGGCCCTGATCCTTTATGCACGTGGCACTCATCCCGGAGTCGAAAGCAGTGGCCGTGGAGCAGCCAAGACGAGGAAGCATCTGCCTGTTGAGCTGCGTCCACTGCACGATGCCATCATCACCGTGCGAAACAAGGCTGTCGCCCATGTTCACCTAGGAAATGGGCTGGACGCATGGCATCAAAACTTTGCAGTCATGGCGCCGATCGTCAGCAATGGAGGCTGGCAGCCGGCAATTGTCACGCGTGCGCACATCTATAATCCTGATGTGATCGATAATCTTAGAACACTTATTCCTGCAGTTGAAGCGATCTTTCAGGAGCGTTATCAGGACTTTATCAAGCAGGCGGCCAAGCTCTTCAACGAAAACCCGCTTGACGCAACTCCCTATCTGACCACGGCCGAGCAGCTTTTTAGCTGCGACACCAAGAAGGCCCAGGAATTTCTGGCGGGTCAGGGGTCGGGCACCACCTCGACGATCTATTCGTAGAGAGAGTTCATCGGCGGGCATCACAGTCGCATGACAAGTGAGTGATATCAGCATCGCCGCTTGACCGGCTCGGCCAATTGATTCCCGCAAGGTCGGTACGCCTCAAGGGGATCCGGTGGCGCGATTTCGCGCCCTACCGCCGTCGTTGGCCCTTCCAGGGCGGGCAGCGGCTCAAGAGGCCGCAAGCCCCAAGCGGTCACTGCAAAGCCGGATGGCAGCAGCTGAAAACGCCTTGCTTTGCAAAACGATAGGCGGGAGATGGCGGCGATCCGCAGAAGCGACGGGCACGTTCATTCTTGCAAGGGATGATCGACGAAGCCTGAAGCAGCGAGAGCAGGCTTCGGGAAACGCGCAACATGATCGGATTTACGAAGGAGCAGCTCTTTCTTCTCGACCAAGCCAGTCAGGTTTGGTCGGAGCTAGCGGATTCCAAAGCTTTGGAATATCCTTGGGAAGAGGAGACTATCACCAACATCCTGATCAAAAACATTAGGAAGGGCTATCCGGGGAAGATGGTCGTCATTCCTTTCACCAAGGCGATCGAAGGCGAGAGCGGCGCCGATTGGATCTGGTCCTTCGTCAGCGTCAATGGATCGAGCACGGCCACCATGCTCGTCCAAGCCAAAAAGCTTGACGATGCCGGGAAGAAATATCGTGAGATTATGCACACGATCGGCACCAGAAAGCCCCCCGAGCTCCAGATCGACAAATTGCTGGCAACCGCCAAGGCCCACAACATTCCGGCGCTCTACGCCTTCTACAACCACGTCTCCGACGTCTCGCGGATCCCCATAAGCTGTCAGTCGCTGCAGCCAGGATCTCCTCAACATATGACCGGATTCGGCATCAGTATCGCCAGCGCCGAGAGTGTGCAGGCGAATCTCCCTCATCTGGACTTCGACGTTCACAGCAAGGATTCCATTCCGCTGCACTGCCTGCTCTGCACCGGCAACGCGGACAAGCGTGGTTCCGGCGGATCTCCCGACGCCATCGTCGCGGTGTTGAAACAGAGGCTCAGCGAACGCAGACGCCTTGCCCGTGAAGCGTCCAAGGTGAAGCGCGAGCCGGATCAGCTCGGCTTCCTGACCGAGATGCATCCAGTCGTTGCCAGGGCGGTCCAGTTCCGGGACAGGCTGGCGGAAGGGGCGGATCCGCGCGAATTCGACCTGCCCGACGTTGCGGGCGTTGTCGTTATGATCGACGGGGAAGATGACCGGAAGCTCAGGCGGCCGGACTAAAGACTGCGTAGCTTTGTAAGAAATCCGCTGTTTTTTTTGGGTGTCCGCTATAGCGGGCGAAGCATCTAGTCTAAAGTTACCTGACTCTAGCCGGCCTGCCTTTCGCATCCGCCAGGTGATCACGGCGCCCACTGTGAACGCCCGCTTCATCCGAAACCCGCCGCTCACAACTCTGCGCGCCAACGACAGGTTTGTCCCCAGGGCTGACCTTCGCGGGTTTACGAACATAATCGTGCCGCCAAGGATCGGGCACGAAGCGGGCAGCGCGTGATGCTCAGAGCACGGGCGGACGCATCCCGTTTAGCGCCGGGCGTCACCGTGATAGTGTCGCGCCCAATAAAAGATCGGGGACTATATGAGCCGGCTCACCATCGACGTTACGGACCAGCAGCACGAGACGCTCAAAGCGATGGCAGCCTTGCAGGGCAAAACCATCAAGGAATTTGCGCTGGAACGATTGTTCCTTGCTGACGGGAACGAGGAGAATGCCTGTCAGGAGCTAAAAGTGCTGTTGGAACACCGTGTCTCTCGGGGGCTCCGAGGCCATGTATCAAACAAAAGCATCGGCGAGATCGTTGAAGAGGAATTGAATAAGGTCGCCTTCGACGTGCTTACGACGGCGAGCAATGACAGAGGCTCAGCGCAAACCTGAAGCTGAATCCGCCATCTTATCGGTTGTCGAGTTCGGCATAGTAACTACCAATATGACCACCGCTCTTGGCCGGGAAAGGGAGTGAGAGGTGACCAGATCCGACGCTGAAGAAGATTTCATCGGCAACCTCGATGATCTTTACAACCTTTGCTGGGCATTCAAGGCAGCAGTGGGTGCGATCGAGGTGTGGAATGACCGCGGCCAGGGCATGGGCACCGGATTTCACATCGGGAACGGCTATGTGATCACCGCTGCTCATGTTCTCGAAGGGGCAAGCCGCGCGACTTTGTCATTCCATGACACCATTGAGCGCGCTCTACCTGAAGAACCGCGGGAAGAGCATGAAAGTTTCGAGCAGTACCTGAAGGCGTGGCGCCACGCGGAAGAAATCGATCTCTCGCAGGTGATCTATCATGATGGCGGCACGGATATCGCGCTCTTTCGAAACGCGGTATTCGCAGCAAATGATGTTGAAAAGGCAAGAACCCATCAAATGCCGATTCCGGTGCACCTGTATGATCGGATTCATCTCGGGCCACCCATGGAAGACGAGATCAGCGATAACCTCGTGATGTTGCAAGGCGTCGTGCTTGGCTACCCGTCCATTCCCTTTTCGGCGGAACCTGTGCTGGTAGCGCACGAGTTTCGCGTCAGTGCGGTCATCCAGCGTTATGATACCGGCAGGCCCGCCTTCATCCTGTCAGGCCTGCCGCGTGGCGGCTTCAGTGGGGCACCGGTGATTACGCAAGGCGGCTGGTTTCTCGGGGTGATCACCGAGGCGCTCTATGGCCAGACGCTGGCCGATCCACAGGCAGCGCCCTATTTCCAGACGATCACCCCCGACCCGGTACTGGAAATTCTCCAACAGGCGGGCAACAAGCCGGAGCACGTCAATCCCGAGCTTGCCGCTTTCTACCGCGAACACAACATTCACACCATGACTAAGGAAGAACACGAAGCCTTCTGGAGGGAAGCCGCCAATCAGTCAGAGATGGAGAGAAGATCAACCGATTGTGGATCCGGTTGAGCGATCGACCGCAGAATTTGCGTTGAAGCAGCCATGTGTACAGCCGAAGATGCTAGCGGATTCCTTTCCGAGTCCTCTCGCCATATTAGATACATACCAGTGAACGCCGTACGTCAAAGCCAGGAAGAAGGCCGTCATTCTAGGCAGGGGCGCCGCCACCGGCCACTTCGTGCTGGCTTCCATAAAGACGAAGAAATCTATGATCTCTGATCAGAAGATCGCCGCTGCTGTGAAGAGCGTTCTCGACAGGAAGAAGTAAATCCGTAGCGCGAACCGCGTCGTCCGATGACGTCTTCATCAATTTCCGTTCGATGAAGCTTTTGCGCCAACCTTTCGCGCGATCATTCTCGCCGTCCTTGCATGCAGTTTCAGATCGCGATCGGCACGAGACCGTCATCATGCGGGGTGCCGGGACGCTCAAAGGAGGTCGGAGGCAAGGTACGTTTCAAGAAGCTGAGTCGAAGATTTTCACGATTCGCCGGCCCTGCCCCGCTCGACTATCTCGTTCATTTCCTCAATCGAGATCGGCCGCTGCCCTTCCCGCTTCAGCATGCCAAAGACGGCTGCAATGCTGCCCTTGCGCCGCGCCAGTTGGATCTCGACGCTCCCACTGGGCAGCTTGTGCAAGACTATTTCGGATCCTGCTTGAGCGCCAAGATGCTGCAGGATGTCCTCGGGCAAAGTGACATTGCCGTCCGCCATGACCGTCAGGACGTAGTTCTCAGCCGAAGGTACGACATCATCTATCACGTGGCCCTTCATCTGGGCAAAACCGCTCTCTCCCCGGCAACATCAAAATCTCACCTTTCGAGCAACAGTTCGGCCATGCGCTTCATCTCATCTTTCGCCGCGCTCGCGATCAAAACTGATCCGCGGATTCCTAGCTCGTCGATTTAGAGGTCATGCTACTGGTGGGGAAGCGGAGGTTCGGACGAAGGGCTATCGGCCCATGTCTGGACGCTCTGGTGATCGATGACGCGGCCGGCATTGACATCGTCCAGAGCCTCGAGTGTCAACCTATGCCGCTCTTCCTCCTTATCGATCCAGACTGCCAATGCCTGTTCGACGATCCATCCTCGCGAGCGTCCGATGCGTGCTGCCAAAGCATCGACTTTGTTGACCAAGCCTTCCGGCACGTGAGCGGTTAGTACTCTTGCCGCTGCCATGATGATCGCCTCCAATCAGATCGGAAATTAATCACGCCTAGCGGGATTAAGCGAGTTGGTTGCGGATTCTCAGCCATATGCCCGGAGTGACCGTCAGGATGTGATCTCAACCAAGGACGCGATCAACCGTCATGTGGCCCTTCTTCCGGACAATGCCCTCTCCCCGCTGACATCGAAAGCTCACTTTTCGAGCAGCAGTTCGGCCAGCGCACGTACGCCTGTCACCGTCACACCCTCCGCGATCGGATACTGGTCGGCGCCCGGATAGACGACAAACGACCTGTCCGGCTCCAGATCCTCGCGGGCGTGATGAAAGCCGCGTTCGAGCTTAGGGGATAAGCTCCGCTTGATTTCTATCGCCCAACGCCCGCGGTTCCCCGGCAATTCGAGGAAGAGGTCGATCTCGGCCCCCGCCAATGTCCTGTAGAAGCTCGCCGTCGTCCGGTCGGGTGCGGCGGCAAGCAGGCTCTCGACCACAAAGCCTTCCCAGCTCATACCGACAACCGGATGGCCCGACAGCGTCTCCAAGCTGTCGATCCCCAGCAAGGCATGCACAAGTCCGCTGTCACGGACATAGATCTTGGGCGATTTGACTAGGCGCTTGCCGGCATTGGTCGAATAGGGCCGCAATTTGCGAACGAGCAACAGATCGACGAGCAAATCGATGTAGCTGCTCACGGTTGGGCTGCTGACACCGAGGCTGGCCGCTAGGCGCGAAGCATTGAGCGTCGTGCCCTGTCCGTGCGCCAGCATCGTCCATAGCCGCTCCAGAGTTTCAGCGGCGATCCGCGGACCGAACTGCGGGACGTCCCTTTCCAGATAGGTGCGGATGAAATTGCGTCGGAACGCGAAGCTGTCTGCGTCGGTGCGCGCCAGATAGCTTTCCGGGAAACCGCCCCTCACCCAGAGTTGCTGCGCCGCTTCCAACCCCGGCGGGATTTCCGCGACATCGAATGGCGCGAGATCAATATACTCAATGCGTCCCGCCAACGTTTCACCGGACTGGCGAAGCAGTTCGATCGAAGCTGATCCCAGGATGAGAAAGCGTCCGGTTCGGTGACCCCGCCGGCGCCCTTGATCGATCAGGCCCCGCAGGGTCTGGAAAATTTCCGGAGCGCGATGAATCTCGTCGAACACCACGAGCCGATCCTCATAGGATCGCAGGAACAATGCCGGATCAGCGAGCTTGGCGCGGTCTTCCGGTGCCTCCAGATCGAGATAGACAGACGGTCGCTCCTCGGCGATGTCCTGGGCAAGCGTGGTCTTGCCGACCTGGCGCGGGCCGATGATGGCGACAGCTGCCTGTCTCCCTAGCGCTTCCCGGACCTGCTGTTTGGCGCGACGCTCAATCATCATTACTTATCTAAATCTAAGATTTAAATTTACAAGGATGAATGACGATTTCCGTTCCCACGGGGATGTCAGCAAAGGATTGGAACCACAAATCCTCCATCGTTATATGGGAGGTATGCCAAAAGAGCAGGTTCCGACAACGCAGAAGCTCGTCCGCGATTCGAAGTCCGGACGCATCGTTGTCGTGCGCGGCGTTGGCGCGCTCAAGGGACGCCTGTCCATCAAGAAGGGTATTGATCTCACCAAGCCTATCGCATCACAGGTCATGAAAGGCTCGACGCGGAAGGCCGCCTCTGTCCCGGCCAAGCATTAGCGCTTTCTGTCTAGTCGTCAGTTCATGGGCGTATTGATGGGGTGACGGAATGGCGCACATTTAGATGCGAAGCTTGTTTAAGTTCCGATGCTAATGCTCGAAATACGCCCGGCCCTCCCAATGCCCTAGCCGTGTAAAATGCCCGCCATCTCATCCTCCGCGGCGGCGAGCACCTTGTCCGGCGCGCTAAACAGCAAGTCCTTGGGCGCCCTGCCGCCCAGAAAACCGTTTATCGAGGCGAACCATATCGCAATGTCCCACTCGTCCAATTCGCCTTCAAAGCGCTTCAGGATAGGCGCGAGACCTTTGATGGGACGATAGGCCGCCTCCGGATGTAGTGCATAGCCAGGATAATAATTCCTGCCATTCTGGCGCAGCGCGAAGATCCGGCCATTGCGCTTCCACCTGCTTGGCTGAGCATTGGCATTGCGGCCTTTGAGGTCGGCCATTTGGGAGAGCTGGGCCGCCGTGAACCAGTCCGCCGACTTGAGCACGGCATCGCGCGCCTCCGCGTTCATCCTGGCCTCGACGAGATGGACCGACTGCAAAGATCCGTGAACCATCAGAATATCGTCCCGTCCGCTATAGGAAGAGCCCGCTCAGTCAGTATCGACTACATGAGTGTAAATGTCCCGGCGAGCGTGAAGAACTCTCCAGACATCGATTTTATCGTCCAGTTCCATATAGAAGACCAGATAGCGATACCCTTCCAACTGCCAGCTGCGCAATCCGGGCAGATTGAGCTCATGGGCAAATCGCGGAGAGCCGCCTTTGGGGAAATCGGCCAGCGCACCATAAGCGTTTTCAAGGCTGTCGATGAAGCCCATGGCGACATCGGCTCCAGCCTCGACGAGATAATAGCCGATAGCTTGATCTATATCCTGCCGAGCCAGCTCACGCGGGACAATGGGCTTGGACGTCATCCCGCCGAATGATCGCGAACGCGATTGCGCAGCCCTTCAAAATAAGCCGCGTCCACAGCCGTTCCCGGAGCGGAAGCCGCCCCTTCCAGAAGCAGAGCTCGCAGCTGCTGCCGATCCTGATCCATCCGGATCAACTCACGGACATATTCGCTACTCGTGCCATAGCCGCGCGCCGACACCTGCCGGTCCACATAGGACTTGAGCGCGTCCGGAAGGGAGATGTTCATCGTGCTCATCGCTTCATCCAGATAAGAACTTTGGCAAAATTTGGCAAGCGCCCTCCCCCTCCCCGAGTTGCCCGTTCCAATCCTACCTTCGCTCGGTTCGGCGCGTGAAGCTTGAGCGTAAGAAAGCTCTCTCACCACAGCCCAGTAAAGAGCGTTCTCACCGTTTCCGCTAAAGGCCAGATAACCTTGAGCGCGAGATTCTGCGCCATATGAGCGTGCATCCGGGCGAGAAGATCGAGATCGCCTGCCCAGCGGCAAACTCTGTATCAGAGCCGCAAAACGCCCTGGAAGATACTGGATGTTTTCGGCTCTCTTAAACTCGAAGGACGCGAGCCTCTGTCGATTGAAGAGATGAACGAGGTCATCGCGAAGGGCTGGGCCGGCCAATTGTGAAGATCACTGGCAACACCAACATGCTCCGCAGCCTTGGCCTCGCTTTTATGGTCGTACCTGAT
>NZ_JAAVVE010000018.1 GCF_018449795.1 Sphingomonas sp. dw_22
ACGTTGCTGCGCGGTGTCGCGCCCACCGGCACGAATGTGATCGGTGTCGACCGTGCCTCGATCGAGAAGAGCGGCGTCGTTTCCTCGAACGATCTGCTGGCGGACATTCCCCAGGTCGCGAACCTGTTCAACACGATCCCGAAGGGCGGTTCGGACGCGGGCCTGCCGCTGGTGCGCCCCAATATCCGCGGCCTGGGCGGCTCGGGCAGCAACACGACGCTGGTGCTGCTGAACGGCCATCGGCTGGTGAGCGTCGGCGTGACGGTGACGACGCCCGACGTCTCGGTGATCCCGCCCGGCGTGATCGAGCGCGTCGAGATCGTGCCGGACGGCGGCTCGGCCACCTATGGCTCGGATGCGATCGGCGGCGTCATCAACTTCATCACGCGCACCCGGTTCGACGGGGTCGAGGCGGATGCCCGCTACGGCTTCGCCGACGGTTACGATACGATCGACGCGAACCTGACCGTCGGCAAGGATTGGGGCTCGGGCTCGATCTTCGCTTCCTATGCCTATGACTGGCACAACAACATCCTCGGTTCCGAGCGCGACTATGTGACCCAACTCTCGAAGGACGGCGTCGATTCGCGCAGCACCTCGTGCATGCCGGGCAACGTCACTGCGAACGGCATCAACTATCCGCTGCCGGGCCTGACCGCGGGGCCGTTGAACCGCTGCGACCTGGGCGAGACCACCGACTATTATCCGCGCGAGACGCGGCACTCGGTGTTCGTCGGCTTCGTGCAGGATCTGAGCGATCGTGCGACGCTGAACATCTCCGGCTATTGGTCGCGCCGGCAGACCGACAACGTCGTCAACCAGACGACGGGCTCGGGTGTCATCACATCCGCGAATCCCTATTTCCGCCCGATCGCCGGCGAGACGCAGCAGACCGTGGCGTTCGGTTTCGAGCCAGCCTTCGGCGCCTATCGCCACGTCAATCCGCAACTGGATTCCTGGGGCATCACGCCCACGCTGACCTACAAGCTGGGCTCGCGCTGGCAGGTGCGTGCCGAGGGTAATTACGGACGCAGCGCGACGGTGGTGTACGATCACCAGCTCAACCAGCTCGCGATCAACGATGCGCTCGCCGGCACGACGACCGCCACCGCGCTCAATCCCTATGACGTAACCGCGAGCGCGCCCGCCGTGCTCGCCAATCTGGGCGACTTCATCAACTATGCCCATGCGAACCAGGAGCTTGCCGATGGGCGCGTGATCCTGGACGGCCCGTTGTTCGCCTTGCCGGGCGGCGACGTGCAGCTCGCGGTCGGCGGCGAGTTCCGCCACGACGTGCTCGACGGCTCGACCTATATCGGCCCTGTCGTCGGCAGCGGCCAGCGGACCAGCTCGCACAGCCGCACGACGCGCAACATCACTTCGTTCTTCGGCGAACTCCATGTGCCCATCATCGGCCCGGAGAACAGCATGCCCGGCCTTCGGGCGCTCGAGCTGTCGGGTTCGCTGCGCTATGACGATTACAACGACGTGGGCGGCACGACCAATCCGAAGATCGGCGCGACCTACAAGCCGTTCGACAGCGTCACCATCCGCGGCAACTGGGGTACCTCGTTCAACGCCCCCAGCATGGCGGACAGCACCAACACGGTCGATCTGCGCGCGCAGATCTTCGCCAACAGCAGTTGGCTGGTACCGGACGGCACGGCGGCGGATCGGGGGCGGACGACCGTGCTCTATGCCGGCGGCTTCTCCGAGCTGCAGCCGGAGAAGGCGGACACCTGGTCGGCGGGTGCCGACTGGAAGCCCGAATTCGCTCCAGGCCTGACGCTGAGCGCGACCTATTTCAACGTCCATTACAGCAACCAGATCGGCCTCGCGCCCTTTTCGTCGCCGAACCTGTTCTCGGATCCCAGCTACGCCGATTTCTACATCCTCAATCCCACCCAGGCGCAGCTCGAATCGATCTTCAACGGCGTCCGTCTCGATGGCACCACGAGCATCGCCTCGCTGTATGAGAACGGGAAGTCGCCCTATCTCTATGTCGATGCCCGCCGGCACAATTTCGCGACGGTCGATATCGACGGAATCGATTTCAACCTGAACTATGTGCAGCGGACCGGCTTCGGGTCCGTCAATTTCAACTTCGGCGGCACCAACATGCTCAATCGCCATACCAAGGCGAATGCGAATGCGGTCGAAGTCGACAATCTGGCGAACGGCACCCGCCGCCTGAGCTTCATCGGCGCGATCGGCGCGACCGCAGGCCCGATCTCCGGCCAGGTCCGCTACAATTACGGCGGCGGCTATCCGATCCTGGGCGTAGCCGATCAGGACCGGATCGAATCGTTCCAGACGGTGGCGCTGAACCTCGCTTACTCGCTGGACGGGCCGGGCGCGCTGTCGGGGCTTCAGTTCTCGCTGAACGTCGACAATCTGTTCGACACCGATCCGCCGTATATCAACCGCTCTCCCGGCTATGCGAACGGCTCGACGTTCGGCCGGCTGGTCACCCTGGGCGTCAAGAAGAAGTTCTGACGCTGCGATGCGCCGCCGGCTACCCTGCCATGGGTAGCCGGCGGACATGCGTTTTGGATTTACGAGAGGATTAGGCGATGCGACGACATTTCCTGCGCGCGGTGGCGATCGGCGCTCTCCTGGCCGGCGGCACCGCGCAGGCGCAAACCCAGCCCAAGCCACCCGCACCCGGCATGCCCCCGGGGGACGAGGGGCTGACGCGGAGTCCGCTCAGCGAATCCTTCGTCGCGCTTGCCTATCCCGCGCTCAGCAAGCGTGTCGTCGAGATCGAGGCGCTTCGCACGGCCGAGGATGTCCGCGCCCGCCAGCGGCGGGTCCGCCAGCGCATCCTGGACCGCATCGGCGGCCTGCCGGATCGCGCGAACCCGCTCAACGCCCGCGTTACGCGCAAGTCCGAAGGCGAGGGTTTTCGCGAAGAGAATCTGGTGTTCGACAGCCTGCCGGGCATGCGGGTGACGGCCAATCTCTATCTGCCCGCGACGGGTGCGAAGGCGCCGGCGATCGTCGCCTTTCCAGGCCATGGCCCCTGGGGCAAGCTGGCCTACCACTTCTTCGGCATATCGATGGCGCGCGAGGGGATCGCGGTGCTCTCGATCGATCTGCCGGGCGAGGGCGAGCGCGTCCAATATGTCGATCCTGCCACCGGCCAGTCGCGCGTCGGTCCTTCGACCAGCGAGCATGGCATGGATGCCTTCGCGGTGATGGCGGGCGGCGATCACGTGGCGCGCTATTTCGTCAACGACGGGATGCGCGCGATCGACTATCTCGCCAGCCGCGCGGATATCGATGCTTCGAAGATCGGCGTGTTCGGCTGCTCGGGCGGCGGCACGGTCGCGGCCTATGTCGGCGGGCTTGACACGCGCGTGAAGGCGACCGCGGTCGCCTGCTACATGAACGATTTCGCGCACCTCCTGCCGGTGCAGGGCCCGCAGGAGGCCGAGCAGACCATCCCCGGCTTCATCCCGGACGGGCTGGATCTGCCCGACTGGATGGAGCTGGCCGCGCCCAATCCCTATGCGATCGTCTCCACCTACGACGACATGTTTCCCTATACGGGTGCGCGGGCGGCGTATCAGGAGGGGCGGCAGTTCTGGGGGCTGCTGGGCGCGTCGGGCAAGCTGAGCTGGATCACCGGCCCCGGCGGCCACGGCAATATCGCGCCGCTTCAGGGGCAGATCGCGGCGTTCTTTCATGATACGCTGGGTGGCGTGCCGGGGCCGTCCTTTCCCGCGCCGCCCTTCCGCGCGACCGACGAATGGCGCGCCAGGCTGCAAGTGACGGAAAGCGGGCAGGTCTCCACCGCGCCGGGCGGCAGCGCGACGATCCAGTCGGCCAATGCGGCGCGGGCGCTGAAGCTGGCGGCGAAGCCCGCGGTCGTGACCGATGCCGAACAGGCGGCGGCGCTGAACGCGAAGCTTGCGGCCGTTGCCCGCGAGGTGGCCGCGATTCAGGTGATCCCGGGAGGCACGCCGCAGGTCGATATGGGTGACCTGGCGCTGGATCAGGGCTTCCTGGTGCGGAAGCTGAGCTTCCAGTCCTTCCTCGGCCTGCTTCCCGCGGCGCTCGTCCAGGGCACGCCGGATTCGCAAGGCCCGGTGATGCTGCTGATGGAGGCGGATGCGCTCGATCCGGTTTCCGCCACTGTGCGGAAGCTGGCCGGTGCCGGCTGGCGCGTGCTGGTGATCCAGGCGCGCGGGGCCGAGGGCATCCAGCGCGGCGAGGACGACATGATCGGCGATCAGAACCGCATGGCGCTGCGTGCCTTCGTGGTCGGCCGCACGCTGCCGGGCATCCGTGCCGACGACCTGATCGCCGCGCTCGACTGGCTCCAGTCCAAGGGGATGAACGACGTATCGCTGGTGGCGATCGGCAGTGCGACCGTGCCGGCCGCGCATGTCGCGCTGCTCGACGGTCGCGTCCATACCCTGGTGCTCGAAAAGGGGCTGGCTTCGTGGCGCAACGCCGTCTCGTTGCCGATGCAGCAGGATCTGCCGCCGAACACCATCCCGGGGGCGCTGCGGCACTATGACCTTCCGGATCTCATCACCGCCACCCGTGCCTGCAAGGTCGTGATCCTGGATCCCGCCGACGGCATGGGCGCCGCGCTCGGCAAGGCGGATATCGACAGCATCTATGCCCAGCCGCTGGCGTGGCTGAACCACGGCCGAAGCGGCCGGTTGCAGCTTCTGTCCGGCGGCGGCGATCTTGCGGCGGGCGCGCTGGAATGCCCGCGATGACCGTCATCCGGTGGCGGGCTTGACGATCGGCCCGCGCCGCAAACCTATCCTCTCCTGGGCATGGGCCGATACCGGTCCATGCCCATTTTTTGGCCGGGAGAGTTGAGTGCGCAGCCATGGCGGCAATAGTTGCCAGCCTGGCCCGGCGATGCGATGGCGTGAGCGTCGTTCGATCCCGGAGCCGTTCGTGAAGCTCAGATCCCTGCTATTCGTCCCCGGCGACCGGCCGGAACGCTTCGCCAAGGCCGAGGCGAGCGGGGCCGACGCGCTGATCCTCGACCTGGAGGATTCGGTCGCGGCGGAGAAGAAGCCCGAAGCGCGCGCGGCGATCTCGGAATGGCTGTCGGGCGAGCGGCGGGTGCCGTGTTTCGTCCGGGTCAATCCGCTCGACGGTGAACAGATCCGTGCCGATCTCGATGCGGTGCTGGGTGCGGGGCCTGACGGGATCGTACTGCCCAAGGCGGAAGGCGCGGCTTCGGTGCACCGGCTCGTCGAGATGGCGGGTGGGAATTGCCCGCCGATCCTGCCGATCGCCAGCGAGACGCCGGCGGCGATATTCCAGCTTGGCACCTATGCCGATGTCGCCGCGCATCTGGCCGGCGTGACCTGGGGCGCGGAGGATCTGCCCGCCGCGATCGGCGCGGCCACTTCGCGCAATCCGGACGGCAGCTATACCGCGCCCTATGAGATGGTCCGCGCGCTCGCTTTGTTCGGCGCGCATGCCGCGGGCGTGGCGGCGATCGAGACTGTCTATCCCGACATCGCCGATGCCGAGGGGCTTGCCGCTTATGTCGCGCGGGGGCAGCGCGACGGCTTCACCGGCATGATGGCGATCCATCCGACGCAGGTCGCCGCGATCAATGCGGGCTTCACGCCGAGCGAGGCGCAGATCGCGCATGCCCGCGCGGTGGTGCGGGCATTCGCCGACAACCCTGGGGCGGGCGCGCTCAAGCTCGACGGCAGGATGATCGACCAGCCGCACCTGAAGCAGGCGCGCGCGCTGCTGGTGCGGGCCGGCTTGCCGATTTGACCCGCCGCGCGCCGCGAACCTAGAAGACGCGATGACCAATTCGGATACCCCGCGCGCCGCACCCTTGGCCGGACGGCGCGTGCTCGATCTCTCGCGGGTGCTGGCCGGACCCTGGTGCACGATGATCCTGGCCGATCTCGGCGCCGAAGTCGTCAAGGTGGAGAATCCGAACGGCGGCGACGATACCCGCCATTGGGGGCCGCCCTATGTCGGCGGCGAAGCGGCCTATTACCTCTGCGCCAACCGCAACAAGCAGAGCATCGCGATCGACCTCGCCAGTCCGGAAGGACAGGCGATCGTGCGCGAACTGGCCGCGCGCGCGGACGTGGTGGTGGAGAACTATAAATTGGGCGGGCTGGACCGGTTCGGGCTCGATTATGCGTCGCTGGCGGCGATCAACCCGGCGCTGATCTATTGCTCCATCTCGGGTTATGGCCGCAGCTCGCCGATCGCGGAGCGGCCGGGCTATGATTATATGATCCAGGCCGAGGGGGGGCTGATGGCCGTCACCGGCCCGGTGGACGGCGAGCCGATGAAGGTCGGCGTCGCGGTGGTGGATCTCTACACCGGCATGGCGGCGGCGCAGGCGATCCTGGCCGCGCTGATCGCGCGCGATCGCGACGGGCTGGGCCAGCATATCGACATGGCGCTTTACGACTGCCAACTCGCGATGATGGCAAATGTCGGTGCGGCCTATCTCGCGTCGGGCAATGAGCCGAAACGCTATGGCAATGGCCATCCGGCGATCGTGCCCTATCAGACCTTCGAGACGCGTGACGGGCGGGTGGTGATCGCGGTGGGCAACGACCGGCAGTTCGCCGGCCTGTGCGGACTGATGGGCAGGCCGGAGATCGCCGCCGACGAACGGTTCGCGCGCAATTCGGCGCGGGTGGAAAATCGCGATGCGCTGCTTGCCCTGTTGCAGCCGCTGATCGCCGAGCGCTCGACCGAAGCCTGGCTGGAGGGGCTGCGCGGCGCGGGGATACCCGGTGGCGAGGTGCGCGGCGTGGGAGCCGCGCTCCAGGCGCCGGAGACCCGCGCGCGTGACATGGTGCGGACGGTGCCGCATCCGACCGCGGGCGAGGTGGCGCTGGTGGGGTCGCCGCTCAAGCTCTCGGGCACGCCGGTCGTGGAGCCGGTTGCGCCGCCGCTGCTGGGGCAGGACGGCGACGCGGTGCTCGCCACACTGGGCTATACGGCGGAGCAGATCGCTGCCTTGCGCGCGCAGGGGGCGATTGGCTGAGCTTCGTCGCCGCGCTGGCATAGCAGCGCTTCCGCGGGCATAGCAGGACCATGCCGGCGACGATCTGGGACGTGGCGAACGAAGTGGGGGTTTCGATCCGCACGGTTTCGCGCGTCCTGAACGATTCCCCTTTCGTGAACGAAAAGACGCGGACCAGCGTGAAGGCGGCGATCGAGCGGCTTGGCTTCTCGCCCAATTCGCGGGCGCGGGCGCTGGCATCCAGCCGCTCCAATCTGATCGGGCTGATCCACGAAGAAGTGAACGCGGCGGTGCTCGATCAGATGCAGCGCGGCATCATCGACGTATGCGCACCCCGCCATGTCGAGCTGGTGATCCACCCCTCCAGCGGCGCATCGCCTACGGTGCTGGAGGATGTCGAGGCGTTCCTGCGGCGGTCGCGCGTGGACGGCGTGGTGGTGGGACCGCCGATGGCCGAAGTGAAGGGGTTGCCCGAACTGCTCGAGCGGCTCGGCGTTCCCGCGATCGGCGCGGCGGCGATGGCGCTTTCGGGCTATGACGGCAGCTTCCGGTACGAAGAGCGCGCGGCGACCGCGCAGATCGCGCGGCTTTTGCTCGACCTCGGCCATCGCCGGATCGGGCTGGTGCGGGGGCCGGAGCGCTATCGCTCGGCGCACGAGCGGGCAGAGGGATTTTGCGGCGAGCTGGTGCGCGCGGGCGTAACGATCGCGCCGCACCATATCGGCGCCGGCAATTACGGCTTCGTCTCGGGGATCGAGGCGGCACTGCCGATCCTTGCCACGCCCGATCGGCCGACGGCGATCTTCGCGAGCAACGATTATATGGCCGCCGGGGTGATGAAGGCGGCGGCGCTGAGCGGCATTTCGGTGCCCGCCCAGCTATCGGTGGTGGGGTTCGACGACAGCGAGATGGCGACGATGCTGCATCCTTCGCTCACCACCGTGCGCCGGCCCGTGCGCGAGCTGGCGCGACGGATGACCGAGCGGCTGTTCGATGCGATCGCGGCGCCCGCCGGGACGCGTGGGCATGGAACCCCGCTTCCTGTCCCGCTGGAATTGGTCGCCCGCGAATCGACCCGGCCGCCGGCCTGATCATGCCATCGGCGGCAGCCGGTCGATGAGCTTGTCCAGCGTGATCGGATAGGCGCGCACGCGGACGCCGGTGGCGTTGTAGATCGCGTTCGCCACCGCCGCACCGACGCCGCAGATGCCCAGCTCGCCCACGCCCTTGGCCTTCATCGGCGAGGTGGTGGGATCGGTCTCCTCTAGGAAGATCACTTCCTGGTGCGGGATGTCGGCATGGACCGGCACTTCATAGCCGGCGAGATCGTGGTTGACGAAGAAGCCGAAGCGCTTGTCGACCGCCAGTTCCTCCATCAGCGCGGCGCCGGCGCCCATCGTCATCGCGCCGATCACCTGGCTGCGCGCGGACTTGGGGTTGAGGATGCGCCCCGCCGCGCAGATCGCGAGCATGCGGCGGATGCGGATTTCGGCGGTCGCGGCATCGACGCCGACCTCGACGAAATGCGCGCCGAAGGTCGATTGCTGGTACTTCTTCGCCAGGTCGCCATATTCCATGATATCCTCGGCGACGAGGCCATCCGGCCCGGCGGCCTTGGCGAGCGGCACGCTGCGATTGCCCGAACGGACCTTGCCGTTCGCGAACACCGTATCGGCCGAGTTGAAGCCCAGCCTGGCGGCGACTGCCTCGCGCAGTTTCACGCAGGCGGCATAGACGCCCGCCGTCGCGCTGTTCGCGCCCCATTGGCCGCCCGAGCCCGCCGAGATCGGGAAATCCGAATCGCCGAGCTTCACCACCACCTTTTCGAGCGGCACGCCCATCATCTCGGCGGCTGTCTGGGCGACGATCGTGTAGGTGCCGGTGCCGATATCGGTCATGTCGGTTTCGACCGTGACCAGTCCGTCACCGTCGAGCTTCACGCGGGCGGCCGACTTCATGTTGATGTTGTTGCGGAAGGCGGCGGCAACGCCCATGCCGACCAGCCAGCGGCCGTCGCGTAGTCCCGCGGGCCTGGTGCGCCTGGCCCAGCCGAATTTGTCCGCGCCGATCCTCAGGCACTCGTTGAGCTGGCGCTGGGAAAAGGGGCGTTCGGGCTTTGCGGGATCGACCTGGGTGTCGTTGAGCACGCGGAAGGCGATCGGATCGAGCTCGAGCTTCTCCGCCGCCTCGTCCATCGCGATTTCCAGCGCCATCAGGCCGGGAGCTTCACCCGGCGCGCGCATCGCATTGCCTTCGGGCAGGTCGAGCACTGCGAGGCGCATCGCGGTCAGGCGATTGGCGCCGGCATAGAGCAGCTTCGTCTGGTTGACCGCGGTCTCGGGGCCGCCGCCGGGCAGATCGCCCGACCAGCTCTCATGGCCGATCGCGGTGATCCTGCCGTCCGCCGTCGTGCCGATGCGGATGCGCTGGATCGTCGCGGGGCGATGCGGCGTGTTATTGAACATGAAGGGGCGGGGGAGGGCGACCTTCACCGGCCGCCCCGCCGCCCTGGCGCCCAACGCTGCCAGGATCGCATCGGTACGGACGAACAGCTTGCCGCCGAAACCGCCGCCGATGAAGGGCGACACCAGCCGCACATTCTCCGCGGGGATGCCGAGCGTCTTGGCGACGTCGCCCTTGCCCCAGGCGATCATCTGGTTGGCGGTCCACACCGTCAGCCTGTCGCCTTCCCAGGCGGCGATCGAGGCGTGCGGCTCCATCATCGCATGGGCATGGTCGGGCGTGGAATAAGTCGCGTCGAACTGCACCGGCGCGGCGGCAAAGGCGCCGGCGAAATCGCCGACCTTGCTGTCCTTGTCGCCGCCGCCCGGTTCGGTCGCGGTATCGCGTGCGGTGGCGAGATCGAAGCTGCCCTTGGCGCGGGCATAGTCGACGCGGATCAGCGAAGCGGCGGCGCGGGCCTGCTCGAAGCTCTCCGCCACCACCATGGCGATCGCCTGGTGATAATGCTGGATCTCGGGGCCGCCGAGCAGGTTCGCGGTGTTGAAATTGCCCTTGGTCAGCTTGCCGGCATTGTCCGCGGTGACGATCGCCAGCACGCCGGGCGCAGCCTTGGCATCGGCGAGGCCGATCGAGGCGATGCG
Organism: Sphingomonas sp. dw_22; assembly: GCF_018449795.1. Taxonomy (GTDB): domain Bacteria; phylum Pseudomonadota; class Alphaproteobacteria; order Sphingomonadales; family Sphingomonadaceae; genus Sphingomonas. The sequence goes on from NZ_JAAVVE010000018.1 coordinate 10,090, forward strand.
CCCCTTCGCGATGGCCGAACCGAGGATATAGCCATAGGCGGCGTTGGGCGCGACGTCGTGATGCTCATAGGCATAGGTTGCGGTGCCGGTGGTCTTGCGCGGGCCGTCGATCCGGTCGTGCGCCTTGCCGATGACCTTGAGCTGGTCGATCGGATTGGTGGTGGCGGGGGTATCGAACTTCATGGCTCAGGCCCTCGCTTCGGCGAGCACCGAACCGAGCGTGCGCTCGGCCAGTGTCAGCTTGAATGCATTCTCATGGCTGGGCTGCGCACCGGCGAGCAGCACATCGGCGGTGGCCTTGGCGCCCTTGGGCAGTTGCGCCTCGGCCGCCTCGATGCGCCACGGCTTGTGGGCGACGCCGCCCAGCGCCACGCGGCCGCTGCCGTCGCGCTGGACGACCGCGGCGACCGAGACCAGCGCAAAGGCATAGGAGGCGCGGTCGCGCACCTTCTGGTAGAAATGCCTGCCGCCGATCGGCTTGGGCAAAGTGACAGCGGTGATCAGCTCGCCGGGGGCGAGGCTGTTCTCGATATGCGGCGTGTCGCCGGGCAGGGTGTGGAACTCGGCGATCGGGATCGCGCGGGCCGAGCCGTCGGGCTTCACCGTCTCGACGCTCGCATCGAGCAGGCGCATCGCCACCGCCATGTCGCTGGGATGGGTGGCGATGCAGGCGTCGCTGACGCCGATCACCCCCAGGCTGCGACTCACCCCCCCGATCGCCGCGCAGCCGCTGCCGGGCTTGCGCTTGTTGCACGGCTGGTTGGTGTCGTAGAAATAGGGGCAGCGGGTGCGCTGGAGCAGGTTGCCCGCGGTCGTCGCCTTGTTGCGGAGCTGACCCGAGGCGCCCGCCAGCAGCGCGCGGGAGAGCACCGCATAGTCCTTGCGCACGCGCCTGTCGGCGGCGAGATCGGTGTTGCGGACCAGCGCGCCGATGCGCAGGCCGCCCTCCGGCGTCGCCTCGATCGTGTCGAGCTTGAGGGCGTTGACGTCGACCAGGTGCGTCGGCGTCTCGATCTGGAGCTTCATCAGGTCGAGCAGATTGGTGCCGCCGGCGATGAAGCGGGCGCCCTGGGTGCGCGCGACGATCGCCGCGGCCTCTGCGGGGGTGCGGGCGCGTTCGTAGCTGAAGCTCTTCATGCCTTTGCTCCCGCGACTTCCCGGATGGCTTCGACGATGTTCGAATAGGCGCCGCAGCGGCAGATATTACCGCTCATCCGCTCGCGGATCTCGGCGGCGGTCATCTGCGGTTTCGCATCGAGATCGGCGCTGACATGGCTGGGGACGCCGCGCTTGATTTCGTCGATCACCGATACCGCGGAGCAAATCTGGCCCGGCGTGCAATAGCCGCATTGATAGCCGTCATGCTTAACGAAGGCGACCTGCATCGCGTGCATGTCGCCGGGCGTGCCGAGGCCCTCGATCGTGGTGATCTCTTCGCCTTCGTGCATCACCGCGAGGCTGAGGCAGGAATTGATCCGGCGGCCGTCGACGATCACCGTGCAGGCGCCGCACTGGCCGTGGTCGCAGCCCTTCTTGGTGCCGGTGAGGTGGAGATGCTCGCGCAGCGCGTCGAGCAGGGAGGTGCGCGTGTCGAGCTCCAGCGCGCGGGGCTCGCCGTTCACCGTGAACGCGACCTTGTGCATCGGCGGGGGCGCCTCCTGCAAGGGAACGGGTTCGGCGGCGACGGTGGGCGCCACCGTGACGGCCATCGAAGCGGCGCCGCTGATCAGCACGCCCCGCCTCGAAATGTCGAATTCGCCTGGTCTGTCCATTTGCGGTGCTCCGGATCGCACGCTGGGATGCGTAGCTTAATTGCGGGAGACGGATGGAGTTCCCTGATCCATCGTTTCGCTGGCGAAAATTCTAGCGTGTTGATCGCCGCCTGTCTCCCCCTGCATTGCGGAGTTGGGATCGGGCCCGACTGGTGCTAGCGGGCGCGCATGCTCAATCTTGCCGACATTACCGTCCGCATCGGCGGACGGACCATCATCGACGACGCCAGCGCCAAATTGCCGCCCAGGAGCCGCGTGGGCCTGATCGGCCGCAACGGCGCGGGCAAGACGACTCTGGTGCGCGTCATCACCGGGCTGCTCGATGCCGATGGCGGCGACGTGCAGATGCCGCGCGGCAGCAAGATCGGCTATATCGCGCAGGAAGCGCCGAGCGGCAGCGCTACGCCCTTCGAAACGGTGCTGGCCGCCGATATCGAGCGCGCCGCGCTGCTGGAGGAGGCCGAGCACAGCCATGATCCGGACCGACTCGGCGAAGTGCATGAGCGGCTGAACGCGATCGAAGCGCATTCGGCGCCGGCGCGGGCGGCGCGAATCCTGGTCGGCCTGGGCTTCGACGAAGAGGCACAGCATCGCTCGCTGGAGAGCTTTTCGGGCGGCTGGCGGATGCGCGTGGCGCTGGCCTCGCTGCTCTTTTCCGCGCCGGACGTGCTGGTGCTCGACGAACCTTCGAACCACCTCGATCTCGAAGCGGTGCTGTGGCTGGAGGATTTCCTGCAATCCTATTCGGCGACGATCCTGCTGGTCAGCCACGAGCGCGATTTCCTCAACAATGTCGTCGATCACATCCTGCATCTCGATCGCGGCAAGCTGACGCTTTATCCGGGCGGATATGACGCGTTCGAGCGCCAGCGCGCCGAGCGCCAGGCGCAGCTCGCCTCGGCCAAGGCCAAGCAGATGGCCGAGCGCGAGAAATTGCAGGACTATATCGCCCGCAATTCGGCGCGCGCCTCGACCGCCAAGCAGGCGCAGAGCCGACAAAAGGCGCTGGCGCGGATGCAGCCGATCGCCGAGCTGCTCGACGATCCGACGCTGCACTTCGACTTCCCGAATCCGGATGAGCTGCGCCCGCCGCTCATCACGCTCGACATGGCGACGGTGGGCTATGGCGAGACGCCGATCCTCAAGCGGCTGAACTTCCGGCTCGATCCCGACGACCGGGTGGCGCTGCTAGGCCGCAACGGCAACGGCAAGACGACGCTCGCCCGGCTGCTCGCCGCGCAGCTTGCCCCGATGGAGGGCGAGATGACCGCATCGGGCAAGATGAAGGTCGGCTATTTCACCCAGTATCAGGTCGAGGAGCTCGACCGGACCGAGACGCCGCTCCAGCACATGACGGTGCTGATGAAGGGCGCGAGCCAGTCGGCGGTGCGCGCGCAGCTCGGGCGGTTCGGCTTTTCGGGGCCGAAGGCGACGACCGAAGTCGGCAAGCTCTCGGGCGGCGAGCGCGCGCGGCTGGCGCTGGCGCTGATCACCCGCGACGCGCCGCACATGCTGATCCTCGACGAACCGACCAACCATCTGGACGTCGATGCGCGCGAGGCGCTGATCCAGGCGCTCAACGCCTATACCGGCGCGGTGGTGATCGTCAGCCATGATCGGCACATGCTGGAGATGACGGCCGACCGGCTGGTGCTGGTCGACAGCGGCACCGCGAGCGAGTTCGACGGCAGCCTGGACGACTACATCGCCTTCGTGCTGACCAAGGACGCGAGCGATGCGGCCAAGGCCGGCGGCGAAGGCAAGATGAGCAAGAAGGACGCCCGCCGCGCCGCCGCCCAGGCGCGCGAGCAGGGGACTGCGCTGAGGAAGAGGGCCAAGGAGGCCGAGACGGCGCTCGCCAGGCTGACCGAGCAGCGCAGTATGGTGGACCGGGCGATGTTCGATCCCTCGACTGCCGACGCGAGCCTGTCGAAGCTGTCGATGAGCGACCTGATGAAGCGGCGCGCCGAGCTGGAGAGCCAGATCGCGGCGGCCGAGGCGGCGTGGATGGAGGCGAACGAGGCGCTGGAGTCGATCGCGGCTTAGGGCTTGTCCGCCAGATACTCCGCGATTCGCGCGCTTTCGGTCTCGGGGACCAGCGCGCCGACATAGCCGTCCGGGCGGATGAGCAGCAGGTCGCCATCGGCCATGCCGTGGATCCGGCCGAGATGGTCTTCGGCGTCCTGGAACTCCCCGGTCGGGCCGATACGGTGGATGCGCAGTCCCGGGCGTGGCGGCGGCAACGAGCCGGCATCGGTCTCGCGCGCGATCAGCGTCCAGTGCGGCCCTTGCAACAGATCGAACAGTCGCCTGGGCTGGCCGCCCGCGCCCTGAAGCGGCGCATCGGGCGCGCGGTCGCCGGCCGTTACCGGGCCTTGGCGGACAGACGAAGCCAGCGAGAGCGAGGACGCGGGATAGCCGAGATCGAGCTGGTGGACCTCGCGGCCGCGGCGCATGTCGCCCTGTTCCGCCTTTTTGAGCAGGTCGGTGGACAGGCCGAGCATGTCCGCGGCGATCGGGCGGCGCTCTTCCTCATAGGTGTCGAGCAGCGAATCCGGCGCGCCCGCCAGCGCCGCCGCGAGCTTCCAGCCGAGATTATAGGCATCCTGGACGCTGGTGTTGAGGCCCTGGCCGCCGGTGGGCGGATGGATGTGCGCCGCGTCGCCGATCAGGAACACGCGGCCGACACGATAGCGGTCCGCAAGGCGCGCGTTCATGCTGTAGGCCGAGGCCCAGGCGATAGGGCCGACGGTCAGCCCGCTGCCGGGGAAGCGCGCGTCGAGGAATGCCTGGAGGCCGGCGGTGGAGAGATCGACATCGCCTTCGAGCGGAATCGGCGCCTGGAGCTGGAACAGGCCGGTGTGCGGCAGCGGGCAGAGCGAGAATTGGCGGGCCATGTCGCCCTCGTTGAAGCGATGCCAGGCGTCGCGCGTCAGGCCGCTAAGCACCATATCGGCGACGATGGCGCGCACCCCCAGCGTCTTGCCCGGGAAGCCGAGGTTCAGGGTCTGGCGGACGAAGGAGCGCCCGCCGTCGCCGCCGATGAGATAGCGGCAGCGGATCGTCTCGATGCCGTCCGGCCCGGCTACGCGCGCGGTGACGGCATCCGTATCCTGCTCGAATGCCTGCAGCGCGCGGCCATATTCGGGTGCGGACCCAAGCTCGGCGAGCCGCTCGCGCAGGACGGCTTCGGTGCGATACTGGGGGACCATCAGCGGCGTGCGGTAGGGCTCCGCCGCGGTCGGTGGGGCGATGGCGATGATTTGCTCATCTTCATGGCTGCCATCGGCGCGATGCGTGCGCTGCGGCGGATAGGCGCGGCCGACCGCCGCGAGGCGATCGATGATGCCGAGATCCTCGAACACTTCCTGGGTGCGCGGCTGGATGCCCTTGCCGCGCGAGCCGGCGAAGGGGGCATCGAGCTTGTCGATCAGCCGGAACGATACGCCGCGCCGGGCAAAATCGATGGCGAGCGTGAGCCCCGCGGCACCCGCGCCGCAGATCAGGACGCCGATCGTGCCTTGGTCTTCCATATTCCAGCTCCTATGTGTATGATGCACATATCTGGATGGGGATGATCCGTGTCAACGAATAAAGTGCAAAATGCACATATTTCTGCCTGCCTGCCCGAACTGCACCGTTCGCTGATCGATCTCGTGGGCATCATGAACGAGCCGGAGCGCGATGCGGCAATGCTGGAAGCGGCGGGACTGTCGCTCGAACGCGCGCTGTTTCCGCTGATCGTCCTGATCGAGCGGCTGGGGCCGATCGGAGTGGTCGAGCTCGCCGGGCGGGTGGGGCGCGACTATACGACCGTCAGCCGGCAGGTGGCGCGGCTGGAGGAGCTGGGGCTGGTGAGCCGCCGGGCCAGTGCTGCGGACAAGCGGGTGCGCGAGGCGGTGATTACGCCGCAGGGCAAGCTGGCGACCGATGCCGTCGACGCCGCGCGCGAGCGCATGGCGCTGGCGCTGTTCAGCGACTGGAGCCGCGGCGATTTCGATGAACTGGTGCGATTGATGCGGATGCTGGCCGACGGAATGCGCCTAGCGCCGCTTGAGCCCCACCAGCGCGGTGTCTAGCGCCTGCAGGAAGCGCGAGCGATCGGTCTTGGAAAAAGGCGCCGGCCCGCCGAGCTGGTCGCCGCCCGCGCGCAGGTCGGCCATGATCGCGCGAGTGGCGATGGCGCCGCCGATCGAGCTGGTGGTGAAGGGTTTGCCGGTGGGGGCGAGCACCGTGGCGCCGGCCTTCAGGCAGCGATCGGCCAGCAATATGTCGGCGGTGATCGCGATCGTGCGCGCGTCGCTGTTCTCGGCGATCCAGTCGTCGGCGGCGTCGAAGCCGTCGCTCACCACGACGCGGCTCAGCAGCGGATGCTGGGGTACGCGCAGATGACTGTTGCTGACCACGGTCACTGACACCTCATGGCGCCACGCGACCTTGTAGATTTCTTCCTTCACCGGGCACGCATCGGCATCGACGAGGATGCGGACGGGTCCGCGCATCAGGCGCGGGGGCCCTTGGGCGGACCCTTGCGATAGGGCTTGGGCTGGTGGCGCGGCGCCGGACGGCCGGCGTTCGGGCCGTTGCGCTGCGGGGGGCGGGGACCGCGCGGGGGGCCGTCGTCATGCGCCGGCCCCTGCGAGGGCTCGATGCGGACATCGTCCTCGCCATCGGCGGTGCGGGCGAGCGCGGCCTGGAACTTGGCAGCCAGCGCGCGGGGCACCTGGAAGTTGGTCTCGTTCTGGGCGATGCGGATCGCGCCGACCTCGTTCTTGGTGATGTTGCCGCGACGGCAGATCAGCGGCAGGATCCAGCGCGCATCGGCATTCTGGCGGCGGCCGATGTCCAAGCGGAACCAGGCGATGTCCTCGAAACCGGGACGGTGGCGCTCCTGCTGCGCGGCGCGGCGGGCCTCGGGGGATTGGTCGGCCAGTTCCTCGGGCTGCGGCATCGCATTGCGGTGCGCGCGAACGAGCGCGGCGGCGATGTCCTCCGGGCTCTTCTCTGCCATCAGGCGCTCGGCGAGCGTGCGATCCTCGTCGTCGTACTCGACCGGTTCGAGCAAGGCTGCGATCAGGCGCTCGCGATCGCTGGCGCGGATCTGTTCGGGCGTCGGTGCCTCGACCCATTCCGCGTTGATCCGCGCGCCGCGCAGCATCGCCTCGACCCGGCGGCGGCGCGGATAGGGAACGATCAGGACGGCGGTGCCCTTCTTGCCCGCGCGGCCGGTGCGGCCCGAACGGTGCTGAAGCGTTTCGGCGTCGCGCGGCAGCTCGACATGGATGACCAGGGTGAGCGTCGGCAGATCGATGCCGCGCGCGGCGACGTCGGTCGCGACGCAGACTCGGGCGCGGCGGTCGCGTAGCGCCTGGAGCGCGGCGTTGCGTTCGTTCTGGCTATGCTCGCCCGACAGCGCGACCGCGGCGAATCCACGCTCGACCAGGCTGGCGTGGAGATGGCGGACATTGTCGCGCGTGGCGCAGAACAGGATCGCCGTCTCGGCCTCGTAGAGGCGCAGCAGGTTGATGACGGCATGTTCGATGTCGGACGGACTGACGGTGACCGCCTGATAGGCGATGTCGCCATGGCCGCGATCCTCGCCCACGGTCGAGATGCGCAGCGCGTCGTGCTGATAGCGCTTGGCGAGGGCGACGATCGGCTTGGGCATCGTCGCGGAGAAGAGCATCGTGCGGCGCTCTTTCGGCGTCGCGTCGAGGATTTCCTCGAGATCCTCGCGGAAGCCCATGTCGAGCATCTCGTCGGCCTCGTCGAGCACGGCGACGCGCAGCCCCGACAGGTTGAGCGCGCCGCGTTCGAGATGGTCGCGCAGGCGCCCCGGCGTGCCGACGACGATATGCGCGCCATAGCCGAGGTTGCGGCGTTCCTTCGAGGCGTCCATGCCGCCGACGCAGGTGGCGATGCGCGCGCCGGCCGGGCCATAGAGCCAGATCAGCTCGCGGCTAACCTGAAGCGCGAGCTCGCGAGTGGGGGCGATGACGAGCGCAAGCGGCTCACGGCTGGGCGCGACGCGATCGCCGTCGGGGATGAGCTGGGCGGCCATCGCCATGCCGAAGGCGACGGTCTTGCCGGAGCCGGTCTGCGCGGAGACGACCAGGTCGCGGCCGACGGCCTCGGGTTCAAGCACGGCGGCCTGGACCGGAGTGGGAGCCGTATAGCCGCGCGCGGCGAGCGCCTCGGAAAGAAGCGGGGGGAGCTGGGTAAAGGACATGTTTCGCTTAAATGGGGGGTGCGGGTCTGGCCGCAATAAGCTGGCCCCCTTAGCCGCGATTGAGCTTCCACGCCAGCGTTAGATAATCCTCGGCTGCCTTGCGCAGCGCGGGATCCTTTTCGAACGCCTCGGCCGGGGGCGGCGCGGTGCCCAGCGCCTCCATCAGTGACCAGAGCGCGAAGCGGCGGCTGGGCTCGCGTTCGGTGCCGAAATCCACCGCCAGGCGATGATCGCCCGCGGCACGCGCGGCGGGATCGATCGCATCGAGATCGTCGGTGCCGAAATAGTGCAGGAGGAGCGCGTCGAGGTCCATTCAGGCGGAAGCCGTGAAGGGCTGCGCTTGTTCCACGTCCTTGTCGCCGACGCCCGCGATCCAAGTGCCGGCGATCCGGAGCGAATCGTTGAGCGCCACGAAATCGGCGGCCTGGCCGGGTGCGATCCGGCCACGTTCGGTGGTCAGGCGCAGGAGCCTGGCGGGGGAGCGGCTGGCCATGGCGATAGCGGTCGCCAGCGAGACGCCCAGCATCGACACGGCGTTGCGCACCGCCGAGGCCATGTCGAGATTCGAGCCCGCCAGCGTGCCGTCGGCATCGGTGCACATACCCCCGCGCACCAGGATGCGGCGGCCTTGCAGCGTGAACTCGCTCGCATCGCTGCCGACCGAGGGCATGGCGTCGGTCACCAGCATCAGCGATTCGGGCGGCTTGCAGCGCAGCGCCAGCTTGAGCGTGACCGGGCTGACATGATGGCCGTCGACGATGATCCCGGCGATCAGGTCGTCCCGCTCCAGCGCCGCGCCGACCAGGCCGGGCGCGCGCGAGGTGAGCGGGGACATGGCGTTGAACAGGTGCGTGATGCCAGTGAGCCCGGCCCCGGCGGCGGCGATCGCCTGCTCATAGGTGGCGTTGCTGTGGCCTGCCGCGACGATCACGCCGGCATCGACCAGGCGCCGGATCACGTCGGGCGAGGTCTGCTCGGGCGCCAGTGTGACCAGCGTGCGGCCGTGCTTGAGCGAGGTGAGGACGCCCAGGCTCTCCTCGTCGATCCGGCGGATCTTCTCGGGCAGGTGGATGCCGCGCCGGTCGATGTTGAGGAAGGGCCCCTCGATATGGATGCCGAGCACGCCGGGCACGCCCGCTTCGATCGCCGCGTCCACCGCAGCGACGGCGCGGCGAACCACCGAAATATCATCGCTAATGAGAGTCGGTAGCAGGCCGATAGTGCCGAAGCGGCGATGCGCGGCAGCGATCGCGGCGATGCCTTCGATCGTGGGTTCGTCGTTGAACAGCACGCCGCCGCCGCCATTGACCTGGGTATCGATGAAGCCGGGGACGAGCATCCGGCCGGCAAGGTCGTGGCGGACGGCGTTGGCGGGAAGATCGGCGGCCGGCAGGATCGCGGCGATGCGGCCATCCTCGACCAGCACCGCGACATCGTCGCGAAACCCCTCCGCGAGCAGGACGCGGCCATTGACGAAAGCACTGGCCATCAGACGGTCTCGGTCACTTTCGCAAGGCTGGGCGGGCGATCGGGATCGAAGCCGCGTTTGAGCGATAGCGCATTTGCTGCGCGGTAAAAGGCCTGGATCTGCAACATCGGCTCGATCGCGGGATGCGCGGCCGGATGCGGGAGCTGGATCGCGCCGGCGACCGCGCCGCCGCTGACCAGCACTTCGCCGCCCCGCGCGAGGACATCGGCGACCAGCTCGTCCACGCCGTCGGCGGTCTCGTCGCCCTGGCGGAAGACCAGCAAGGGAAAGTCCGGACCGACCAGCGCCATCGGGCCGTGGCGGACCTCGGCGGCGCTGAACGCCTCCGCGTGCAGCCCGCAGGTCTCCTTGAACTTGAGCGCTGCTTCCTGGGCGATGCCGAAGCCGACGCCGCGGCCGATCACATAGAGGCCGCGCGCCTTGTGCAGCCGCTCGACCAGCGGCGACCAATCGCATTCCCATGCCGTGCGCAGCAGGGCGGGGGAGGCAGTTACCGCTGCGAGCAGCTCGGCATCGTCGGCCCAGCGCGTTACGAGATGGAGCAGGCCGGCGAGGCTGGCGATATAGGATTTGGTCGCGGCGACGCTCAGCTCGGGGCCGGCGTGGAGCGGCAGCGTCACGTCCGATTCGGTGGCGAGCGGCGAATCCTCGACATTGACAAGTGCGAGCGTGCGGGCGCCGCCCTGCTTCGCGGCGCGCATGGCGGAAAGGATGTCGGGGCTCTTGCCCGATTGCGAGATGCCGATCGCGAGCATGCCGGAGAAATCGGTGGCGGTGCCGTAGATCGAGGAGACCGAAGGCGCGGCGGAGGTGGTCAGGATGCCGAGGCGCGTCTCGATCAGATATTTGGCGAAGGTCGCGGCATGATCCGAACTGCCGCGCGCGCAGGTGAGCACGCCGCGCACATGCTGCGCGCGCAGATCGGCGGCGAGCGCGGCTACAGCCTCGGCATTGGCCGCAAGCTGGCGCGCGACGGCGTTGGCGGCATCGGCCGCTTCCTGGAACATCCGGGTCGTTTGCGGATCGGCCATCGCTTCAGCCTCGCGTATCCAGTTCGGCGACGAAATCATAGGCGTCGCCGCGATACCAGCTCTGCGTCGCCTCGATCACGCGCCCATCGGAAAGGAATCCACGCCGCTCGATGTAAAGCCCCGGCGCGCCGGCTTCGATCCCGAGCAATTTGGCCTGCTCGGCGTTGAACAGCACCGCGCGCAGCCGCTGGAGCGCCCGCACGGGGCGGTTTCCCGCGGCCTCCAGCGCGGCATAGAGCGAGGAGCCGACCGTCTCGATATCTTCGAAGCCGAAGCCGGGGATCGTCGCATGCTCGAGCGCCATCGCGACATCGTCGGCATAGCGGATGCGATTGAAGCGGAAGACGGCGGCGCCGGGGCTGAGGCCGAGCGTCAGCGCCTCGTCGGGCGTCACCGCGCCTTCGGTGCGGCTCAGCCATTCGCTGCGCACGATGCGCCCGCGCGCGGCCATATCCTCGGAGAAGGAGGAGAGCTTGGCGAACTGCTTCTCGACGCGGCTCGCGACGAAAGTGCCCGCGCCGTGGCGGCGGACCAGCAGTCCCTCGTCGACCAGAGCGTCGAGCGCCTTGCGCAGCGTGATCCGCGAGACGGAGAGGTCCGCGGCAAGGTCGCGCTCGGGCGGCAGCGCCTCATTGGGCTTGAGCACCTGATCGCGCAGCGCCTCGCGCAACGCATCCTCGATCCGCCGATACAGCGGACCGCCACCGGACCCATCCAGGGGTTTTATTCTCTCGGCCAGCAGCGGCATCTCGGCTCCACCATTGGGCGTGTCGTCGCCCGACGCAACACTAATACCAATGGGATACCAGTTGTCAGCTAAAAAATTTCACTCCGCCGTCACATTGTTGAAAGAATCCCTCTTGACGCCTGAATTGGTCTGGCGGATGGTTCAGTTATTGGTACGCAACTGGTAAAGACGCAGGGCATACCATGGTATCATCGAAGGGGATGAGACATGCGGATTCGGGCACTACTTATCGGCACCGCCAGCAGCGTGGCGCTGCTTGCCAGCGCAGCACATGCGCAAAGCCAGGACACTGACGCGGCACCGGCGGCGGAAACCCAGGACAATGGCGAAATCGTCGTCACCGGCTTCCGCGCATCGCTGGCCGCGGCGATCGAGACCAAGCGCAACGCCGATGCGATCGTCGATTCGGTTTCGGCCGAGGATGTCGGCAAATTCCCCAACACCAACGTCGCCGAGGCGCTGACGCTGGTTCCGGGCGTCACCGTCGACCGACAGTTCGGCCAGGGCGAGAAGGTCTCGATCCTCGGCACCGATCCGGCGCTCAACCGCACGCTGCTGAACGGCCAGACGGTCGCCTCGGCCGACTGGTTCATCCTCGATTCCCCCGGCCGTACCTTCAACTATGCGCTGCTCGCGCCGCAGCTTGTCGGCCGGGTGGATGTGTACAAGTCGCCCGAGGCGCGGATCGACGAAGGCTCGATCGGCGGCACGGTGAACGTCAACACGCGCCATCCGCTCGACCTGAAGCCGTTCACCCTCGCGGGCTCGCTCGGCTATCTCTACAATGACCGCTCCGAAAAGGGCGACATCCAGGGATCGATCCTGGGGAGCTGGCATAACGAATCCGGCACGCTGGGCCTGCTCGCGTCGTTCCAGCGCAGCAAGGATCGCCTGCGCCGCGACGGCCTGGAAAGCTACGGCACGATCGGCGCGGACTTCTGGAGCGGCGTGAACGACGGCGGCGCCGGCAATTCGAGCCTGTTGCCGTTCCGCGACGAGGACGGCAACATCACCGCGCCGGCCAATTGCGTGGACGCCTGCGCGGCCACGCTCGCCGCCAATCCGGATGCCAAGTTCCCCAACGCGTTCGGCACTTCCTATTTCGAGCAGGATCGCGAGCGCCTGACCTATTCGGCCGAGGCGCAGTGGAAGCCGGTGCCCGAGCTGACGGTGAGCGTCGACTGGCTGCGCATCGACGCGACCTATGACAATCTCAACCAGTCGCTGTTCGCCTTCCCGGGCAATGTCTGGAACAGCGCCCGGCAGCTCACCGACCTGACCGTCGAGGACGGCATCGTCAAGCAGGCGAGCTTCACCCACGCGCTCTCGGTGCTCGACGCGCAATATCGCATCGCCGAGATGCATTCGCAGACCTTCCACGGCAAGCTCGCCTGGGAGGGCGTCAACTGGAACCTGAATGTCGAGGGCGGCGTCTCGGATGCCGATGGCGGCACCAAGCACCAGGTGTTCCTCGAATTCCTCAACTGGTCCGACTATACGGTCGACATCAGCGGCGCGCCGAAGAGCCCGGGCACGATCAGCTATCCGACCAACGTGCTCGGCAATCCGGCGGCGTTTGCGACCGATCCGGGCTGGAGCGGCAACCTGGTCGACAAGCCGACCACCGACAAGGAGCGCTACGGCCAGGCCGATCTGACCTTCAAGTTCGACGGTTCGCTGAAGAGCATCCAGATCGGCTATAAATATCGCCGCCACGAGACCGGTCAGCGCTATTCGGGCGTGACCGTCGCGGGCGTCAATGCCCCCGCCTCGCTGTTCGATCCGAGCACGGTGAAGGACAATTACCTGACCGGCTTCGACGGCATCAACGACCAGATGGCCGGCCGCTTCAAGATCGACGGCGATTCCATGGTCGATTATGTCGAGAGCGGCCAGTGGCTGCCCGCCGGCACGACCTTCCCGGTGCCGTCGCAATTCTCGGCCGCCGAGTTCACTGCCGGCAACTGGGACGTGACCGAGGATATCCACGCGGTCTATGCGCAGGTCAATTTCCAGCAGGGTCCGCTGCGCGGCAATATCGGCGCGCGCTACGTCAACACGTCGAGCGACAGCGTTGGGTTCGTCTGCAAGCCGGGCGCGCTGTGCAACTCCGAGCCCGATTGGGTGTGGCAGAGCACGAAGAAGAAATACGACAACCTGCTGCCCAGCATCAACATCGCGATCGACCTGAAGAAGGACCTGATCTTCCGCGCCGCGGCCTCACAGGTGATCTCGCGGCCGAACTATGCCGACATGACCAATTATTTCTGGCTGTCGGACCAGATCCTGACCGGCGGCGGCGGCAATCCGAACCTCGATCCCTATGAATCGACCAACTACAATGCGTCGCTCGAATGGTATTTCGCGCCGCGGGCGATCCTGTCGGCCGAAGTATTCTACAAGGACATCAGCAACTATATCCTCCAGCAGACCGCGCCGGAGCAGTATTTCAACCAGTCGACCGGCGGGGTGACGACCTATGATATCAGCCGCCCGTACAATGCGGGCTCGGCCGAGGTGAAAGGCTTCGCGGTCGCCTATCAGCAGAACCTGCCGCTGGGCTTCGGCGTGCTGGCGAACTACACCTATGCCGACGGCCATGGGCAGGACGGCGCCGACCTGCCGTATAATTCCAAGCATCAGGTGAGCTTCAGCCCGTTCTTCGAGAACGGACCGTTCGCGCTGCGCGGCACCTATACCTGGCGGTCGAAATATTTCACCGGCATCGACCGCGCCGACCAGATGTATGTCCGCGACACCGCCAATGTGGACGTCTCGGCGACGTACAACATCACCAAGGAGATCGGCCTTACGATCTCGGGCATGAACCTGACCGACAGTCAGTACTATGCCTATGCCAACACGCCGCAATTGCCGCGCGGCGTCTACAAGACCGGGCGCAAGCTGCTCGCGACCGTCAACGTCAACTTCTGATCCTGACCTGGAAGCGCATGACTGGGCGGTGGAATCGGGGAAGCCATGCTTCCTGCTTCCGCCGCCCATTTCTTTTGTGCGGGCCGCGTTTGCGCATAAGCTCGCACGAATTCGACCGGCCGGGGATGTGACCGCGTGAAGCCCTATCGATATCTGCTCATCGCGCTGCTGGCGGCGCTGCCCTCGCCGCCCGCCGCGGCGCAATTGCCCCGGCTGCTGCCGGTGCCGGTCGAGCTGAAGGCGGCGGATGGGGCGTTCCGGATCGCTCCCGGCACGGCTATCGTGGCGGCGAGCGACGACAGCGGCGCGCGCAACGCGGCCGAGCGGCTGGCGGCGCTGGTGAAGGATTCGCGGGGGTTCGCGCCGGCGATCGTGGCGAGCGGCAAGGGGCTGGCGATCCGTTTCCGCCGGGGGCCGACCGGCGATGCGGAATCCTATCGGCTCGAGGTGACCGGCGCGGGCGCGACGATCACCGCGGGCGACGATGCCGGGCTGCTCTATGGTGCGGTCACCCTGTGGCAGGCGATGACGCAGGAAGCAGGACAGGGCGCGGTCACTGTTCCGGGCTTCACCGTGAGCGACACGCCGCGCTTCCACTGGCGCGGGCTGATGCTCGACAGCGCGCGGCATTTCCAGTCGCCCGATTATGTGCGGCACCTGATCGACTGGATGGCGGTCAATAAGCTCAACACGCTCCACTGGCATCTGGTGGACGATCAGGGCTGGCGGATCGAGATCCCCAAATATCCGAAGCTCACCGAGGTTTCCGCGTGGCGCGAACCCGCCACCGCGCCCAGCGCGCCGCGGCTGCCCAAGGTGGGGGGCTTCTACACCCAGGCCGAGATCCGCGAGATCGTCGCCTATGCGGCGAAACGCAGCGTGACGATCGTGCCCGAGATCGAGATGCCCGGCCATGCGCTGGCGGCGATCCGGGCCTATCCCTGGCTCGGCACCGGGACGCCGATCCCGTCGGGCACCGAGAGCGACTGGGGCGTCTTCCCCTGGCTCTACAATATCGACGATCGCACCTTCGGCTTCCTGGAGGAGGTGCTCGGCGAGGTGATGGCGCTGTTCCCGTCGCGCTATGTCCATGTCGGCGGCGACGAGGCGGTGAAGGACCAGTGGAAGGCCTCGCCTGCGATCCAGGCGCGGATGAAGGCGCTCGGCATCAAGGACGAGGCCGCGCTGCAGAGCTGGTTCGTCCACCGGATCGAGAAGTTCGTCAGCGGCAAGGGGCGGCGGCTGATCGGCTGGGACGAGATCCTCGAAGGCGGCATGCCCGAGGGTGCGACGATCACCTCGTGGCGCGGCATCGACGGCGCGATCGCGGCGGCCAAGGCGGGGCATGACGCGGTGCTGAGCCCGTCGCCGACGCTCTATATCGACAATCGCCAGGGCTTCGGGCCGTCCGAGCCGCCGGGGCGGGGGAATCTGATCGACCTGAAGACGGTCTATGATTTCGATCCCGCGCCGGATGCGATCCCGGCCGAGCAGCAGCATCATATCCTGGGGCTGCAGGCGAACCTGTGGACCGAGCATGTCCGCACCGAGGCGCGGGCGGCCTGGGCGACCTTCCCCCGCGCCAGCGCCGTCGCCGAGATCGGCTGGTCGCGCGAGGGCGCGCGCAGCTTCCCGGACTTCGTGACGCGAGTGATCCCGCAGATGGCGCGGATGCGCGCCCTGGGGTTGCGTTCGGCGTTCAGCGCCTGGGAAGTGCGGCCAAAGCTCGATTATAAGCCGGGCGAGGACGGGGTGACGGTGACGCTCGCCAACCAGGCCGGGCTGGAGATGCGCTACACGACCGACGGCAGCCTCGTGATCGCGACGTCGCCGCTCTATGCCGCGCCGTTCCGACTGAAGCTGCCGAGCGAACTCAAGGCGTCGACCTTTCTCGATGGCAAGCCGGCGCCCGGCGCAATCGCGCGGCGCGTCGACGCGCGCGCGGTTCGCCGGCGCAGCGACGAGGAACTCAAGACCTGCTCCAACAAGGTCGTGCTCGCGCTGGAGGATGATTATCCGGCGACGGGCAAGCGCGCGGTGTTCCTGACCGACATCTTCGATCCCTGCTGGATCTATGAGGGCGCGCCGGTGGGCGGCGTGAAGCAGATCGCGATCGAGGTCGGGCAGATCCCGTTCAACTTCCAGATCGGTGCCGATATCGACCATATCAAATTCCGCCCGCCAGCGACCCCTGCGGGTGAGTTCGAAGTCTATGCCGGTACCTGCAAGGGACCACGGATCGCGGTGCTGCCGCTGGCGCCGGCGGTGGGCAATCCGGGACTCACGCGGCTGGTCGCGCCGATCGAGCCGCGTTCGGGCAATGAGGATCTGTGCATCAGCTATACGGCCAAGGGCGTCGAACCGATGTGGGCGATCGAATCGGTCGAGCTGATCCCATGAGCGCTGACACTGTGATTCTGGCCGCGCCCTTCGCGGGCTGGCTCGCGCCGCTGGAGGAAGTGCCCGACGCGGTCTTCGCCGAGCGGATGATGGGCGACGGCTTCGCGGTCGATCCGATCGAGGGCGTGCTGCGCGCACCGGCGGCGGGCGAAGTGCTTTCGGTGCCGGCAAGCGCGCATGCGGTGACGCTGCGGCTCGAGAACGGTGCGGAACTGCTGCTGCATATCGGGCTGGAGACCGTGGCGCTGGACGGGCGCGGCTTTGCGGCCAAGGTTGCGGCCGGGGATCGCGTGGCGTTGGGCGATGTGTTGGTCGAATTCGACCTCGACGCAGTGGGCGAGGCGGCCAAGGCGCTGATTACGCCAGTGGTGGTCGCCAGTGAGGGTTTCACGCTGCATCTGGAGCGGGTCGGCCGGCTGGTCGATGCGGGCGATCCGGTTGCGCGGCTTGAGCGTGGTAATGGGGGCGTGGCCTCGGCCCCTATTTCGGAGGAACGCCATGAGCGGCAGGTGCAGGTGTCCGCCGCGCACGGCATCCATGCGCGCCCGGCGGCACGGATCGCGGCGGCGCTGCGGCCGTTCCTGTCGGAAGTTGAGCTGGTGCAGGGTACGCGGCGGGCCAATGCGCGCAGCACCGTGGCGCTGCTCGGGCTGGGCGTGGCACATGGTGACACAGTGCGGATCGCCGGCAGCGGGGCCGATGCCCGCGCGGCGGTGGATGCGGTTGCCGATCTGATCCTGTCGGGGCTGGGTGAGGACGCGGCGACGCCTGCGCCGAAGCCGGCAGCGCGGGCAGGACAGCCGGTCACGGCGTCGCCGGGATTGGCGATCGGCACGGTGCTCCAGCTCCGTGCGGCCGACCAGGATGTGCCCGAGAACGGCGCAGGTCCGGCGGTCGAGCGGGCGGCGCTCGGCAAGGCGCTGGGCGAAGTCGCCGCAAGCCTGGAAGGCAGGAGCGGCAGCGCCGCCGAGATCGCCGAGGCGCACCGCGCGCTGCTGGAGGATCCCGATCTGGTCCGCGCCGCCGAACGCCTGATCGCCGAAGGACGCAGCGCCGCCTTCGCCTGGCGCGCTGCGAGCCGCGAGGCCGCCGCTGCGATCCGCGCGACGGGCGATGCGCTGCTGATGGAGCGGATCGCGGACCTGACCGATCTGGAGCGCCAGGTGATCGCGGTGCTGCTGGACGGCGAGGGGCCGGGCGTTCCTGCCTTGCCCAAGGGTACGATCCTGATCGCCGAAGACCTGCTGCCGTCTCAGTTCCTGGCGCTTGATACGGGCAATCTCGCCGGCATCATCACCGCGGCGGGCGGGCCGACCTCGCATGTCGCGATCCTCGCGGCTTCGGCAGGCATTCCCATGCTCGTCGCGGCGGGAGAGGCGGCGCTGGAGATTGCCGACGGCACGCCGCTGATCCTCGACGCGGACGCGGCAACGATCGCGGTGAATCCGGACGCGGAGGCGCTGGCGGACGCGAGCGTGCGGCTGGCGGAAACCCGCGAACGGCGTGCCAACGACCTCGCGGCGGCGCACGCGCCAGCGCACATGGCGGACGGTACGCGGATCGAGGTCTTCGCCAATCTGGGTTCGGTCGCCGATGCGGCGGCGGCGGTGAATGCGGGTGCGGAGGGTTGCGGTCTGCTGCGCACCGAATTCCTGTTCCTCGAACGCGATACGGCTCCAAGCGAGGAGGAGCAGCGCGAGACCTATTCGCGGATCGCCGCCACACTGGGCGATCGCCCGCTGATCGTGCGCACGCTCGATATCGGCGGGGACAAGCCGGTGCCCTATCTGCCGCTGCCGGCGGAGGAGAACCCGGCGCTCGGCCTGCGCGGCATCCGGCTGGGCCTGGCGCGGCCGGACCTGCTGCGGCTCCAGCTCCGCGCGATCCTGCGCGGCGTGCCGGCGGACCAGTGCCGGATCATGCTGCCGATGATCGCCGATCTGGGGGATTACTGTCCGGTGCGGGCGATGCTCGATGCAGTGAAGGCGGAACTGGGCATCGCCGATGCGATTCAGTTAGGCGTGATGATCGAGACTCCCGCCGCTGCGATGCTGGCCGGGCAGATCGCGCGCGAGGCGGATTTTCTGTCGATCGGCACCAACGACCTGACGCAATATACGCTCGCCGCCGATCGCGGGAATGCTTCGGTTTCGGCGCGGATCGATGCGCTGCACCCGGCTGTGCTGCGGCTGATCCGCGAGGTGGGGCGCGGCGCGCGCGATGCCGGGCGTTGGGCGGGCGTGTGCGGCAGTCTTGCGTCCGATCCGCTCGCCGCGCCGATCCTGATCGGGCTCGGCATCACCGAACTCTCGGCGACGCCGGCGGCGGTGCCGGGTCTCAAATCCGCCGTGCGTTCGCTCGACATGGCCGCATGCCAGGCATTGGCCGAGCGCGCCTGCGACGCGGTCTCGGCGGCGGACGTACGCGAACTGGCCCGGGAGGCGATCCGATGAAGCTGCACCCCTCGCGCGTGCTTGCCCGGCTCCAGCCGCTTGGTCGCGCGCTGATGCTGCCGATCGCGGTGCTGCCGATCGCGGCGCTGCTGCTGCGGCTCGGCCAGGCGGACATGCTCGGCATTCCCTTCATCGCGGCATCGGGCGATGCGATCTTCTCGAACCTGGGCCTGCTCTTCGCCGCGGGCGTCGCGGTGGGGCTGGCGCGCGAGAATCACGGCGCGGCGTCGCTGGCTGGCGTGGTTGCCTTTCTGGTCGCGACTGAGGGCGCCAAGGTGCTCCTGCAACTGCCGCCGGGCATGGCGAACGCGCTGCCGGTCGAGCAGGCGGCGTGGCGCGCGAAGGAGATATCGCATCTGAGCGTGCCGATCGGCATCCTGGCGGGCGTCGTCTCCGGGCTGCTCTACAATCGCTTCGCCAATATCAAGCTGCCGGATTATCTCGCTTTCTTCGCCGGGCGGCGTTTCGTGCCGATAGCGGCGGGCCTTGCCGGGCTGATCGGCGCGGCGATCTTCGGCTATGGCGCGCATTGGTTCGAGGCCGGGATCGATACGGTGAGCCAATGGGTGGTTCGGGCGGGGCCGATCGGGCTGTTCGTCTATGGCCTGCTCAACCGGCTGCTGCTGATTACCGGCCTGCATCACATCATCAACAATGTCGCCTGGTTCCTGCTCGGCGACTTCCACGGCGCGACCGGCGACATCAAGCGCTTCTTCGCGGGCGATCCGACCGCGGGCAGCTTCATGGCTGGTTTCTTCCCGGTGATGATGTTCGGCCTGCCCGCCGCCTGCCTGGCGATGTACCGCAGCGCCTTGCCGGCTCGGCGCAAGGCAGTTGGGGGCCTGCTGCTCAGCCTGGCGCTGACCTCGCTGCTGACCGGGGTGACCGAGCCGATCGAGTTCACCTTCATCTTCCTCGCGCCCATGCTCTACGTCGTCCATGCGGTGCTGACCGGCGTGGCGATGGTGGTGATGGACCTGCTGGGCGTGAAGCTGGGCTTCGGCTTCTCGGCGGGGCTGATTGACTATGTGCTGAACTATGGGCTGGCGACGCGGCCGCTGCTGCTGATTCCGGTCGGGATCGTCTATTTCGGCATCTATTACGCGGTGTTCAGCTGGTGCATCCGCCGTTTCGATTTGAAGACCCCGGGCCGCGAGACCGACGAGCCGATCGCGGCAGCGGCCGGTGTCGGTGCTGGCGGGCGGGGTGCCGGGATCGTCCAGGCGCTGGGCGGGCGCGAGAATGTCCGCAGCGTCGATGCCTGCACCACCCGGCTGCGCCTGGTGCTGACCGATTCCGGCCGGGTCGATGAGGCGGGGCTGCGGGGCCTCGGCGCGCGTGGCGTGCTGAAGCTCACCGACGGCCGCGTCCAGGTGGTGATGGGACCGATCGCCGATCGGGTGGCGGGTGAGGTTCGTGAAGCGATGGCGTCCGGCCCGACTGCAAGCCCGGCGGCGAAGATCGATGCCGCCGCGGTTGCCCATGCGCTGGGCGAGGGCAATCTCCGCTCCGCCGAGGCGCGTGCGACGCGCGTTCTCGCCAGGGTCGGCGATCCCGGGCTGGTCGACGAGGCGGCGCTTCGCCGCGCGGGTATCCGGGCGGTGGCGATCATCGGCGGCACGGTGCACCTGATCGCCGGCCCCGACGCGCCCGATCTGGCGGCGCGGCTATAGCCTTAGGGAATTCCGAACCCAGACCACGCTATTAGCCGCCACCGTTTCCGGTCCTTAGACAGCCGGGGAAGGAGTAGGTGGGCAATGGCGGCTATCGGGCAGGCGGACGACTATGTCGCCGACTATCGGCGCAACGGCTATGCGATCATTCGCGGGCTGTTCTCGCCCTCCGAGATCGAGGCGATCGGCGCCGCGATCGACCAGGTCGAGGCCGAGGGCATCGCGCATGGCCGCAGCTTCCGTCATGGCAACCTCTTCTACAATGTCGCCCCGGCCGAGGGCGCGCAGCCGCCGCTGGTGCGGATGGCGCAGTGGATGTCCTATCATCAGCCGGTGCTGAACGGCGTGCGGACCGATCCGCGCATCGCCCGGATCCTCGCGCCGCTGATCGGCGGCGATCTCAAGCAGATCATCAACCAGCTCCACTGGAAGGCGCCGGGATCGAAGGGTGATTTCGCCTGGCATCAGGATTCGCGCTTCCGCCGTCCGGAATGGGCTTATCGGAACCTCGGCACCTCCTATGTGCAGACCGGCATCGCCATCGATCCGCACAATCCCGAGAGTGGCGGCATGAAGTTCATTCCCGGTAGCCATGTCCACGGCGTGATCGGCCTGGATACCTCTACCGAGGTACTGGGCACCGAGATGCAGGATGCGGTGCTGCAAGCGGCGGGCCTTTCGGCGGACGACACGATCGATCTGGTGATGGAGCCCGGCGATTTCGCGCTGTGGAGCCCGTATCTGGTCCATGGCTCGGGCCTCAACCGTTCGACCCACCAGCGCCGTTTCTACATCAACGGCTATGTCCGCGCCGAGGATTGCGACCGCGGCGAATGGGCGTTCCGGGGCGGCGAGCCGGTACCGTTCGGCTCCGAGCCGGCGCTTGTCCACTACGAGGCGCTGCACGAGCGCGGCGAGCCGCATTACGTCTGAGAAACGCCCGGCCCGAACCGGGCCGGATACACGCGCCGCGGAGCAGGTGTTGCTCTTTGGGCACGGTCGCTGGTTTTCCGGAAACTAAGAACGTTCTCAAGCATTGGCGCAGGATTGACACTCGCGGTCAAAGTCGGTTTTGACATCGTTGTCAGATAACAGAATCGCGTAAGCGGACATGTAACCGGTTACAACCAGGTTAGGGGAGGAATAAAGTGAAGCATTCCAAGATGATGCGGGCGTATCTCGCTGCGGCGACGATGCTGGCCGGCGGCGCGGTGATGCTGCCGGTTGCGGCTTCGGCCCAGGTGACCACCGGTACGCTGCGCGGCCATGTAACCGGCGCGGACGGTGCGGCGGCGGGCGGCGCGGCGGTGACGGCGCGCAACACGAGCACCAACCAGAGCTACCGCGTGGCCGCCGATGCGAACGGCAACTACACGCTGACCGGCCTGCGTCCCGCCACCTATGAGGTGACTGCGACCGCGGGCGAGCAGACCGCGAGCAAGCTGGTTCAGATCGTCGTCGGCCAGGCTGCGAACCTCGACCTTGCCATCCTCTCCGCGGAAGCCGCGGCTGCGGAGCCGGCGACCGTCGGCAGCGACGAGATCGTGGTTGTCGGATCGCGGCTGGCGGAGACCCGCACCAGTGAGGTCGCGACCAATGTGAGCCAGGACCAGATCCGCATCCTGCCGCAGACCGATCGCAACTTCCTGTCCTTCGCGGCGCTGGCCCCGGGCGTGCGCTACAATGACGGCGAGACCGGCAAGGGCATCCAAGCGGGCGCATCGACCGCGAGCCAGGTCAATGTCTTCATCGACGGCGTCAGCCTGAAGAACAAGCTGCGCGAAGGCGGCATCGCCGGTCAGCAGAACAGCCGCGGCAATCCGTTCGGCCAACTCGCCGTCCAAGAGTTCCGCGTGCTGACGCAGAACTACAAGGCGGAATATGAGCAGGCCGGATCGGCGATCATCACCGCCGTCACCAAATCGGGCACCAACGAATTCCATGGTGAGGCGTTCGGCCAATATACCGACAAGGGGCTGACCGAGAAGCCGTATCTCGACAAGCGCAACAATCGCCCCGAGCCTGAGTTCGAGCGCAAGCAATACGGCATCTCGCTCGGCGGCCCGATCGTGAAGGACAAGCTGTTCTTCTTCGCCGCCTATGAGGGTAACGACCAGAACCGCGCGCTCAACGTCGACAGCACCGGATCGGCGGACGCGATCACTGAGTTCGAGCAGGTCTCCGGCCGTCGCCTCTCGGATTTCGAGGGTTCTTTCGTCAGCCCGTTCCGCGGCGACTTTTATTTCGGCAAGCTGACGCTCACGCCTGACAGCCACCAGACCTTCGAATTGTCGTTCAGTCGTCGTCAGGAAACCGACATCCAGAATTTCGGTGGCAACGTCTCCTATGAGAATGCGGAGAACAAGATCAACAAGGTCGACACCTATCTGTTCAAATGGACCTATAACGGTGACAACTTCGTAAATGAATTCAATGCGAACTATCTAGATTATACGTTCAACCCGGTTTCGGTTAATCCGAATCTACCGACATTCGACTATGACGGCGTAATCATATTCGGCGGCAAGGATTCCACGCGCCGCGAGATTCAGAAGGGCCACACTCTCCGTGACGACTTCACCTATACGGGGTTTGACGGTCACGCGATCAAGTTCGGCGCCCGGGTAGAGGTCACCGATATCGAATTCGCCAATCAGGCGAATATCCAGCCGCGCTACACCTTCCGGCGCGAGCCGCAGAATAATCTCAATTTCTCCTTCCCTGCAGAGGCGCGGCTGGGACTGGGCAACGGACTGATCCTGGCCTCCGACACCCAGGTCGGGCTGTATGTGCAGGACGATTGGGACATCACGAGCCGGCTGCAGCTCAATATCGGCGTGCGCTGGGATTATGAGACGAACGGCTTCAACAACGACTATCGCACGCCCGCTGCCGCGGCGGCTGCGCTGCGCGCCCTGCCGACGACGTCCTATTTCAATCCTGAAAACTACATCACCGACGGCAACGATCGCAGCCCGTTCGCTGGCGCGATCGCGCCGCGCCTCGGCTTTTCGTGGGATATCAAGGGCGATCGCTCGACGGTGATCTTCGGCGGGCTGGGCCGTTATTATGACCGCAACAACTTCAACAACACCGTCGACGAGCTTTCGCGCACGATCAATCCGATCGGCGTGTTCCGCTTCTCAGCGGACGGCCAGCCGCGCGGTGGCCTGCCGACTGTTCAGTGGAACCCATCCTATCTGACGCGCGAAGGCCTGCTGGCCCTGCGCGACAGCTCGCAGAGCGCCGGCCTGCCCGAACTGTTCGCCGTCAAGAACGACGCCAAGCCGCCGGTCAACGATCAGGTCAGCATTGGCGTCCGCCAGCGTATCGGCGTCTTCCAGGCGTCGCTTACCGGCTCGTACCAGCGGGGCCGCAACGGCTATACCAATCTGTTCGCGACGCGGAATGACAACGGGCTGGGCGGCTGCTGCAACACCGCCCCGGTCGTTCCGTTCGGCTATGCCAATGTGCTGATTGGCTATGACGGGCTCGATACGCGCTACAAGGCGATCTATTTCACGCTCGACAAGAACTACACCGAGGCGTCGGGCTGGGGCTTCAATCTTGCCTATACCTATTCGAAGGGCGAGCAGAACGGCGGCGACCTGTTCAGCCTCGATGCGCTGACGCCCGATAATTATGGCTGGCGTCCCCGAGCGGGCGATGAGCGGCACCGCCTTGTCCTGTCGGGCATCGTCGATCTGCCGCTGGGCTTCCAGTTCTCGACGCTCAGCACCTTCGGCTCCGGCCAGGCGTTTCAGGTGGTCGATTCCACCAACGGCGCCGATTCCGGCTTCAACCGCTTCACTGCCGCTTATCCGGAGAAGAACTGCATCAAGGGCGTCTTCGCCTTTTGCGAAGTCAATGTGTCGCTCTCCAAGAAGCTCGCGATATTCGGCGGCGACCAGGTGGAGGCCGCGGTCGATATGCTCAATGTCTTCAACAACAAGAATTTCGAAGGCTTCGACACAGGGTTCAACAACACGATCAATCCTGAGACGGGCCAGGTGACGGACCCGCTCGAGCCGGCGCGGATCGGCAGCAACGTGCTCACCCTGCCGCGGCGCATCCAGTTCCGCCTCGGCTATCGCTTCTGATCCGGTCTGGCGGGGCTCTTTCGGGAGCCCCGCCTCGTTCGAAATGAAGCGCGCGTCCCTCCTTCTGCTCAGCCTGCTTGCGGGCACCGCCGTCCAGGCCCAGGCGCCGAAGCGGACGTACATCAATCCGCTCGACATCGATTACCGCTACAATTTCGAGCAGATGAACGAGGGCGTCTCGTACCGGACCGGGGCTGATCCCGCCGTGGTCCAGTTCAAGGGCGCCTATTACCTGTTCCAGACGCTGGCCGACGGATACTGGCGCTCGACCGACCTGATCGACTGGACCTTCATCACGCCGAGCCGCTGGCCGTTCCAGTCGATCGTCGCGCCGGCGGTGTGGTCGGACGGCGAGCGGATCCTGATCCAGCCCTCGATGACCCGGCCGGAATCGATCCTCTCCAGCACTGCGCCGGAGACGGGCAGGCTCGACTTCTTCGTGCGGCGGATGCCGGAACTGCCGGGCGCCGTCCCGGGCGGGTTCGAGGATAGGATCAAGCCGGGACAGGTGCCGCCGGGGCCGTGGGATCCCGCGCTGTTCAAGGACGATGACGGGAAATGGTATCTCTACTGGAACTCGTCGAACGTCTTTCCGCTCTATGGCATCGAGATCGCGTTCAAGGATGGGCGGCTGATCTACAAGGGGCAGGCCCAGGCGATGCTGGCGCTGCATCCGGAGCGGCACGGCTGGGAGCGGTTCGGCCAGGATCATTCGGGCAGCCTGCCCGACGGCACGCCGATCAAGCCCTTCATGGAGGGCGCCTGGATGACCAAGGTGGGTGGGCGCTACTATCTCCAGTACGGCGCGCCGGGGACCGAATATAACGCTTATGCCAACGGCACTTACGTCTCGGACAAGCCGCTGGGGCCGTTCGAGTACGCGCCATACAATCCGGTCGCCTACAAGCCCGGCGGGTTCGTCCAGGGGGCGGGGCACGGATCGACCTTCCAGGACGTACACGGCAATTGGTGGAACACCGGCACGCCGTGGATCGGCTATAACTGGACGTTCGAGCGGCGCATCGGCATGTGGCCCGCGCATTTCGCAGCCGATGGGCAGATGTCGGTCTCGACCCGGTTCGGCGACTTTCCCCATTATGTGCCGACCTCCAAGATCGAGAATCCGGACAGCCTGTTCACCGGCTGGATGCTGCTTTCCTACAAGAAGGCGGTGACGGCTTCCTCGACGCTCGGAGAGTTTGCCGCGGACCGGGTGACCGACGAGAATCCGCGGACTTTCTGGGTGGCGGGCGCCAACCGGCCGGGCGAGACGCTGACGGTCGATCTGGGCGGGGCCAGGACGCTGCGGGCGGTGCAGGTCGATTTCGCCGACTACAAGTCCGGACGGTTCGCCGATGCGGACGACATCTACACCGAGTTCGCGCTGCAATCCTCGCTCGACGGCACGCACTGGGCGCCGCTGGCCAGGACCGAGGCGCCGCGCCGCGACCGGCCCAACGCCTATTTCGAGCTGCCGGCGCCGGTGAGGGCGCGCTACGTCCGCTATGTCCACGGCCATGTCGGCGCAGCCAATCTGGCGATCGGCGACATCCGCGTGTTCGGCTCGGCGGCCGGCAAGGCGCCGGCGATGCCGGGGGGCGTGACGGCCCGGCGCGACGCGGACCAGCGCAATGCGCGTATCGCCTGGAGGCCGGTGAAGGGCGCGGTCGGCTATAATGTGCTGTGGGGCATCCGGCCCGATCGGCTGACGCTCACCTATCAGCGCTGGGCCGATCAGGGGACGGCGCTGGACCTGCGCGCGCTCGACGTGGGGCAGGGCTATTGGGTCGCGGTCGAGGCGTTCGATGAAAGCGGCGTGTCGCGGCGTTCGAAGCCGGTGCGGATCGACTGGAACTTGCCTTCCGCCAGCCGATAGCCACCCCCAAGCAGTCTATCGCCTGTCCTGACCGGCTTGTCATACGGGGGTAACCCAGTTGCCGGAGAATAGGGCCCGACGGACGCGCGTATTCTGCGCCCCCAATACATAACCAAAACGGGGAGGAACGGCGATGCTTGGCCGGCTTGGTCTTCTGGCGTGCGCGGTATTCGCGCTCGCATCGTGCGACGGCGGTTCCTCCCGTGAGATTCGAGCGACGGGATCCTCGACCGTCTATCCCTTCACCAAGGCGGTGGCGGAGGCGTTCGTCCAGGCGAAGAGCGGCCGCAAGGAGCCGGCGATCGAATCGACCGGGACCGGCGCCGGCATCAGCCGTTTCTGCGAAGGCGTGGGCTATCAATATCCCGATAATGCCTCGCGCCGGATGAAGCGCGCCGAGTTCAACAAATGCGAAGCCAAGGGCGTCGGCGAGATCCTGGAGATTCCGATCGGGCTCGACGGGATCGTACTCGCCGAAAGCAATGCCGGGCCGAAGCTCCAGCTCAGCAGGAAGGACATCTATCTGGCGCTCGCGGCGAACCCGATGGGCAAGCCGAACACCGCCAAGACCTGGAAGGACGTCAATCCGGCGCTGCCGGCGATCCCGATCCAGGTGCTGGGTCCGCCATCGACCAGCGGCACGCGCGACGCTTTCGTGGAACTGATGCTGGAGCCCGGTTGCCTGGAGGCGATGCCCGCGGCGCAGGAACTGAAGAAAGCCGCCGATCCCGCGCTGCTCGACAATGCCTGCCACCGCGTCCGCAGCGACGGCCCCTATGTCGAGAAGGGGGAGGACGACAATCTCATCGTCCAGGGGCTGGAGCAGAATCCGAACGCGCTGGGCCTGTTCGGCTATTCCTATCTGGAGGAGAATGCGAGCCGGCTGCACGGCGTGCCGATCGACGGGATTGCGCCGGTTTACGACACCATCGCCAGCGGCAAATATCCGGGGGTCCGCAGCCTCTACCTCTACATCAAGAAGCAGCATCTGAAGGCCGTGCCGGGATTGCAGGACTTCCTGAACCTCTACACGACGATGTGGGCGCCGGGCGGCCCGCTTGCCAGGCATGGCCTGATCGCGGCGCCACAGCGAATCCGCGAGCGCTCGGCGGAGGCGATCCAGCTTGCGCTTCCGCTCGATGTTTCGGCGCTGCCATGATCCGGCGAGTCGGGGCTGCGAGCGGTAGCAGGATACCTGTTGGTTGACTCATTTGACTGCCCCACGTGCGCGCACGCCCGCGCGCGGGTGCGCGAGACCGGGGTGCAGTATATTCGCGATGAGAAAGAACCTGCGTGGCGTTGCAGGTGAAATCCTACATTGCAAGTGGGTTGGCGGTTGTGACGTGGATTGAACCGCGTGAGCCAAATCCTCCCCCGGCTTGCTGGGGGAGGATTTTTAGGCCAGCCAGCCGCCGGTGAAGCCTGCGCGCTTCAGGCCCTTTCGGATCGCGGGAGAGGCCCGCATGTGCTTCCAGACGAAATCGCTGCGGTAATTGGCCGCCATCGTCAGGATCGGTCCCTGGTCGATGCCGAGATAATCGTCATCCACCCATCCCTGTTTCGGATCGACGCTGCCCTTTTCGGGGCGGACATCGGCATATTTGAAGCTGGGATTGAACGAATCGAGGAAGCCGTATCTGCCGTAGAGCCGGTCGCCATAGTCGCGCTTCATCGCTTCGGCGCAGGGAATGACGATCTCGGGGGCGAAGGGGAGGCAGCCCAGCGCGGCGGTGGGGGCCAGCGTGCCGTCGTCGCGCTCGTCGGGCTGGCCGAGCGGGCCGCGCGCCGAATAGCTGAAGAACTCGCGCGTCTCCCCCTTGAAGGGCAGGCGGAAGCCGCCGGGGCCGTCACAGGCGGTGAGGCCCCAGATGTCCTTCGAATAGCCGTCCCAGCGCATTGGATTGGCGATGCAATAGGCGCGATCGGCATAGGCGGCGCGGCGGCTGTTCTCGAAATAATCCATGCCGGCCTCGCGCATCGCGCGATCGCGGATGCCGCGGAAATCGATCCATGTGTGGCTGTACTGGTGGCCGAACAGCGGCGCGAAGGCGAGATGGCGGGTAGGGCCGTCGCCGCGCCACTTCTGGGGATAGGGGGCCATCCATGCCTCCCAGCTATCGGCCGGAAGCGCATGCTCGGGCGCGCCGAGCCCGAGGATGAAGACGAACATGCCCTCGTTATAGCCCTCCCAGCTGCGCGGGATCAGGCCGCGCTCGGGATGCCAGCCCATCGAGACCGCCTTGCGCCCGTCCGAGCGGAAGAAGTTCCAGTCGGCGCGGGCATAGATGGCGTCGGCGAGGCGGCGGATCTCCCGCTCGGCGGGATCGGCGCGGTCATAATATCGGCCGGCGAAGAGGATGCCCATGAACAGGATCGTGCTGTCGACGCTGGAAAGCTCGACGTCGCGGAAGCGCGCGCCGCTTATCATGTCGATGAAATGGTAGAAGAAGCCCTTATGGCCGATCCTGCCGGTCGGTTCGGGGCCTTGCGGCGCTTCCCAGAAGAAGCGGAGCGTAGTGAGCGTGAGGTCGCGGGCCTCGGCGCGGGTGATCCAGCCGCGCTCGACGCCGATCGGATAGGCGGTGAGCGCGAAGCCCACCGAGGCGATGCTGCAGAAGGAGGGGCTGGGATGGCGATCGGGCACCAGCCCGTTGTCGCGGCGGGCCAGTTCCCAGAACCAGCGGAAGGTGCGCTTCTCCAGATCCTCGTAGAAGGCGGGGAGGGTGGGGCCGGCGGGCGCGGCAACGGCGCCGCCGGCGGGCAGGGCCGATCCGGCGAGCAGCGCGGAACCGCGCGAGAGAAGGGCGCGACGATCGATCATGTTCTTGTCCTTCCTACACCAAAAAATCAGGGGCGGCACGGGCAGCGCCGCCCCCGAGTTGGGGTGTAACCGGGGAGGGGGTGAAGCGCCGGACGGCGGCGTGATGTGAAATCACAGGAACAACCGTCATCCCGGCGGGATGACGGTCTTCTGCCGATCGGAAATCGCCCCGGATGCAAGCGACCTCACCACCAGGCGCCGGCCTGGTTGTGAAACCGGTTACATTCGCGGCGAAAAAATGGGCGTCAGCGTGCATCCTCAAGCTCCGTTCGGCGTGTGGGGCGCGGTGGTGGCGCGGGCGACGAGCTCGGGGACGTGGATCTCGCTGGGCTCGCCGGTGTCGCGGCCGTCGAGCAGGTCGATCAGGCGGGCGACGGCGCGCGCGCCGATCTCGGCGATGCGGACGCGGACGGTGGTGAGCGCCATGTAGCGGGCGAGGGGGACGTCATCGAAGCCGGCGACGGCGATGTCGCCGGGCACCTGTTTGCCGGCGGCGCGCAGCGCGTGGAGGCAGCCGAGCGCCATCATGTCGTTGGCGGCGAACACGGCGTCGCACGGCTCGGCGCTGGCGAGGATCGTGCGCGCGGCGGCGGTACCCGTCTCCTCGTTGAAGTCGCCGCCGATGATGCGCGGTTCGATGCCGGGGGCGTGGCGCGCCATCGCGCGGCGATAGCCCTCGGCGCGCTCCTGGGCATCGACATTGCCTTCGGGGCCGGCGATGTGGACGATGCGCCGATAGCTGTTTTCGACCAGGTGGCGGACGATCGCGTCGGCGCCGGCGAAATTGTCGAAGCGCAGCGACGGGCGCGTGCCGAAATCGCCGGGGGCGTTGATGAGCACGGCGGGCAGCGTCCGCGGCAGCGCGCGTTCGAGCGCGGCGGGCGGGATGTGCGGCGCCATCACCAGCAGCCCGTCGACCCGGCCGTGCATGGTGCGCAATGCGTTCGCGGCCTGCTCGCTGTCGTCGTGCATGTTGGAGAGCAGCAGCACATAGCCGCGCCGGCTCGCCTCGCGGTCCATGCCGCGCACGCATTCGGAGAAGAACTCGCCGTGGAGATCGGGCAGCACCACGCCGATCGCATGGGCGCGCGAGAGCGAGAGGCTGCGCGCGCCGGCATGGGGGACATAGCCGAGCGCGTTGGCCGCCGCGATCACCCGCTCGCGCGTCTCGGCGCGGACATTGTCCAGGCCGTTGAGCGCGCGCGATACCGACGCGACCGAAACCTCGGCGCGGCGGGCGACATCGCGGATGGTGGCCTCGGCCATTTCAGTCCCTTCTCCGGTCCCACGCATGTTTGCTACGTTTCAGACCCTGTAGGCGATTGCAATCCTTGCTTCGCAAAGAGTATGTAACCGGTTACGGTTAGCGGTCACAAGCAAAAAGATTTCGCGGGTCCATCAGTTGATACAATCGCGCTTCAGGGTGGGAAGCGCGCCGCCAGGAGAGGAATTGCAATGTTCGACACCAGGATCTCGCGACGCGCGGCGCTGATGGGGGCCGGGGCGTTCGCGGCTTGGATGCACAATCCGGCGCGCGCCATGCTGTGGCAGGCCGGGGCGCTGCCCGTGCCCGCCTTTATCGACGGGCTGATCGCCAGGATGACGCTTGCCGAGAAGGCGGGGCAGTTGACCCTGATGCCGGCCGCCTGGGGCGGCGGCGTGGCGACTGCGCTCAATCCGGCGGGCAACGGGCCGAGCTTCGACGGGCAGCTCGACGAAGTGCGCCAGGGCAGGCTGACCGGCGTGTTCAACGGCAACGGCGCCGAGATGGCGCGGCGGATGCAGACTGCCGCCATGACGCAATCGCGGCTCAAGATCCCGCTGCTCTTCGCCGCCGACGTGATCCACGGCCACCGTACGATCTTCCCGGTGCCCGTGGGCGAGGCGGCGAGCTTCGAGCCGGGGCTGGCCGAGCGTACTGCGCGGGCCGCTTCCTATGAGGCGGCGGCTGCCGGGATCGACTGGACCTTCGCGCCGATGGTGGACATCGCGCGCGACCAGCGCTGGGGCCGGACGATGGAGGGCGCGGGCGAGGATGTGCTGCTGGGCGAGCTGATCGCCGAGGCGCGGGTGCGCGGCTTCCAGGGCAAGGATCTGAAGGACGACGACGCGATGCTGGCCTGCGCCAAGCATTTCGCGGCCTATGGCGCGGCGGAGGCGGGGCTCGATTACAATACGGTCGATATTTCCGAGCGGACGCTGCGGGAGGTCTATCTGCCGCCGTTCAAGGCCGCGCTCGATGCCGGGGTGCTGTCGTTCATGGCCTCGTTCAACGAGATTTCGGGGGTGCCTTCCACCGGCAATGGCTGGCTGATGGAAGAGGTGCTGCGCGGGGAGTGGGCGTATCAGGGCTTCGTGGTGTCGGATTATACCGGCGACATGGAGATGATCGATCATGGCTTCGCGGCGGATGCGCGCGAGGCGGCGAAGCTCGCCTTCCTGGCGGGCGTGGATATGAGCATGACCAGCGGCTTCTACCGCGATCATTTGCCCGATCTGGTCGAGAAGGGAGAGGTGCCGGTGGCGCGGATGGATGCTTCGGTGCGGCGGGTGCTGGCGATGAAGGCGCGGCTCGGGCTGTTCGACGATCCGTTTCGCCGCATTGACGTGAAGCGCGAGAAGGCGCGGTCGCGGACGAAGCCGACGCTGGCGCTGGCGCGCGAGGCGGGGCGCAAGTCGATCGTGATGCTGAAGAACGAGGGCGACCTGCTGCCCTTGCCCAAGGCCGGCAAGCGGATCGCGATCATCGGGCCGTTCGCCTCGGGCCAGCACGACATCAACGGGCCGTGGGTCGTCTATGGCGACAATGGCCAGGCGGTGGACCTGGCGACCGGCGTGAAGGCGGCGGTGGCCGACAAGGGGCTGGTGACGGTGGTCGAGGGCTCGGGCGTCGAGGCGCCGGTGCCGGGCGGGATCGAGGCGGCGGTGGCGGCGGCGCGGGCTGCGGACGTGGTGCTGCTCGCGATCGGCGAGAGCGAGAACCTGTCGGGCGAGGCGCAGTCGCGGGCCGAGATCGTCGTGCCCGCGCCGCAGATGGCGTTGGCCGAGGCAGTGGCGGCGGTGGGCAAGCCGGTGGTGGTGGTGCTCAAGAACGGCCGCGCGCTGGCGCTGGCGGGCGCGGTGGTGCAGGCGCCGGCGATCCTCGTGACGTGGTTCCTGGGGTCCGAGAGCGGCCATGCGATCGCGGACGTGCTGTTCGGCGACTATTCGCCCACCGGCCGGCTGCCGTGCAGTTTTCCGCGCTCGCCGGGGCAGCAGCCCTACAGCTATGCGCACAAGCCGACCGGGCGGCCCAATCCGCCCGGCGACCTCCAGCCCTACAAGGCGCATTATCGCGGGATTCCGAACTCGGCCTTGTTCCCGTTCGGGCATGGGCTGACCTATGGCCGGATCGAATATTCGGGGCTGTCGGTGGCGCCGAGCATGGCGTGGGACGGCGAGCTGGTGGTGAGCGCCAAGGTGACCAACCGGGGCAGCCGGGCGGTGGAGGAGGTCGTGCAGCTTTATACGCACGATCGCGTCGCCAGCGTGACGCGGCCGGTGCGCGAGCTGAAGGCGTTCCGCAAGGTGGCGCTGGCGCCGGGGGCGTCCGAGGTGGTGACGTTCCGGTTGCGGCGCGACAATCTGCTGTTCATCGGACGGGAGAACAAGCCGATAGTGGAGCCGGGCAAGTTCGACGTGTGGATCGCGCCTTCGGCGGAGACGGAAGGGGTGCGGGGGAGTTTCGAGCTGGCGCGGGCTTAATTCCAGAACCGCCCTCACCCTTCCGCGGCTTCGCCGCTCCCTCCCTCTCCCATCGGGAGAGGGAAGGGGCCCGCCGCCGGAGGCGGTGGGAAGGGTGAGGGCAGTCTGCCTCTCGACATCGGCCGCGCGCTTCGCGAGAAGCCCGCATCCTGATTCACGCGAGAGGCGGACCCCATGTCATTCACTGCCAAGATCCTGCTGCTCGGCTCGGGCGAGCTTGGGCGGGAGTTCGTCATCTCCGCCAAGCGGCTGGGCGCCTATGTCGTGGCGTGCGACAGCTATGCAGGCGCGCCGGCGATGCAGATGGCGGATGCGTGCGAGGTCTTCTCGATGCTCGATGCGGATCGGCTGCGCGAGGCGATCGAGCGGCACCGGCCCGATTTCGTCGTGCCCGAGGTCGAGGCGATCCGTACCGAGGTGCTGGCCGAAGTGGAGAAGGCGGGCGTGACCGTCGTTCCCTCGGCACGCGCGACCCAGATGACGATGAACCGCGACCGCATCCGCGAAGTCGCGGCGGTCGAACTGGGGCTTACCACCTCGCGCTACCTCTATGCCGAGAGCCTGGAGGAGGCGCGCGCCGCGGTCGCGCATGTGGGTGTGCCCTGCGTGGTGAAGCCGGTCATGTCCTCGTCGGGCAAGGGCCAGAGCACCGTCCGTGCGGCGGAGGAGATCGACCGGGCCTGGGACTATGCCGTCGCGAACATGCGGGGGGATCGCCGCCGCGTGATCGTCGAGCAGTTCATCGACTTCGATTACGAGATCACCCTGCTCACCGTCCGTACGCGGGAGGGCATCCGCTTCTGCGCGCCGATCGGCCATCGGCAGGAGCGGGGGGATTATCAGGAATCCTGGCAACCGGCGGCGATGTCGGGCGCGGCGCTTGTCCAGGCGCAGGACATGGCGCGGAAAGTGGTCGACGATCTGGGCGGCTATGGGCTGTTCGGGGTGGAGTTCTTCGTGAAGGGCGAGGCGGTGATCTTCTCCGAGCTGTCGCCGCGCCCGCACGATACCGGGATGGTGACGCTGATCTCGCAGGATCTGAGCGAGTTCGACCTGCATGCCCGCGCGATCCTGGGCCTGCCGGTACCCGAGCCGAAGCTGCTCGGAGCGGCAGCATCGGCGGTGATCCTGGCGGACCGGGATGCTGATGCTTTTCATTATGAAGGGCTCGCCGAGGCGCTGGCGGAGCCGGGCGATGCGGTGGACGTGCGCATCTTCGCCAAGCCGGTGACGCGGACGAACCGCCGGATGGGCGTGGCGCTGGCGTTGGCGGAGGATGTCGATGCCGCGCGACGCGTGGCGACAGCGGCGGCGGGCAAGGTACGGATCGTCTACGACGCGGACCAGCCGGCCTGAGTTGATCGGCATTCGGCGCGAAGGGCGCCGATGCTCCTCGTCCGTCACCCCGGCCGAAGTGCCGGGGTCCACCGGGATGCTGGGAGAGCCGCTCGAAGCTTAAAGGGGCTCGTTCGAGGATGAGTGGACCCCGGCACTTCGGCCGGGGTGACGATGGAGGTTTGGCCGCCCTATCCGCCCTCCATCTCGCGCACGATGCGGGCATGGGCGCCCCGGCCGAGCGGATTGAGCAGCATCAGCGCGCAGGACAGCGCCAGGAAACCCAGCGGGGCGATGGCGATCGTCCAGCGCATGATCGCGAGCGTGGCGTCGCTCTGGTGGACATTGGCGACATAGCCCGCCGATCCGAAGCCGAAGCCGATGATCGCGGTGGCGATGCCGATCGCGATGCGCTGGAGCAGCGCCGCCAGGCCGAACACCGCGCCTTCTACCCGCAGCCCGGTGGTGCGCTCGCCATATTCGATCGTGTTGGGCAGCATCGCCCAGAAGACGAAGTGCAGCCCGACGATCATCGCCTGCATCGCGACCAGATAGAATTGCATCACCCCCGCGCGATCGATGCGGATCGAGGCGAAGACCACCAGCCCGGCCATGCAGAGCGAGGCGGCGAGGAACCACAGCGCGCGGGTGCCGATGCGGCGCTGGAGGAACATCCAGGCCGGCACCGCCACGGCGCTGACCAGCCCCATCCAGGCGAGCGCGGTCTGGCCGGCATCCTCATCGCCCAGGAAGTACTTGAAATAATAGAGCACCGATTTGTTGAGCACGGTGACGGCGACGATCATCGCCATCATGGCGAGGTTCAGCGTCACGAAGGCGCGATTGGCGGCGAGGCTGCGCAGGCTCGCGGCGATCGAGGGGCGCTGGGTGGGCGGGGAGACGGCGGCCTCGCGATAGGAAGCGCCGATCAGCAGCAGGATCGCGGTGCCGACGACCGCAAACAGGATCGCGGCGCCGAGATAGGCTTTCGCCTCGACCGTGCCGCCGCCCAGCCATGCGCCGATCGGCACGGTGCCGCGCGCGACGACAATCCAGGCGAGCGTGCCGAACAGCATCCGCATGCCGGCGATGAAGGCGCGATCCTTGCTGTCGCTGCTGATCCGCGCGGACATCGCCAGATAGGGGATGTTCACCGCGGCATAGGCGGTGCGGAACAGCAAATGCCCCGCCAGCACGAAGGCGATGCCCCAGAAGCCGGAGACCGGCGGCGGCAGATAGGTGAGCACGCAGGCGATGCCGAGCGGCAGGCTGCCGAGCATCAGCACCTTGCCGTAATGCCGCCCCGCCTCACGCCGGTCGGCGAGCGTGCCCGCGACGAAATTGGCGATGCCGTCCCAGATCGTCGCGATGGTGTAGATCGTCGCGGCGGTCTCCACCGGGAGGTTCAGCGCCTCGGTGTAGTAGAACAGCAGGAAGAGCATGATGCTCTGCCAGTAGAGATTGAACGCGAAGTCCCCGAAGGCGAACAGGAGCAGGCGCGGGCGGCGGATCATCGTGCCGGCATGCCGGGTCAGCGGCCCTTGCGCGCTTCGGCGATGCGCAACAGGCGCAGGACGTTGCCGCTCCACATCTTCTGCAAGTCGGCCTCGCCATAGCCGGCGGCGCGCAAGCGGGCGGTGACCTTGGGCAGCGCGTCGATGTCCTCGAAGCCCTTCACGCCGCCGCCGCCATCCCAATCCGCGCCGAAGCAGACATGATCGACGCCCGCCACCTGGATCAGGTGGAGGAGCCCGCGCATATAGGTCTCGAAATCGGCGGCCTGGACCGGCTGGGTGCGATCGAGCGCGCGCGTGTCCGCCGTCAGCTTCACCTGCTCGGCCGGCGACATTTCGGCCATCTGCTCGACATCGGGCAGCGCGTTTCGTTCAGGCGTGGAGCGCATCTCCGAGAGATAGGCGCTGTTCATGCAGATCGCCCCGCCCGAGGCGGCGAGCTTGCGGATATGATCGTCGTCGAGGTTGCGCGGGTGATCCCACATCGCGCGCGGGCCGGAATGCGAGAGCAGGACCGGGGTGCGCGAGAGCGCGATCATCTGATCGAGCACCGCGTCCGAGGCATGGCTGGCGTCTAGCACCATGCCGAGCCGGTTCATCTCCTTCACCCAATCGCGGCCGAGTGGGCTCAGGCCGTTCCATCTGGGCTTGTCGGTGGCGCTGTCGGCGAACTGGTTGGCGCGGAAATGCACCGGGCTCGCGAGGCGCACGCCGCGCCGGTAGAATTCGCTCAGCAGCGACAGGTCTTCGCCGAGCGGATAGCTGTTCTCGATGCTGATATAGGCGAAGCGCTTGCCCGCGCGATCGATCCGGGCGGCATCGCTCGCCTTCGTCGCGAGCGCGATGCGATCGGGGAATTTGGCGAGCGTCGCCTCGATCTCGCCGAGCCGCTTGAAGGCGAACGCCCTGGCATCGGCATAGCCCTGCGGGGTCAGCGGGCCTTGCGCGGTGTAGATGACGAAGAAGCCGCCATCGAGATCGCCCGCATCCATTCGCCCGAGATCGACCTGGGCGAGATCGCTCTCATAGCTGTGCCGCGTGCCGAAATCCCAGCCGGGCCGGGCGAAATGGACCGGCGTGTCGAGATGGGTGTCGAGCGTCAGCAGCTTGCGGTGCAGCGCCATGTCGTCCTGCGGCGGATGGCGGGTGGCGGTGCAGGCGCCGGTCGCGAGCAGGGCCGCGGCGAGGAGGAGCTTTCTCATGGCGGCGGACCCGTTCGGGAGGAGAGGGCGCCGCCCGCGCGGCTGTCCGGCGGGCGGCACGGCGTTCGGCTTATTGGGCGGGCTTGCCGCTTTCCTCGCCCTCGTCGCGCGAGACGCGGGCGGTCATGCCGGTGGCGTCGGCATCGTCCTGGGTCTGCTCGTCGGGCGTGACCGCGACCGGCGGGGCAGGCGTCGCCTCCACGGTGTTGACGGTCGGCTCGGGCGTGGGCGTCTCGACCACGAAATTGGCGGCGGTGTCTTCCGGCACGGTGATGTTGGTCAGGTTCGCGTCCGGACCGGCTTCCTCATCCTTGTGGCCGCAGGCGGCGAGCGAGAGGCCGGCGGCGGCGAGGAGCGCGATAGTGTGGAGCTTCATGGATTTCCTTCCCTGTTAACGTGCGGCGACGGCGGCGGCCGTGATGGCGGAGCGCTTCTCGACCTTGGCGGCCAGCGTGCCGTCCCAGCCATAGGGATCGGCGCGGAAGTTCATCGTGCCGTTCGCGCTGGCGAATGCCGTCCAATAGAGGAGATAGACCGCGACCTGGTCCTGCTCCTGCAAGGGCACGCGCTGCGTCTTGCCCGTGGCGACGGCGGCATCGATCGCATCCGGCTGCCAGGCGGGGTCGTTGCGCAGCAGGAGCTGGGCGAGCGGACCGGGCTTTTCCAGGCGGACGCAGCCATGGCTGGAAAGGCGGCTGAAGCTTGAGAAGCCGGCCTGGACGGGCGTATCGTGGAGATAGACCGCATAGGGATTGGCGAAATCGAACTTGTAGCGGCCCAGCGCGCTGGTCGGTCCGGCCTGCTGCTGGAGGCGGCGGTTGGCGCCGGTGCCGATGATCTTGTAGTTGTTGCGCTTCAGATACGCCTCGCCCTTGGGCCATAGTTCCTTGGCGGCGATGCTGGTGGGGACGTTCCAGGGCGGATTGAGCACGATCGAATGGATGCGCGACTGGAGCATCGGCGTCTCGTTGCCGGGACGGCCGGTGACGGCCTTCATCGAGGCGATCGGGGCATCGCCCTCGAACACGGTCAGCACCGCGGCGGCGATGTTGACCTGGATGCGCTTGGCGGGAAGCTCCTGCGGCAGCCAGCGCCAGCGCTCCATGTTCGCCATGATCTGGCGGACGCGATCGGCGGCGGGGACGTTGAGCGCGCCCAGCGTGCCGGTGGAGACGATTCCGCTGGGATTGAGGCCGTAGCGCTTCTGGGCGCGGACCACGGCTTCCTGAAGCTCCTTGTCGAACTTGTCGCCGGTGGCGATGACGTCGGGATCCTCGACCGCCAGGCGCTTGCGCAGCGCGGCGACGCGGGGGCCGCTGGCGCCTAACCCCATGTCGGGGCCGGCGGGGAGCTTGGTCCAGCCGCCCTTCGCCTCGATGTCGCGATAGGTGGCGAGTCCCTTTTGCAGGCCGTCATAGCCGGCATAGGGCGGCGGCAGCGAGCGCAGCCAGGCGGCGATGCGATCGCGCTTCACCGCGTCGGCGAAGCCGGGGAGCGGATCATAGGGCGCGGGGCGCAGGCCCCAATCCTCCTGGAAATCGCTGGTGTCGAGCCGGCCCGAATGCACCGCACGGGCATAATCGAGCACGGCGCCGACCAGGGCGGCATTGTCGCCGGGCAGCGGCGCGGCGGTGCCGTCGTGGCGCAGGCCCTGTGCGAAGCCCGAATCGGCGAGCAGCGTGGCGACCTGTGTCGCCTGGGCGGCGCTCAGCACGGGCAGGGGGATGACCGGCGGCGGGGGCGGCACGACCTGCTGGATCAGCGGCGCCGCGGGCGTGGGAGCGGGCGCCGGCACATTTTGCGCGAGCAGCGGGCCGCAGACCAGCGTTACTGCCAGCGTTCCGGCAATAGTGTTTCGCATCATGCGGTTGTTTCGATCGATTACGCCCATAGCCTTTACGCGGCTCCCAAATTACACAGCGGATGCTGAATCCAAGCCCCTAATAAGCGAAGCCGGGGCATAAGCGCGAGCGCGAAACACGCATCTGCACTGCTTGACAATGGCAACGTTGTCGGGCGTTGTCGCGCCACAACGAGAAAGACATGCAGGGGAGAGCAGCTTTGGCATCCGCACGATCGACACAGACGACGCTGGCGTTCGCCGCCGTCACGACGCTGTTCTTCGCATGGGGTTTCATCACCTCGCTGATCGATCCGCTGGTGGCGGCGGTGAAGGGCATCTTCACGCTTACCGACCTCCAGGCGCAGTTGGCCACCTTCGCCTTCTTCATCGCTTACGGCGTCGCTTCGTTCCCCGCGGCGGCGCTGCTGGCGCGATTGAAGTCGATCCCGACGATCCTGACCGCTTTGTGCATGATGATCGCGGGCTGCCTGGTGATGCTGGTCGCGGCGAACCTGGCGATCTTCACCCTGGTGCTGCTCGGGCTGTTCATCCTGGCGAGCGGGATCACCGTGCTCCAGGTGGCGGCGAACCCGCTTGCCGCCGCGCTGGGCGACCCGAGCCGCAGCCATTTGCGGCTGACGCTCAGCCAGACCTTCAATTCGCTGGGCACCTTCATCGGGCCGCTGCTGGGGGCGCACCTGTTCCTGAAGGGCGTCGAGGTGAAGCCGGGGACCGTCATCACCGAGGCGGTGCGGGCGGACGCGCTGGCGGGGATCGATTCGGCCTATTTCTGGATCTGCGGGCTGATCGCGGCGCTGGCGGTGTTCTTCTTCCTCAGCCGGCGCGTCGTCACCCAGGCCGCGCCGCCGTCTTCGCTGGAGGCGCGGGGTAGCCTGGGCGCGCTGATCGCCGATGCCTTTTCGTCGAAATGGGCGCTGTTCGGCGGGCTGGCGATCTTCCTCTATGTCGGCGCCGAAGTGTCGATCGGATCGCAGATGGCGCTGTTCCTCAATTCCAACGCGGTGTGGGGCCAGTCCGACGCGCCGTTCGGCGTGCCGCTGCTCGGGCTTGCGATGGGCAGCGACGGGATTGCGGGCGTCTCGCTCCAGGAAGCGGGCAAGGCCGTTGCCTTCTATTGGGGCGGCGCGATGGTGGGGCGGGCGATCGGTTCGGCGCTGCTGGCGCGGTTCAACGCGGCGCGCCTGCTGACGGTGTTCACTGCGATCGCGGCGGCGATGTGCCTCTATGTCTTCGTGGTGGGCGGGGTGACGGCGGGCTTCGTCGCGCTGGCGATCGGGCTGTTCAACTCGATCATGTTCCCCGTCATCTTCACGCTGACGCTCGAACGCTCCAGTGCGAGCGAGGAGGCGACGTCGGGGCTGCTGTGCACCGCGATCATCGGCGGCGCTTTCGTGCCGCTGCTGGTGGGCGCGGTGTCGGGGTCGCACGGCTATGCCTTCGCGCTGATCGTGCCGGCGCTTTGCTATGGCGTGCTGTGCTTCTTCGCGGTCTCGGCGGGGCGGGCGAAGCCGGTACGCGGCGGGACCGGCGTCTCGCTGCACTGAATCGCTCTCGCCCCCGGCCGGAGCAAGCCGGTCGAGGGCGAGGCCAAGCGGATGCGCGTTACCCCAAGCAACCCGGGCCTGGCATCCGCGCGGAATGCCGGGCTCATCCCGGTAAACGGCCGGGGCGGGCGGATCTTGCCGGCTTTTCGCAGCGACGATCATGTTTCGCCGTTGCCGGGTAATGCGTCTTCGCGAACCCGCCCGTCCGCCCTTGGCCGGGCTGTGGCAATATTCTCAGACAAATAGGGTTTCCGTCTCGAAATTATGCGCTAAGCTCGCTGTGAACGACGCGGCCTGAACCCGCGCGAATCAGGAGGGATGCGATGGGGATCACACGCCGGGACGTGACGATAGCGCTGGGCGCGGCGCTCTGCACCGTGGCGGCGGGCGCGGTGGCGCAGACGCACGACAAGCTCGGCCCGGCGGTGTTCGATTGGGAGAAGATGCCGGTCAAGCAGACGGATGTCGGGGCGATCCGCAACCTGGTCCGCCAGCCCACCGCGACGCTCGATGAGCTGGAGATGCACGTCACCACGCTCAATCCCGGCCTCGCCTCGCACCCGCCGCACAAGCATCCGAACGAGGAGCTGGTCATCATCGACCAGGGGACGGTCGAGACGCTGTCCGGCGGCAAATGGGAGCGGCTCGGCCCCGGCTCGGTGATCTTCAACGCCAGCAATTCGGAACATGCGCTGAAGAATGTCGGCACCACGCCGGCCATTTATCACGTCATCAACTGGAAGACTCCCGCGACCCCGAAGAACTGAGGAGAGAGTATGGATCGCCGCTCGATACTGACCGGGGCCGGACTGGCGGGCTTTGCCGCGACGATGCCCGATGCGCTGCTCGCCCAGTCCACCGCGCAGGGCAATGCGCCCTCGGAGCAGCAGGCGCCGGCGGGGCCGGAGCCCGAGGCCAGGCACCGCATCAGGTTCGGCGTGATCGGGCTGGATCACGCGCATATCTATGGCATGACCGATGCGGTGATCCGCGGCGGCGGCACGCTGGCGGCCTTCCACGCCACCGATCCGGGGCAGATCGCCACCTTCCGCAAGCGCTACGGCAACGACGTGAAGCTGGCGCGCAGCGAGGCGGAGATACTGGACGACAAGTCGATCCTGCTGGTCGCCGGGGCGCCGATTCCCGATCTGCGCGCGCCGCTCGGCATCCGGGTGATGCGCGCGGGCAAGGATTATCTGGGCGACAAGCCGGCGATCACCACGCTCGCGCAGCTCGCCGAGGTGCGAAAGGCGGTGAAGGAGACCGGCCGCAAGTTCGCGATCATGTATTCCGAGCGGCTGGAATCGCGCGCCTCGGTCCATGCCGGGCAGCTTGTCGATGAAGGGCGGATCGGCAAGGTCGTCCAGACGATCAACATCGCCCCGCACCGGATCAGCCCCGCCAGCCGGCCCGACTGGTTCTGGGACAAGGCGCGCTATGGCGGCATCCTGACCGATATCGGCAGCCACCAGGCCGACCAGTTCCTTTATTACACCAAGACCACCCGGGCGCATGTCGTCGCCTCGCAGACCGGCAACCTCAACTGGCACGACAAGCCCGAGTTCGAGGATTTCGGCGACATGATCGCCACCGGCAACGGCGGCACCGGCTATATCCGGGTGGACTGGTTCACGCCTGACGGCCTGCCGACCTGGGGCGACGGGCGGCTCTTCCTGCTCGGCACCGAAGGGTACATCGAGCTCCGGAAATATGTCGACATCGCCGGGCGTCCGGGCGGCAATCACCTGCTGATCGCCGACAGGAAGGGCGTTCAATATGTCGACTGCTCGAAGGTGCATCTGCCGTTCGGCCCGCAATTCGTGACCGACATCGTCGAGCGTACTAGCCTTGCCCAGGATCAGGACCAGGCGCTGCTCGCCGCCGAGCTGGTCCTCACCGCCCAGAAGAATGCAACGCGGCCGGTTTCGGCCTGACAGGGGGATTTGCCATGAAGCAGGGGATTTCGCGCCGCGGGCTCATCAAGGGCGGCGCCATTGCCGCGGTAGTGGCGCCGACGATCGTGCCGTCGAGCGTGTTCGGCCAGAACGCACCGTCGAACCGGGTCGCGATCGGGGCGATCGGGGTGGGGCGGATCAGCCGCATCCACGACATGAAGGAAATCCACAAGCATGCCGACGCGCAGATCGTCGCGGTGTGCGACCTCGATACCAAGCGGCTGGGCGCGGGGATGCAGCTGGTCGACAGCCGCTATGCCGCGAGCACCGGCAAGAACTACTCCGGCACGCGCGGCTATACCGATTATCGCGAACTGCTGGCGAGCAAGGACATCGATGCCGTCCTGATCTCGACGCCGGATCACCAGCATGCGCCGCTCGCGGTCCATGCGGTGGG
Organism: Sphingomonas sp. dw_22; assembly: GCF_018449795.1. Classification (GTDB taxonomy): domain Bacteria; phylum Pseudomonadota; class Alphaproteobacteria; order Sphingomonadales; family Sphingomonadaceae; genus Sphingomonas. Next base: position 53,171 of record NZ_JAAVVE010000018.1, read on the forward strand.
GGCGGGCAAGCATGTCTATTGCCAGAAGCCGGCCTCGCTGACGATTGCCGAGGGGCGGAAAATGGCCGATGCCGTCAAGGCTTCGGGCAGGATACTTCAGATCGGATCTCAACAGCGCGGGCAGGAGCCCTGGCCGCAATTCCATCGCGCCTGCGAGCTGGTGCGCAACGGGCGGATCGGCAAGCTGAAGCAGGTCGAGATCGGCCTGCCGGGCGATCCCTCCGGGCCGGAGGCGGCCGAGATGCCGATCCCGTCCAACCTCAATTACGACGCCTGGCTGGGGACGACGCCGGAAGTCTATTACACCGAGATCCGCGTCCATCCGCAGAACAGCTTCGAGGATCGGCCGGGCTGGCTGCGCATGGAGCAGTTCGGCGCGGGCATGATTACCGGCTGGGGCGCGCACCATGTCGACATCGCCCATTGGGGCATGGACATGGAGCATTCGGGGCCGGTCGAGATCTGGGGCACCGCGGAGTTCCCCAAGAGCGGGCTTTGGGACGTGCACGGGCCGTTCGAGACGCATGCGCGCTATGCCAATGGCGTGACGATGACGATCTCGGGCGCGCTGCCCAACGGGGTGAAGTTCATCGGCGACAAGGGCTGGATCTTCGTGACGCGCACGGGACAGGTCTCGTCTTCGGACCCGGCCAAGGCCGCCGACGTGCCGCTGCTGGCGAGCGATCCCAAGATCCTCGACAGCGTGATCGGGCCGAACGAAGTGCATCTCTACAAATCGGCCGAGCAGCACCGCAACTGGCTTGATGCGATCCTGAAGGGTGTGCCGGTGAGCGCGCCGGCCGAGATCGGCCATCGGGCCTGCTCGACCTGCCTGCTCCATCACATTGCGATGAAGACCGGGCGGCGTTTGAAGTGGGATCCCAAGGCCGAAAAGTTCATCGGCGACGATGCGGCGAACGCGATGCTCGAGCGGCCGCAGCGGGCGAAATACGCGATTTGAGGACTTTGATGATCCTCCCCGGTACGGGGAGGATTTTAGAGTTCGCGCAGCGCCGCGATCAGCCGGTCGACTTCATCGGCGGTGTTGTAATGGCACAGCCCCACGCGGAGCAGGCCGCCGCTTTCGGCCAGGCCGAGCCGGTCGATCACTTCGACGGCGTAGAAATTGCCCGACCAGGCATGGATTTCGCGCGATGCGAGATGCTTGGCGATCGCATCGGGATGATGGCCTTCGATCATGAAGGAGAAGGTGGGCACGCGCCCCTCCATCGTCGGCGCCCCCCACAGGCGCAGGCCGGGGATGGACGTGAGGCCGGCGAGCAGGCGGGTGCCGATATCATGCTCATAGGCGGTGGCGCCCTGCATCGCGGCGACCAGCTTTGCCCGCCGGCTGTTGGCCTGGGGATCGAGGCGGGCGCCGAGCCATTCGAGATATTCTACCGTGCCGAGCACCGCGGCCTGCCCCTCGAACGAAGGCGTGCCGGTCTCGAAGCGGTGGGCGCCTTCGCTGGAGGCGGGGCGGACGCGATAGGCATCGATCCGCTCGACCAGATCGCCGCGCACCCACAGCACGCCCTGGTGCGGGCCGAAGAATTTATAGGGCGAGCAGGCGAGGAAATCGGCGCCGAGCGCGGTGACGTCGGTAACGATGTGCGGCACCGATTGCACCGCATCGACATAGACCAGCGCCTGCGAATGGGCGCGGACGATGCGGATCGCCTCGGCTACCGGATTGATCGTGCCGAGCGCGTTGCTTGCCATGCCGAGCGCGACGAGGCGGGTGCGGGGGCCGAGCAGGCCGGCCAGTTCGTCGAGCTTCCAGGCGCCGGTTTCGGGGGCGAAATCGAGCCAGCGCACCGTCACGCCCTTGTCCGCCGCGGCGCGCAGCCAGGGCGAGACATTCGCGTCGTGGTCGAGCCGGGTCAGCACGATCTCGTCACCCGGCTGCCAGTCCTGCGCCAGCGCGCGCGAGACCGCGAAGGTGAGCGAGGTCATGTTCGGGCCGAACGCGATTTCGTGCGGTGCGCCGCCGAGCAGGTCGGCCATCGCGGCATGGGCCTGGTCGCTCAGCGCGTCGGTCTCGATCGAGGTGCGGAAGGCGCCGCCCGAATTGGCCGTGCCGCTCGCGAGGTGCGCCACCATCCGCTCGACCGCGGGGGTGCAGATCTGGGTGCCGCCGGGCGCGTCGAAATAGATGCGGGATTCGTCGGAAAGCGCCTTGAATTGCCCGCGCACGGCGTCGATTGGAAAGGTCATGCGCCCGCATAGAGCGGACGGCCCAGCGGCGAAAGAGGAGCAGCCCCATGATCCGTACCGGAGTGATCGGCTTTGGCCTTGGCGGCACGGCGTTCCATGCGCCGCTGATCGATGCGGTGCCCGGGCTGGAGCTCGCGGCGATCGCCACCAGCAAGGCCGATGCGGTGCGTGCCGCCTATCCGCATGCCGCCGTGACCACGCCCGAGGCGCTGATCGCCGATCCGGACATCGCGCTGGTGGCGATCTCGACGCCCAACGACACGCATTTCCCGCTCGCCAGGGCGGCGCTGGAGGCGGGCAAGCATGTCGTGATCGACAAGCCCTTCGCCACCAGCCCGGCCGAGGCCGCCGAGCTGATCGAACTGGCCAGGGCGCGCGGGCTGGTGCTGTGCCCGTTCCACAATCGCCGCTGGGACAGCGATTTCCTGGCGGTGCGGGCGCTGGTGGAGAGCGGGCGGCTGGGCGAGATCCTGCTGTACGAGGCGCATTGGGACCGTTTCCGGCCCGAGCTGGCCCAGCCCTGGAAGGAATCGATCGCGGCGGGATCGGGCCAGCTTCCCGATCTGGGGCCGCATCTGATCGATCAGGTGCTGGTGCTGTTCGGCGCGCCCGAGGCGCTGAGCGCCGATCTGGAGGTGCAGCGCGCGGGCGGCGAGGTGGACGATTATTTCGCGCTGACGCTGCATTACGGCATCCGCCGGGTGATCCTCGCTTCGTCGCGGCTCGTGGCTGCGCCGCGTCCACGCTTCGGCATCCATGGGCGGCAGGGGAGCTTCGTCAAATACGGGCTCGATCCGCAGGAGGCCGCCTTGCGTGCGGGCGGCAGCGTGGCGGACCCGGAGCATGGCATCGAGGATCCGGCGCAATATGGCGTGCTGACGCTGCCCGATGGTACGCGCGAGACGATCCCCTCCGAGCGCGGCGACTATCGGCGCTTCTACGCGGGCGTCGCCGCCGCGATTGCCGAGCGCGCGCCGCCGCCGGTCGATCCGGCCGATGCGCTGACCGGGCTCAGGATCATCGAGCTGGCGCGGCAGAGCGCCCGGGAGGGGCGGCGGCTGGCGCTTTAGGGCCTCCAGCCAACCGGGAGTGTCCGAGCAGGCACGTTGACCGATACCGTCTGGGCGATGTCGCGGGAGGAATGGCCGAGCAGCACCTGATAGGTGCCGGGCGCGATCTTCCAGGCGTTCGCAGGCCCGTCGAACACCGCGAGCAGGCGCGGATCGATCGCGAGCGTCACCTGCGTCGAGGCGCCGGGGGCGAGATCGAGCTTCCTGAAGGCGCCGAGCCGCTTCGGCGCTTCCCAGCCGCTGCCCGCGACATAGACCTGCGCCACGTCCTTGCCCTGGCGCTTACCGGTGTTGCGCACCGTGAAGCTGACCGTGACGCTGCCGTCCGCGGCGCGGGCGCGCAGACCCGAATAGGCGAAGCTGGTGTAGGACAGGCCGTGGCCGAAAGCGAATTGCGGCGCGCTGCCCTTCGCATCGAACCATTTATAGCCGACCGTCGCGCCCTCGCTATAGGTCGTGTCGCCGGTGTTGGGCTCGGAGGGCTTGGGAAGCTGATCGAGGCTGCGCGGGAAGCTGGCGGGGAGGTGGCCCGAGGGGTTCACCTTGCCGAACAACACATTGGCGATGGCATCGCCGCCCGCGGTGCCGGGATACCAGGCTTCCAGGATACCGGCGGCCTGATCGGCCCAGGGCGTGAACACCGGGCCGCCGGTCTCCAGCACCACCACCGTCTTCGGATTGGCGGCGGCGACGGCGGAGACCAGCGCGTCCTGGCCCTTGAGCGTCAGCGAGACGTCGAAGGATTCGCCGGCCCATTGCGTGGCGAAGACCAGGGCGACGTCGGCGCCCTTCGCGGCGGCGGCCGCCGCGGCGGGATCGCTGCCGTCGATGTAGATCACCCTGGCGTTGGGCGCCTGGCGTTTGATCGCCTCCAGCGGCGAGGAGGGATAGTACATCACCGGCCCTGGCCATGCCGCCGGTCCGCTGCCCGGCGCCGCATTGCCGCCGACCGGATAGACCAGCGACGAGCCGCTGCCCGCGAGCACGCCCTTGTCGGCATGGCCGCCGATCACGACGATCGACTTGACCGACGGCGAGAGCGGCAAGATCGCGCGGTCGTTCTTGAGCAGGACCGTGGCGTCCTCGGCATCGGCGCGGGTCACGTCGGCGTGCTTCGCCAGCATTTCGGGGGCGAGGTCCATCGGCGCTTCGGTGACGGGGTGATCGAACAGCCCGTGGGCGAACATCGAGCGCAGGATGCGCGTGGTCATCTCGTCCAGCCGGGCGGGGCTTACCTCGCCCTTGGCGATCGCGGCCTTCAGCGGGGCGCCGAAATAGGGTTCCTTGTCGAACGGGAAGCCCGAATCCTGCTCCAGCCCGGCATTGGCGGCGGCGACGGTGGAGTGGGTCGCGCCCCAGTCCGACATCACAAAGCCCTGCCAGCCCCAGTCCTTGCGCAGCACCTGGGTCAGCAGCCAGGGATGCTCGCAGGCATGGGTGCCGTTCACGCGATTGTACGAGCACATCACCGAGCCCGGGTTCGACTTCTCGATCGCGATCTGGAAGGCGAGCAGGTCGCTCATCCGCGCGGCGACGGGGTCGATGATCGAATTGCCGGTGTCGCGATCGGTTTCCTGATCGTTGATCGCATAATGCTTCACCGTCGAGATGATGTGGTTCGACTGGATCCCGGCGATCTGCGCGCCGACCATCGTGCCGGCGAGCAGCGGATCCTCGCCGCCATATTCGAAGTTCCGGCCGTTGCGCGGCTCGCGCATCAGGTCGACGCCGCCCGCCAGCATCACGTTGAAGCCCGATGCGCGTGCCTCGGCGCCGATCATCGCGCCGCCTTTGAAGGCGAGATCGGGATCCCAGGTGGCGGTGGTGGCGAGGCCGGAGGGGAGGGCGGTGCGCTCGCGCTTCCGCGCCGCGCCGCCCTGGGTCGCCACGCCGATGCCGGCATCGGTCTGCCACTGCGCCGGGATGCCGAGACGGGGAATGCCGGGGACATAGCCGGCCGAGCCGGGCCGCGCCTCGGGCGGGGCCTTGAAGTCCTTGCCCGGAAAATCGGTGCCGAAATAGCCGAACACCAGCGTCAGCTTCTCGTCCTCGGTCATCTGCGCGAGGACGAGCCGGGCGAGGGCATCGGGATCGAGGCCGGCATTGGCCCAGGGCTGGGCGGCGGGCGCCTGTTGCGCGGTGACGGGCGCGGCGGCCAGGCAGAATGCAAGCGCGATGAGCGGAGCCGCAAATGCGCGGCGGCTGATGGTCATGATCCCTCTCCCACTGTTATGTCAGCGTTGTCGGAATGAGCTTATAGAACACCACGAAGCGCGGCGCCAGCGTTCCGTGTTAGCGCTATCGCCGCCGCCCCTATCCGGCGTTGCCCGCGCGCCCTATCCTTGGCGCATGGACGTGCAATTCGATCGCGTGACTCCGCAGGGCCTGCGCATGCCGGGAATACGGACGCTGGCGGAGGAGGTTCCGGTGGCGATCGAGGTCAACGGTATCGGCTATGCCGTGATGATGGCGACTCCGGCCGATCTGGAGGATTTCGCCTTCGGCTTCCTGCAATCCGAGCGGCTGGGGCGGCCGATCGATGTCGATGTCCACCCTGCCGAACAGGGGTTCATCGTCCGCGTGACGGTGGCGGACGGGGAAGCGGTGATCGAGCGCGTGCGGCATCGCACCACCGATTCGGCCTGCGGCCTGTGCGGGATCGACAATCTGGAGGCGGCGCTGCGGGAGCTGCCGCGCGTGGCGGCTGCGGTGCTGGCCGAGCCGGGAGCGATATTCCGGGCGGCATCGGCGCTGCGCGACCGGCAGCCGCTCAATGCCCGGACCGGCGCCGTCCATGCCGCGGCACTCTGCGCGGTGGACGGCGATATCCGCCTCGTGCGCGAGGATGTCGGGCGGCACAATGCCTTCGACAAGCTGATCGGCGCGATGGCGCGGCAAGGGCTCGGCTGGGAGGGCGGCTTCGCGCTGCTCAGCTCGCGCTGCTCCTATGAGCTGGTCGAGAAGGCGGCGCTGGCGGGATGTCCGCTGCTTGCCGCAATCTCGGCGCCGACCGCGCTTGCGGCCGAGCGCGCCCGAGGGGCCGGGGTCGCGCTGGCGGCGCTGGTCCGGGACGATTCGCTGCTGTGGCTGGCGCCATGAGGCTGCTCGGGGCCGTGCTGGCAGGCGGGCAGTCGCGGCGGTTCGGATCGGACAAGGCGCTGGCGCTGCTCGACGGCAGGCCGTTGATCGAACATGCCATCGCGGCGCTTGCAGCCCAGACCGATGCGGTGATCGTCTGCGGCCGCGAATGGGGCGACTGGGTGGCCGATCGTCCCGAGCCGGGGCTGGGCCCCCTCGGCGGGATCAATGCCGCGCTGCATTGCGCCGCCGGGCGTGGGTTCGATGCGGTGCTGACGATGCCCTGCGACGCACCGTTCCTGCCGGAGGATCTGGCCGAGCGGCTCACGAGGCGGGGAGGAGCGGCCTTTGTAGCGGGGATGCCGGTGATCGGCCTGTGGCCCGTCACACTCGCCGCGTCGCTCGATGCGCATCTGGCGGGGGCTTCCGATCGGTCCGTGCGCGGATGGGCCCAGGTTGCGGGAGGCTTGCCCTATGTTATGGACATATCCATTCCGAACGTGAACAGTCCGGTGGACTTGATCCGCCTATCCGGGCATTTCCCTTAGGTTCCGGAGGAAGGAATTCGGAGTAAATCACGTTATTTCGTGTGCTTGGCGCGGCTGGGGGATCGTCATGGAAGGGCTGCTCGCCGCTTTTTCGAACGGCAGTTACGCGCCACACGGCTATTGTCTGTTGTGGCAACCGGGACTGGTCTGGACGCATGTGATCGCCGACGCGGTGATCGCGCTGGCCTATTTCTCGATTCCCATCGTGCTGGTCACGCTGATCCGCCGCCGCGAACTGGCTTTCGGCTGGGTCTTCTGGTGCTTTGCGATCTTCATCCTGGCCTGCGGATGCACCCATCTGATGGCGATCTGGACGCTGTGGCAGCCGGTCTATGGGCTGGAGGCGGCGGTGAAGGTGGTGACGGCCGTCGCCTCGATCGCTACGGCGGCGGTGCTCTGGCCGTTGCTGCCCAAGGCGATCGCGCTGCCTTCTCCCCACAAGCTCGCCGCGGCCAATGCCGAGCTGGCGGCGATCGTCGCCGAACGCGATGCCGTGCTGAAGGAGCTGCGCGAGCAGATCGCCCAGCGCGAGGATATCGAGGCGGCGCTGCTCCAGTCGCAGAAGCTGGAGGCGGTGGGCCAGCTCACCGGCGGAATCGCGCATGATTTCAATAACCTGCTGCAAGCTGTTGCCGGCAATCTCGAACTGATCGCGCGCAAGCCCGACGATGCCGATCGCGTGGTGCGCTGGAGCGCGAGCGCGCTCGATGCCGTGGAGCGCGGGCGCATCGTCACCGGGCAATTGCTGGCCTTTTCCAGCAAGCAGCGGCTCGACGTCAGCTCGGTGCGGCTGGCGGAGCTGATCGGCGGGATGCGCGGGCTGGTCGAGCGGGCGGTGGCGCCGCTCAGCACGCTCAAGGTCGAGCCGATCGATCCGAGCTGGAACGTCGAGACCGATCCGTTGCAGCTTGAGCTGGCTGTGCTGAACCTGGCGTTCAATGCGCGCGACGCGATGCCTGAGGGCGGCACGCTGACCATTTCGGCCGAGCTTCGCAGCGGCGTGGTGGCGCCCGATCTTCCCGCCGGTGATTATGTGGCGCTGACCGTCGCGGATACCGGCACCGGCATGCCGCCCGAGGTGGCGAAGCGCGCGGTCGAGCCTTTCTTCACCACCAAGGGTGTGGGCCGCGGCACCGGCATCGGCCTGTCGATGGCGTTCGGCGTCGCGCGCCAATCGGGCGGAGTGCTCACGATCGACTCCGAAATCGGCAAGGGGACGGCGATCACCCTATTCCTGCCGCTCGCGGCGACGGAGCCGGTGCGCGAGGTGCAGGACGATGCCGCGCACGATATGCGGGCCGATCTGAGCGGCTGTCGCATCGCGCTTGTCGATGACGACGACCAGGTCCGCGCGACGCTTGCCGATATGCTGCGCACCGCGGGCGCCGAGGTCGAGGAGGCGCCGGACGGCAATGCCGGGGTGGCGCTGGTCAAGGCGCGGCGGCCGAACCTGCTGATCGTCGATTTCGTGATGCCCGGCATGAGCGGTGCCGATGTCGCCCGGCTGGTGCGCGAGGAAGATCCGACGCTGCCGGTGATCGTCGTCACGGGATATGCGGAGTCCGAACGGCTGGATTCGATCGCGGGGCCGCAGGTCTCGGTGCTGCGCAAGCCGTTCGAAACGCACCAGCTCCTGCGCTGTGTGGCGGATATGCTGGGGCGTTAGGGCAGCGCCTTCCGCAGCTCCTCGATCCACGCCGTCGCCACGCTGTCCGAGGGCGCGCGCCAGTCGCCGCGGGGGCTCAGCGCGCCGCCGGCCGAGACCTTGGGGCCGTTGGGCAGCGCCGATCGCTTGAACTGGCTGGTCTGGAAGAAGCGCTTGAGGAACGCCTCCAGCCACTTCGCGATGGTCTCTAGGTCGTACTGGTTGCGCCCCGCCTCCGGGAAGTTGATCGGCCAGAGCCCCGCATCGCGATCCTTCCACGCCTGCCACGCCAGGAAGGCGATCTTGGACGGCCTCAACCCGTGGCGAACGGTATAATGGAGGAAGAAATCGTGGAGCTCATAGGGGCCGATCCGGTCCTGCGTGCTCTGCATCCTGCCGTCCGCGTCGGCGGGGACAAGCTCGGGCGAAATCTCGGTATCGAGGATCGCCTCCAGCACAGCGGCGGCCTCGCCGGTGAACTGGCCGGTCTGGACGGTCCAGCGGATGAGATACTGGATCAGCGTCTTGGGCACGCCGGCATTGACGCCGTAATGGCTCATCTGGTCGCCGACGCCATAGGTGGACCAGCCCAGCGCCAGCTCGGACAGGTCGCCGGTGCCGACGACCATGCCCTGGCGCTGATTGGCGAGGCGGAAGAGATAGTCGGTGCGCAGGCCCGCCTGCACATTCTCGAAGGTGATGTCGTAAACCGGCTCGCCCTTGGCGAAGGGATGGCCGAGATCGCCGAGCATCTGGCGCGCGGCGGGCTGGATGTCGATCTCCTCGCCGGTGATGCCCAGCGCGTGCATCAGTGCCCAGGCATTGGCCTTGGTCGCGTCGCCGGTGGCGAAGCCGGGCATGGTGAAGCCGAGGATGTCGGAGGCCGGCCGGCCGAGCCGCTCCATCGCCTTGACCGCGACGATCAGGGCATGGGTGGAATCGAGCCCGCCCGAGACGCCGATCACCAGATGGCGGGTGCCGGTGGCGGCAACGCGCTGGCGCAGGCCCTCCACCTGGATGTTGAACGCCTCGTAGCAATCGGCCTCCAGCTTCGACGGCGTGTTGGGCACGAAGGGGAAGCGGCGCAGCGGGCGCACCAGGCCGCGATCGGCGAAGTCGGGCTGGTGGGCGAATGCGATCCGGCGGAAGCGCATCTCCGGCGCGCCATTGGCATTGGCGCAATCGTTGAACGTGCCCATCCGCATCCGTTCGAGCCGCAGCCGCTCGAGGTCGATATCGGCGCAGACGACTTCGGTGGTCAGCTCGAAACGCTCCGAGCGGGCCAGCAACTCGCCCAGCTCGTAGATCAGCCCCTGGCCGTCCCAGGCGAGGTCGGTCGTGCTCTCGCCCGGGCCGGACGCCGAATAGAGGTAGGCCGCTACCGCTCGGGCCGATTGCGAGGCGCAGAGCAATTCCCGCTCACGCGCCTTGCCGATGACGATGTTGGAGGCCGAGAGGTTGCACAGCACCAGCGCCCCGGCGAGCGCGCCGAAGGTGGAGGGGGGCAGCGGCGCCCAATAGTCCTCGCAGATCTCGATATGGAAGACGAAGTCGGCAAGGTCGCTCGCCGCGAAGATCAGGTCGGTGCCGAACGGCACGCGCCGGCCGGCGACGTCGATCTCCAGCCCGACCAGGCCCGCGCCGGGCGCGAACCAGCGCTTCTCGTAATATTCGCGGTAGTTGGGCAGATAGGATTTGGGCACCACGCCCAGGATGCGGCCGCGGGCGATCGCCAGCGCGCAATTATAGACGCGGCCGTTGCGGCGAAGCGCGGCGCCGACCAGCAGCACCGGCTTGAGCTCGGCGCTCGCTTCGACGATCGCGGCGATGCCCGCCTCGGTCGCGTCGAGGATAGCGTCCTGCAGATGCAGGTCGTCGATCGCGTAGGAAGTGACGTTGAGCTCGGGGAAGACGAGCAGGTCGGCGCCCCGCGCATCGCCCTGCTCGGCCAGCGCGATCGTCGCGCGCGCATTGGCGGCGGGATCGGCCACCGTCATCATCGGCGTGCAGACGCCCGCGCGGATCATCCCCTGGCGGTGGATCGAGAAGAAGGGGTGGGTCTCAGCCATTCAAAGCACCTGCGAGAGCATGTCGAGCGCGACGCGCATGCATTCGATCCGCACTGGACCGCGGCCTATATCGCCGAAATGCTCCTCGCGGCTTAACGTGGCGCGTCCCTGCCGCGCGCAGGCGAAGTGGACAAGGCCCGGTTCGTCGCCCGGCGCGCCGGGGCCGGCGAAGCCCGTCACCGCGATCGCGACGTCGGCGCCGCTGCCGGCAAGCGCGCCCTCGGCCATGGCGCGCGCGATCTCCGCGCTGACCGCGCCGTGGCGCTCGATCTGTTCCAGCGGGATGCCGAGCAGCTCGGACTTGGCGGCATCGGTATAGACCACGAAGCCTCGCTCGAAGGCGTGCGACGCGCCCTCGACATCGGTCAGCAGCGAGGCGAGCAGGCCGCCGGTGCAGCTCTCGGCGGTGGCGAGGGTGAGATCGCGGTCGCAGGCTCGTTCGAGCACCGCGCGCGCCGCACGGTCGACCTGATCGGGCAGCACGGGCGACAGCGTCTCGGTCATGGGAAGCGTCCTAGTCGTTGGGATGGCTGCGTGCCAACCCCGATGGACGCCAAACAATCAGATCAGACGCGGGCGGCGAAGATCATCCGGCCAGGGCCGAGGCGCTCGAACACCTTGGCAAGCTCCTGCTCGCCGACCGCGAAACAGCCCTGGCTGCGGCCGAGCTTGCCGTGCTTCGCGATCATGTCCGGGTTCGAATACCAGGCCGAATGCACCACGATCGCGCGACCGAGCGCATTGTTGTTGGTGGGGTCGAGGCCCAGCAGCCGCTGCGAATCGCCATGCTTGCCGACATAATAATCGGCGGTGAGGAACGCGCCCTCGCAGGTCGCTTCCGAATTCACTTCGTTCGAGAAGCGATGGAGCAGGCCGGTATGCTCGGGATCGGAACCGATGCCGTGCGCGACCAGGAAGCTCTCGACCTCGCCGGTGCCCATGTTGATGAGGTGGAAGCGCGGGCGGGCGGAATTGGTGGAGAAATCGGCGACGGCGATGCGATCGTGCGAGGGGATGCGCATCGAATGCCGGTCGAGCGCGGCGGTGGCGCGCTTGAACAGTTCGGGACGGACGCCGATCGGGGCGAGGGGCTTCCTGGCGGCGACTGCGGGCGCCTTGGGGATCGGCGCGACGGGAACCGGAGCCGGCGGCGCCAGCGGCGGGGCCGCGACGGCGAGGTTCATCGCCTTGGAGGCGCAGGCGGACACTGCCGCACCGCTCGCCATGACCAGCGCCGATTTCAAAAGCGCACGACGCGACCGCGCTGACCCGAATATATCATTCACTATGCTTTACGCCCGCTAAACACTTGCCCCGCTGAGGGTATATCAGAGATGGGCCGTCCAATTGGTTTAACAAAGGCTCCGCTGGGTGCGATTCGCCGTGTCTCGTGCCCGGTTCGCCGAAGACTGGCGCATTGCGGGACATTTCCGGGAACTATCCGCCGTGTTGCCGGCGAACATGATTCGGCAATGGAATGAATCTCGGTTAACCATTTTCTCCGCGAGGGGACGTGCGAGTCCCGCCGTTGGAGACTTTCGCCGATGCGCGCTGCCCTGGGTGCCGCCGTTCTTTTCTGCACGATGCTCTTCGTCCCGCCGGCTATGGCGGGGGACGGGCTGCGGGCCGGGCAATATGTCTGGTTCGACCAGCCTCGGCTCATCCGCGCGAGCACCGCGCCGAGCCGGATTTCGATCACCGTCAGCCTGCCCGATCAGCGCGCCTATGTGTATCGCGACGGCGAGATCATCGGCGTGACCACGGTCTCCACCGGATCGCGCGGCCGCGAGACGCCGGTGGGCGACTATACGATCCTCCAGAAAAAGCCGTTCCACCGCTCGAACCTCTACAGCAATGCGCCGATGCCCTTCATGCAGCGGCTCACCTGGTCGGGGATCGCGATGCATGCGGGGCAACTGCCCGGCTATCCCGCGTCGCACGGCTGCATCCGCATGCCGCGCGCATTCGCCGAGCAGCTCTATGCACTGACCGATCTGGGCGTGTCGGTGTCGGTGGTCGGGCACCGGATCGAGGGCGCCCCGGCATTCCCGGCTCAGGCCGCGACGACGATCGCCGACAATGCGCCGCGCCGCCGGCGCGGGGCTCCGGTCATCGAGACCATGCTGATCGATCTGGAGCCGATCCCGTATCCTTCGCCGATGATCCTTGCCGATCCTGGCGCGCTGGCCGGCGATGCGTTCGACGTGGTGACGATGCGCGGCGATCCGCCCGCGATCGGGCCTGCGGTGTGGACGGCCGAGCCGGCGCGGGAAATCGTCCAGCCCATCCCTTCGGCCAAGTAAATCTACTGCTTGCGGATGCGCGGGATGCGCTAAGGCGAGGGTATGAAGAGCATGGCTTTCGACGACGCTGCCCGCGCGCTGGTGGAAACCGGGCGGCGACTTGACGCACGCGGCTGGGCTCCGGCCACGGCGGGCAATTATTCGGTCCGGCTCGACGACGGCAGCTTCGCCGTCACCGTGTCCGGCTGGCACAAGGGGCGGCTGACCCCCGCCGGGATCATGCGGATCGACGGCAAGGGGCGGGCGATCGGCCAGAACAAGCCCTCGGCGGAAACCGCGCTGCACCTCGCGCTGTATCGCCTGTTTCCCGATGTGCAGGCCGTGCTGCACGGCCATTCGCCCGAGGCGGTGGGCCTCAGCCGTGCGGCGGAGGGGCAGAGCGAATGGGTGTTCCGCGGGCATGAGATGCTCAAGGCCTTCCCGGGCAACGCCACGCACGAGGCCGAGATACGCCTGCCGATCGTGGAAAACAGCCAGGACATGGCGGTGATCGATGCCGCGATCGCGCCCAGGCTGCTGGAACCGGGCGCCGCGCCTGCCTATCTTATTCGCAGTCACGGGCTCTATGCCTGGGGCAAGGACTTGGACGAGGCCGAGCGCGTGCTCGAGGCTACCGAATGGCTGATCGCCGCCGAGCTGGCCGAGCTCGGCTTCAGAAGGGCTTGGAAGCAATGACCCAGTTGCGAATCTATCCGGAAGAGGGCGGCGCGCCGCTCGCCGACACCAGCGATCCCGCCGCGATCGCAGAGGCGCTGAAGCCGCTCGGCGTGCGCTTCGAGCAATGGCCGTCGCGCGCCATTGCCGCCGATGCCGATCAGGACGCAGTGCTGGAGGCGTTCGCGCCCGAGGTCGATCGGCTGAAGGCCGAGAACGGCTACCAGTCGGTCGATGTGATCCGCATGGTGCCCGATCATCCCGAGAAGGGGGCGCTCCGCACCAAGTTCCTGTCCGAGCATCGCCATAGCGAGGACGAGGTGCGCTTCTTCGTCGAGGGCGAGGGGCTGTTTACGCTGCGGGCGGGGGAGCGCGTCTATGCGGTGCTCTGCACCGAGGGCGACCTGATCTCGGTTCCGGCCGGCACGCGGCACTGGTTCGACATGGGGCCTTCGCCGCGCTTTACCGCGATCCGCCTGTTCACCAATCCCGACGGCTGGATCGCCAACTTCACCGGCGATCCGATCGCCGACCGCTTTCCGCGGCATGAGCCGGTCACGGCCTGAGCTTCGCCCGCCATCCCGGCGAAGGCCGGGATCCAGAGCCAAGCAGCGCATCGCCCATAACCCTGGATCCCAGCCTTCGCCGGGATGACGAAGAGACAAGATGACTGACCCTAAAGCCATCCTCCTCGATATCGAAGGCACGACTAGCAGCATCTCGTTCGTCGCCGATGAACTATTCCCCTATGCACGCAGGCATCTGGCGGCGTTCGTTCAGAACCATCCTGAAGTGTCCGCGCCGATCCTGGCCGAAGTGCCGGGCGACGATCGGGTCGCGACCTTGCTCCGCTGGATCGATGAGGACCGCAAGGAGACGCCGCTCAAGACGCTCCAGGGGCTGATCTGGGCGCAGGGCTATGCCGATGGCGAACTGAAGGGGCATGTCTATCCCGACACGCCCGAGGCGCTGCGTCGCTGGACGCAGGCGGGCCTTCCGGTGTTCATTTATTCCTCGGGCTCGATCGCGGCGCAGAAGCTGATCTTCGGCCATTCGGTTGCGGGCGACCTGACGCCTTTGCTCTCAGGCTATTTCGACACGACCACCGGCCCGAAGCGCGAGACCGGCTCCTATGCGAAGATTGCGGACGCCATCGGCGCAATGCCGGGTGACGTGCTGTTCGTCTCCGATATCCAGGCCGAAATCGATGCCGCGCGTGATGCCGGATTGCAGGCGCTGCTGATCGATCGCGAAGGCGATGCCGGCGACGTCCACAGCCTGGCGGAGATACGTGCATGATCCTCGAAGGCCGCCACACCCGCTCGATCGCCCGCACCGAGGACGGCAAGGGCATCCGCATCCTCGACCAGCGCAAGCTGCCTTGGGAAATACTGTGGGTCGAGCTGCGCGACGTCGATGCCGCGGCGGTCGCGGTCCGCGAGATGTGGACGCGCGGAGCGCCGATGATCGGGGCGACCGCGGCCTATGGTCTGGCGATGGCGCTGGCGGTGGATCCGGGCGATGCGGTGCTGGATTCGGCCTACGACAAGCTCCTCGAAACGCGCCCCACCGCGATCAACCTGCGCTGGGCGCTTGACGCCGTCCGCATGGCGGTGCGCGACTTGCCCGATGCCGATCGTGCCGAAGCCGCCTTCACCAAGGCCGATGCGATCTGCGACGAGGATGCCGAGCTGTGCCGCGCGATCGGCGAGCACGGGCTGGCGCTGTTCCGTGAACTGCACGCGAAGAATCCGGGGCGGCCGCTCAACATCCTCACCCATTGCAACGCCGGCTGGCTGGCGACGGTCGATTACGGCACCGCCACCGCGCCGATCTATCTCGCGCACGATGCCGGCATTCCGGTGCATGTCTGGGTGGATGAAACCCGCCCGCGCAACCAGGGCGCGCTGCTGACGGCGTTCGAGCTGCGCAACCACGGCGTGCCGCACACGGTGATCGCCGACAATGCCGGCGGCCTGCTGATGATGAAGGGGCAGGTGGATGCGGTGGTGGTCGGCACCGATCGCGTCACCGCGAACGGTGACGTCTGCAACAAGATCGGCACCTATCTGAAGGCGCTGGCGGCGGCGGACAACGGCGTGCCCTTCTATGTCGCGCTGCCCTACACGACCTTCGATCCGGACACCGCCAGCGGTGCCGACATCCCGATCGAGGAGCGGTCGCCCGAGGAGCTGACGCGGTTCACCGGGCCGGGCGAGGGGGGAATCATGACCGTGAAGGTCACCGATTCCCCTGCCGCCAATCCGGCCTTCGACGTCACGCCGGCCCGGCTGGTGACGGGCTACATCACCGAGCGCGGGGTGCTCGACCGGATCTGAACCGTTAGCGCGGCTCGGTTTTCACCGTGGTCGTCGTCGTGGTCGAACTGGCCGGCGTCGCCGCCTTGGGCGCGACCTTGCGCACGGTGGTCGTCTTCTTGACCGCCGGGCCACTGGTGGTGGTGCGGTCGACCGTTACGGTGGTGGTGGGCGGCGTCGCGGCCGCGATCCGGGCCGCCGATGCTTCTGCCTCCGCGTTGGAGGCCGCGCGCTGCGCCTCCGCCGCGTTGCCCTGCGCCGTGATGGCAGCACCTTCCGCTACCACGCGCTGGTTGCGCTCGATCGCCGCATCCGCGGTGGCGGCATTGGCAGTCGCTTCGGCGCTCAGCCGGGCATCCCGCTCGGCCGATGCCCGGGTCGCCTTGTTGCGCTCGGATTCGGCCAGCGCCTGGTCGGCCAGGCCCGAGGCGCGATGCGCCTCGCTGATCGTCGAGTCGCGATTGTCGTGCGCCAACTGATCCCGGGCACCGCGCAGCGCCTCCTGCGCGCGGCCCATCGTGTCTGGAGCATAGGTCGCCGCGCCGGCGGTCTGTGCCGCTTCCACCTTGGCGGATGCCTCGGTGACGGCGGTGCGGGCGCGATCGATGCGGCTCTGCGCAAGCGCAGGCGTCGCGATGAGCAGCGCTGAAATACCGGCGCTACGCATCAGGAAACTAAAATACTGCATGTCTGCAACTCCAATTGCCCCGCGGTCCGGCGAATGCGCCATGTCGAGCGGGGTTGTTCAGGTATCGACCAGACGATCCAAACTATCGAATAAACGAATTTGTTTGCTTTGATTGCGCGCGCAATCGCTCAGATCGAGCGTGGCTTCGTCCTTGACGGGAGTGAAGCGCGCCACGATGGCCACTGGTTCCTCGATATTCGAGGATAATATTGGAAATCGTCATTTCGTCCGCTCAGCCGGGACGAATGCGCATCGGCCGATGCGCATATTGCAATGTAGGATTTGGGCTGTTCCACACTCGTCGATGGCGCAGCGTCTTTCTTTATCCGGTGCCCAGCGCGGCGCGCGCGCCGGCGATGCGCTCGATCGCGGCGTCCAGCGTCGCGTCTTCCTTGACGAAGCAGAAGCGCACGACGTTGGTCACCGCGTCCTCGGCATAGAAGGCCGAGACCGGGATCGCCGCGACGCCGGCCTCGTCGATCAGCTGGTCGCAGAAGGCGACGTCGCCCAGCGCGATTCCCGACGCCGCGAGATCGACCGAGAGGAAATAGGTCGCGGCGCTGGGCAGGGTGACGAAGCCTGCGCCCTCCAGCCCGGCCTTCAGCCGGTCGCGGCCCTGCTGGAAGCGGTGGCGTGCCTCCTGCACCCAACCGTCCTGCGTCGCGAGGCCCTCGGTCACCGCCCATTGCAGGTTGGGCGGGGTGGTGAAGGTGAGGAACTGGTGCGCCTTGGCGAGCACGCGGGCGATATGCGGGGCGGCGCACATCCAGCCGACCTTGAAGCCGGTGAGCGCGAAGATCTTGCCGGCCGAACCAATCTTCACGGTGCGCTCGCGCATACCGGGAAAGCCGATCAGCGGCAGATGGCGCGCGCCGTCGAAGGTGACATGTTCCCACACTTCGTCGCACACCGCGATCAGATTGTGCGCGACGCAGACATCGGCGATCACCGAGAGTTCCCCGGCGCTGCACATCGTCGCGGCCGGATTGAGCGGGTTGTTGAGCAGCAACAGCTTCGTGCGCGGCGTGACGGCCGCCTCGAGCGCGGCCTTGTCGATCTTCCATTCGGGCGGGCTCAGGCGGACGAAGCGGGGCACGCCGCCGGCTTGTCGGATCAGCGGCACATAGGCGTCGTAAAGCGGCTGGAAGCAGATCACTTCGTCGCCCGGCTCGATCAGCGCAAACAGCGAGGCGGCCAGCGCCTCGGTGGCGCCCGAGGTGACAACCACTTCGTCGGCCGAGAGGTTCAGCCCCTGGTGCCGGGCATAATGATCGGCGACTCCCTGGCGCAGCTCGGGCAAGCCGATCATCGGCGGATACTGGTTCGATTTCTCCAGCACGGCGCGCGCGGCGGCTTCCAGAACGGCCTCGGGGCCGCGCCCGTCGGCGAAGCCCTGGCCCAGGTTGATCGCCCCGGTCGCGCGGGCGCGGGCGGACATGGCTTCGAAGATGGTGGTGCCCATCCCGGCATAGAGCGGGTTCATGCGCGGCCTTGTGCGCGCAGCGCATGGCGACTTGCAAGTGCGCATGAAACCGCCGCATTAGCCGGACGTTCAGGTTCGGCGTATCAGAAGGACGATCATGACGAAGAAGCCGCCCCTCCCCGAAGAAGTCCAGTCCCCTTATCCGATCGCGGAGTCGCCGCACGACGGCGCCGACAACGAGACGGTAGCCGCGGTCAAGGAACTGGCCGCTGCGCGCAAGCGCCGCTTGCAGCCGACTCGCACCCAGATCGGCATCGGCGCCGCTGTCGGCATCGGTTCGGCTGCGATCGTGGCCGGTCTGCTCTATTGGCGGGGCAACCACCGCAAGTAATCAAATCGGCGGCGTCCGCGCCGCCGTCCTGCTTGACTTCCCCCCGATACAGGGCATCCTCCTGCCCATGTCCGCGGTCGCATGCGCCACCGTGAAGACTGAGTCGCCACAGCATTGGTTCGGATGTGTCACCAGACGGTGACCATCCGTGCGTTTCGCGTTCGAGGAACTTGGCCACCGATCGGGGGGACCAGCATGAACGTTGCCGACCTGTCTCTGCCGGGCAAGGATGCGATGGGGGTCGAGATCACCGACCTCTATGCCCGCAAGCCGCCCGTTTATGGCGTCTATCGCACCGCGCGCAGCGTGATGGTGCATTTTGCCGACGAAACCGACCTCGCCAATGCCCAGCGTGCCGAGCTGGCGCGGCTGAATCCGCTGCGAGGCGAGATAAACGGCCTGATCGACGGCTGGCGGACCAGCGCCAGGGGCGGCGCCAGGCGCGCCCGCGCCGAACGCTATGACCGCCGCGTCGGCGACGCGCTGGTCGTCGCGTTCGAAGGCGATGTCGATACCGCCCAGCAACTGCTGACCGGGATCAAGCAGGACATATTGGGCGAGCGGGTCGGCGCCGGGCGAGTCGAATATCTGGCGGCCGCGCTCGCGACCGGGCTGGGCGTGCTGTTTCTCATCCTACTCGCCACGCTGATCGGCAATTTCCACGGCACCAGCCTTGCTTTGTGGCGTTCGGCCGCGGCGGGCACCGGTGGCGCCTTCTTCTCGATCGCGCTGGCGATCCGCAGCCGCACCGTGCTCCCCGATCTCCAGCGCTGGTCGAACGTGATCGATGCGGGGCTGCGCATGCTGATCGGCGCGATCTCCGGCCCCGTGCTGATGGGGCTGATCCTGTCGGGGCTCGTCACGATCACGCTCGGCAGCGCGCGTTTCGGACCGAACCTGCTGTGGATCAACGTGCTGATCGCCGGGTTCATCGCGGGATTCTCCGAGCGCTTCGTGCCCGACATCCTGGAGAAGGCGGCGGTTTCGACCGATCAGCCGCCGGTCCGCCCGATCATCGCCGAGGCCGAGCGCACGCGGATGGCGGCAGCGGCCGGGGAGGCGGAGAAGGCATCCGAGGCGCCGGAGGCCGATCCGGTGCCCGAAGAGGCGGCCACCGATGCCTGCGCCTGCGATGTCGACCTGCCCGACGATCAGGTGACGCAGGATGTCGATTTGCCGGGGGCGTCCGGCGGCGTCGCCAAGGCCGAAACCGTTGCTGCCGAAGCCGCGTGAGGGGAGGGGAAGATGGTCTATTCGCTCACCTGGCTGCCCGAAGTGCTGGAGGCTGCCGGCCTGAAGGTCGCCGAGACCGAGAATTGGCGCGCGCGCGGCCGCGCGGAGATGGGGACGGTACGCGGCGTGATGTGCCACCACACCGCCACGCCCGGGCATCTCGACAAGAACATGCCGACGCTCGACCTGCTGATCCGCGGGCGCTCCGATCTGGCGGGGCCGCTGGCGCAGCTCGGACTGGGGCGCGACGGCACCTTCTATGTCGTCGCGGCCGGCCGGGCCAACCATGCCGGCGCGGGCAGCTGGGAGGGGATCGCCACCGGCAATTCGAGCTTCATCGGCATCGAGGCGGAGAATAGCGGCAGCGATCCCTGGCCCGACGTGCAGATGGACGCCTATCGGCGCGGCGCGGCGGCGATCCTGAAGCGGATCGGGGCGGGCGCGAACATGTGCTGCGGGCACAAGGAATATGCGCTGCCTGCCGGCCGCAAGCCCGATCCGAGCTTCGACATGGCGGTGTTCCGGCGCGGCGTGTCCGATCTGCTCGCGGGCAAGACGCCGCCGCCGCCGATCCCCGCCAAGGATGCCGCGGATCGCCCGACGCTGCGGCGCGGCGCGCGCGGGCCGATGGTCGAGCTGCTGCAGGGCCTGCTCAGCCTCAAGCAGGACGGCGTGTTCGGGCCGAACACCGAAGCCGCGCTGCGCGCCTTCCAGCGCAGCGCGAAGCTGGTCCCGGACGGGATCGCAGGTCCGAAGACCTGGGCGGTGCTGGAGAAGGACAATCCGGGCGTCGCGATCCAGCCGCCCGCGCCGCCGGCACCGAGCGCGCCGGCCGTCGCCCTCCCGCCTCCCGACGATGCCGCGCATCCGGCCATGGTCTCCTCGGATGGCAAGGCGTTCACGCCCCAGGGCAGGCAGTTCGCGCAGGTCTTCAAGAAGGGCTTCGTCACCAGCGGCACCCTTTCGATCGAATCCTGGCTGGCGGGCCGTCCGCAGGCGCCCGTCGCCTCCCCCTCGGTGGTGCGCGTGATGAAGGCGGTGAGCGTCAACGAGGGGCTGCTCGATGCGGTGAATAGCTGGGACGCGTCCTTCATGTCGTTCGGCATCCTGCAATGGACTGCAGGGCAGGATGGCGGGGAAGGCGAATTGCCGGCGCTGCTCGACCATCTGAAGCGCAGCGACGCCGCCGCCTATGCCGAATGTTTCGGCCGGTTCGATCTCGACGTGAAGCTGGCGAGCCCCGGCGCGGTGACGGGGCGGCTGGTGCTGAAGGGTAGTTTGCTCGACAGCGCGGCGGAGAAGCAGCAGCTCCGTGACGTCAAATGGGCCTATCGCTTCTGGCGGGCCGGGCAGCACGAGGCGATGCGGCTCGCCGAGTTCGACTTCGCCGCCGGGCGGATCAAGCGTTTCATCGACGCGAATACGCTCGGCCAGCCGCTCCATGCGTGGATCACCTCGGAGTTCGGCATCGCCCAGTTGCTCGACGAGCATACCAACCGGCCGGGCCATGTGCCCGGCACGCTCAAGCTCGGGCTACAGGCGCTGTTCGGCGATTCCCCGCCGGACCCGTCAACTTGGTCGACTTCGGATGAGCGCAGGTTGATCGCGGCCTATCTGCAGGCGCGCCATGCCCGCACGACCAGCAAGATGACCGATTCCGAGGCGCGTGCCGATCGGATCGCCAAGCTCGCCGAGCAGGGCAGGCTCTCCGACGCGCGGGGATCGTTCGTGGGGTAGACGGTCCCCCCATCGTCACCCCGGCCGAAGTGCCGGGGTGACGGATAGAAGGTCGATCCGGGCTAGAAGCTATCGCAAGCCTCGGCGATGGCGGCATGGACCCGGCCGAGATCGGTCTCATCGATGCAATAGGGCGGCATCACGTAGATGGTGTTGCCGAGCGGGCGGAGCAGCAGGTCGCGCTCGCGGAAGAAGGCGAGCAGGCGCGGGCCGAGATCGGAAAGGTAGCGGCTCTCGCCCGAGCCGAGCTCGAACGCGGCGATCGTGCCGTGGCTGCGCGGGTTGCGCACGGCGGGATGGCGGGCGATCGCTTCCAGCGCCGCGCGTTGGCGTTCGGCGAGCAAGGCCACGCGCTCCAGCACCGGCTCCTCGCGCCAGATCTCCAGATTGGCTGCCGCCGCCGCGCAGGCGATCGGATTGGCGGTGTAGCTGGAGGAATGGAAGAACATCCGCGCGCGATCGGCCGCGTAATGCGCCTGGTAGATCGCCTCGCTCGCCATCGTCACCGCGAGCGGCAGCGATCCGCCGGTCAGGCCTTTGGAGAGGCAGAGGATGTCGGGCACCGCGCCCGCCTGTTCGCAGGCCAGCAGCGTGCCGGTGCGGCCCCAGCCGGTCATCACTTCGTCGGCGATGAACAGCACGCCGTGCGCCACGCAGATCCGCCGCATCTCCGCGAGCACCTTCGGCGCATAGAAGCGCATGCCGCCCGCGCCCAGCACCAGCGGCTCGACGATGAAGGCCGCCGGATGCTCGCGGCAGGCCGCTTCCAGCGCGTCGAGCGTGCGCTGTTCGGCGCCCGGCTCGGGAAAGGGGATGGTGCCCACGTCGAACAGCAGCGGCTCATATTGCCGGGTGAACGTGCCCCGCGCGCCCGCCGACATCGCCCCGATCGTGTCGCCATGATAGCTGTGCTCCAGCACCAGGATGCGGTGGCGCGGCGCCCCCCGGTTCACCCAGAAGCCGAGCGCCATCTTCAGCGCGACCTCGACGCTGGTGGAGCCCGAATCGGAGAAGAAGACGCGGGTCAGTTCCGGCGGCATGATTGCGGTCAGCCCGCGCGCCACCGCCTCGGCGGGCTCGTGCGTCCAGCCGGCGAAGATGATCTGGTCCATCCGCTCGGCCTGCGCCGCGATTGCCGCCATGATCCGGGGATGGCGATGGCCGTGCGTCGTCACCCACCAGGAAGAAATGGCGTCGATCACCCGGCGGCCATCGGCGGTGTGGAGCGCGGCGCCCTCGGCATGGGTGACGAGCGGGATCGGCTCCTGAAGGCCGTGCTGGGTGAAGGGGTGCCAGATCGGCGAGCTCATGCGAAATCCCCGGCGCGGAAATGGGCGGCGAAGGCGGTATCGAGCGTTTCCGGAGTCACGCGGTCGAGGCGCGGCAGGCGTCCCAGCCGGCGGACGCCGCCGATCCGGGCGATCGTCGCCTCGCTGTCTTCCACGGGTTCGCCGACAAAGGCGATCCCGAGCGGCTCCACGCCGCGCGCGCGGAGCGCTTCGATCGACAACAGGCTGTGGTTGATCGTGCCGAGCCCGGTACGCGCCACCAGCACCACCGGAGCACCCCAGCGCGCGAACAGGTCGGCGAACAGCAGCTCGGCCGTGATCGGCACCAGCACGCCGCCGGCACCCTCGATCACCAAGCCTGGGACATCGGGAATCGCGAGCCGATCAGGGTCGATCGTCACGCCGTCGATCTCGGCCGCGCGGTGGGGCGAGCAGGGCGTGTTCAGCCGATAGGCTTCGGGCAAAATGGGGACGCCCAGCCGCGCCGCGGTTGCGGCATCGCCGCCATCCTCGATCCCGGCCTGGACCGGTTTCCAATAGGTCGCCCCCAGCGCCCGGGCGAGCGCGACGGCGAATATCGTCTTGCCGATATCGGTATCGGTGCCGGTGACGACGATCGCGCTCACAGCGCGTCCCCGATCGCGGAGGCGAGCGCGGCGATGTCGGCCGTGTCGATGTTGAGCGTCAGCGAGATGCGCAGCCGCGACGTGCCCGGCGCCACCG
>NZ_JAAVVE010000019.1 GCF_018449795.1 Sphingomonas sp. dw_22
CGCCGGGCGGGCGCGTGCTGCGCTCCGACGTGTTCCGCAAGCGCCTGGCGGGCCTGCCGCCCGAGACCCGCCTGCCGCCCGCCCATTATACGCGGCGCAGCGACGCCGAGACCTATGAGGCGATGTTCGAATCGGCCGACGATCACCTCGCCTGCGGCAGTTCGGTGATCCTCGACGCGGTGTTCATGAGCCGCAGCGAGCGCGACGTGGCCGAGGCGCTGGCGATCCGGGCGCGCGTGCCCTTCACCGGCATCTGGCTGGAGGCACCCGAGCAGGATCGCATCGCCCGCGTCCGCGCGCGCTCTGGCGATGCTTCCGATGCCAGCGTCGAAGTGGTGCGCGAGCAGTCGCGCCGCTCGGTCGGCGATCTGTCGAGCTGGCACCGGATGCGCGTCAATCGCCCGCTCGACCTGATCGTCCCCGCCGCCCGCGCGGTGCTGGAACGGACTCCCCGCTAGGGTGTCGATCGCGACCGTCACGCTCAACCCCGCGCTCGACATCACCACCGCCACCGAAGCGGTGCGCCACACGCACAAGCTCAGGTGCAGCGAACCGCGCTTCGAGCCGGGCGGCGGCGGGATCAACGTCGCCCGCGTCGTCCATGCGCTGGGCGGCAAGGTGACGGCGGTATTCCCGTGCGGCGGCCCCATGGGCGTCACGCTGGAGACGCTGCTGCGCGAAGCCGGCGTGCCGATCGCGCCGGTGCCGATCGCCGGCGCAACCCGCCAGAGCTTCACGGTCGAAGAGACATCGACCGGCCTCCCCTATCGCTTCGTGCTGCCCGGTCCGGTGCTGGGCGAAAGCGAGATCGCCGCACTGGTGGAAGTGCTCCGCGCCCTGCCCGGCCGCCCGGACTATATCGTCGCGAGCGGCAGCCTGCCGCCCGGCTGCCATCCGCGGATCTTTCGCCGCCTCGCCGATCTCGGCAAGCGGCTGGTGATCGATACCTCGGGGCTGGCGCTGGCCGCGTGCGAGGGCGTGCGCGCCTATCTGGTCAAGCCGAGCCTGCGCGAGCTGGAGGAGCTGGTCGGCCGCACGCTTGCCACCGAAATGGACGAAGCCGCCGCGGCGCGCGAGCTGCTGGAGCGCGGCTTCGCGGAGATCGTCGTGCTGTCGCTCGGCGAGCGCGGCGCGCTGCTGGTGACGGCGGATCGGGAGCTGCGCCTGCCCGCGATACCGGTGCCCGTCGCCAATGCGGTGGGTGCCGGCGATTCGATGGTCGCCGCGATCACCCTCGCTTTGGCTCGCGGCCAGTCGCTGGACGAAGCGCTGCGCTACGGCATCGCCGGCGGCGCCGCCGCGCTGCTCGCCCCGGGCGCCGAGCTCGTCCGCAAGGAGGATGTCGAGCGGCTATATGCCGCTGCGGGGAGCTAGGAACCTACCCAAAACCCTCTCCCCTTGGGAGAGGGAGGGGCCCGCTCGGCGCAGCCGAGTGGGAGGGTGAGGGCAGACGAGTGCGGCCAGAGCGATCGCTTCGTCTGCGTCGCCCTCCCGCCACCTTCGGCGCTCCTTCCCTCTCCCTTGGGAGAGGGACAGCCGCTCAAGCCGCCTCGGCCTCGGGTTCCTTGCAGAACAGGCCGTGCAGCGCCTCGAGCATGCGCAGCGCTTCGGGGCTGGCGAGCGAATAGAAGATCATCTGGCCGGCGCGGCGCGCCGAGACCATGCCTTCGCGGCGGAGCAGGGCAAGCTGCTGCGACACGGCGGTATCGCGAGAGCCGGTCAGGCGCGCAAGCTCGCCCACGGACTTCTCGCCGTCCCACAAGTGGCACAACAGCAACAGGCGGCTTCGGCCGGAAAGCGCCTTGAGGAATGTCGAGGCGCGGTCGATCTCGGTAATCATAGCGTATTTCACGGGCGGACAGCTATTCGCGGACGCGACCGCTTGCAAGCCGCTATCGTTCGGAAACGGAACGAGTTTTGGTGGAAAAACATGGTTACCGACATTGCAACCATGAAGCCTTCACGCCCCGGAAGGCGCAAATCGCCGCCCATCCCGTTTCGGCCCCCTATGATCGCATGCATCCTTGACCTGTTGGACAAGTTCGCGCAGCGCCGCCCGGATTTTTGTGACGGTTCCGCAACGTTTGGTCCGGGCACCGTAGGGATACGTATGGTCCGAGGGCGCCGGGAAGCGTCACATCGCCGGCATGACCAGGCTTCTCCTCATCGACGGCCATCCCGATCCGGATCGCGGCCGCTTCGTCCATGCCCTTGCCGACAGCTATGCCGGGGGTGCGGCTCAGGCCGGGCACGATGTCCGCCGGATCGATCTGGCGACGGCGTCCTTCCCAATGCTGCGCTCGCGCGCCGAATGGATGGATGGCGCCCCCGATCCCGTGATCGCCGAGGCGCAGGAAGCGATCCGCCGGGCCGAGCATATCGTCTTCTTCTATCCGCTGTGGCTCGGCGACATGCCGGCGCTGCTCAAGGCGTTCCTGGAGCAGACCGCCCGGCCGGGCTTCGCGATCGGCGAAGGCCGCATGCCCAAGCCCCTGCTCGGCGGGCGCTCGGCGCGGCTGGTGGTGACGATGGGGATGCCCGCCCTCTTCTACCGCTTCTATTATGGCGCCCACAGCGTGAAGAGCTTCGAGCGCAACATCCTGAAGTTCGCCGGGATCAAGCCGGTGGCAAGCTCTCTGGTGGGCAATGTCGAGGGCGATGCCGATGCCCGCGCCGAATGGCTGGCGAAGATAGCCGAACTGGGCGCCAAGGCGGCCTGACGGCGAGAAGCAGTCCTCAAGATCCTCCCCGGTACGGGGAGGGGGACCAGCCGCAGGCTGGTGGAGGGGGCTCTCCGCAGGCGATTCCCGTGTGGCGCTCCCCCTCCACCACCGCCTTCGACGGCGGTCCCCCTCCCCGTGCCGGGGAGGATCTTGGGGATCGCAACCAGATCGCCAACGAAAAAGGGGCGCCGTCACCGGCGCCCCTCTCCTCCCCCCGCCCGAGGGTTCAATGGGCGAGGAAGATCGGAACGGGCGATTCCTTCAGCATCCGCTTGGTCACGCCGCCGAACGCCGCCTCGATGAAGCGGCTATGGCCGAAGCCGCCCATCACCACATAGGCCGCATCGATCGCCTTCACGGTATCGAGAACCACCGTGCTCGCCAGCTCGGTCAGCGCGGACCTCTCGCGGATCTCGGGCTCGATGCCGTGGCGCGAGAGATATTCGGCCGCCGACTGGGCGGGGATCTTGAGCGAGCCGTCGTCGGCCGCGAGGATCGTCACCGACTTGGCGTGGCGCAGCAGCGGCACCGCCGCGCGCAGCGCTGCCTCGGCCTCGCGCGAACCGTCCCAGGCGACCAGCGCGTTGCCGAAGGCGTCGAAGCGCCGGGCGCTGGCGGGCACGGCGATGATCGGCTTGTTCGACTTGAGCAGCACATCGCCCACCAGCTCGCGCATGTCGGGGAAATGGATGCCGTCGATCTCGCGGTTGAGCACCACCAGATCGGCCATCGTCGCCGCATCGCGCATGCACGGGCTCAGGAAGCCGCATTCGTCGATCCAGTCATAGGGCACGTCCTCGACCCTGAGCCGTGCCTCCATACGCTCGCGATTCTCCTTCTCGCGCGCCTGCTCGTCGGCCATCATCAGCGCCTCGCCGCCGGTGCCGGCATAATCGCCGATGAACAGCGGCGTGATCGACACGTCGACACAGGTCAGATGGCCGTCCAGGGCGCGCGTCAGATCCAGGGCGGCCTGGAAGCGCGCTTCCTGACCAGCATCGTCATGCATCAGCACCAGCACATTCTTCATGATCGCCTCCACCAGTTTCATACGTGGAGGACTAGGAAGCGGCGCGCCCGCCCGACATGCGGAATTATACGGACACGGGGAAATCGGTGCTCCGCGTCACATCCTCCCACTGGTCGATCTCCTCGATCACCGCGTCGAGCTTCTCGCGGGCGCGGCGCAGCGCGTCGGAGCCGAGCAGCAGGTGGAGCGGCGCCTTCTCCGCATCGGCCAGCGCCAGGATCGCCTCCGCCGCGCGCGCGGGATCGCCAAGCTGGTTGCCCGCCATCGCATCGAACGCCGCACCATATCGGCCGACGCTCGCGGCATAGGCTTCGCCTTCAGCCTCGCTCTTGCGGATCGAATGCGGCGACAGGAAATCGGTGCGGAATGCGCCGGGGGCGACGGCAGTCACCTTGATGCCGAGCGGCGCGACTTCCTGCGCCAGCGCGGCCGACATGCCTTCGAGCGCATATTTGGCCGCGGCATACATGGCCGAAGCGGCGCCCGGCGCGCGGCCGGCGATCGAGGTGATGTTGACGATATGCCCCGATCCTTGCGCGCGCAGATGCGGCAGCGCGGTGCGGGTCAGCCGGAACGGGCCGAACAGATCGACCGCGAACAGCCGCGCGACTTCCGCGTCGCTCGCCTTTTCGAGCGCGCCGAGCAGGCCGTATCCGGCATTGTTGACGATCACATCGATCCGGCCCGCCAGGGCAAAGGCCCGTTCGACCGCCGCCTCGACCGCGTCGCCATCTTCCATGTCGAGCGTCAGGACATGGAGCGTGCCGCTCCCTTCCGGAATAGCGGGTGCCGCGCCGCGCACCGTGCCGATGACGGTGTCGCCGCGCGCGATCGCCGCGCTTGCCAGCGCCAGCCCCAGGCCGCGCGAAATGCCGGTGATGAACCAGGTCTTCATGAGCGTTCTCCTTCGCCGCCCGAAATGGCGGATCGCGCCGCGCTTCGGAATGCCGCAAGAACTCACATCACTTGTAAGCTGCGCTCAAAGATGATTGGAAAGGCCATGGATACGCTTCTCGCCGGCAGCGACTATAACCAGCTCCGCGCCTTCGTGGCGGTGGGCGAGATGCTGAGCTTCAGCCGCGCGGCCGAAGCGCTGGGCGTGTCGCCCTCGGCGCTGAGCCAGATGGTGCGCGGGTTCGAGGAGCGGGTCGGCGTGCGGCTGCTCAACCGGACGACGCGCAGCGTGTCGCTCACCGATGCCGGCCGGAACCTGTTCCAGCGCGTCCGCCCCGCCGTGTCCGAGCTCGCCGATGCGGTCGGCCAGGTGCAGCGCTATCGCGAGGGCCCCACCGGCACAGTGCGCGTCCACGCGTTCCGGTCGGCGGCGGAGACCTATCTCGCGCCCATGCTCGGCGCCTTCGCCCAGGCATGTCCCGATGTCGTGCTCGACGTGACGCTGGACGATGCCGTTATCGATGTCGTCGCGGCGGGGTTCGACGCGGCGATCCGGATCGGCGAAGTGATCGAGCGCGACATGATCGCGGTCCGGCTGGGGCCGGAGCTGCGCCAGATCGCCGTCGCCTCCCCCGATTATCTCGCCGCCCATGGCCGGCCGGAGCAGCCGCGCGACCTGGTGGAGCATCGCTGCATCCGCTGGCACTGGCCCGGCCGCCCGACGCCCTATGCCTGGGAGTTCTTCGAGAACGGATCGTGGTTCGAAGTGGCGGTGAATGGCCCGCTGATCGTCAACGACAAGGATCTCGTGATCCGCGCCGCGCTCCAGGGCGTGGGCATCGCCTTCCCGGTCGAATATGCGGTGCGCACGCATATCGCCGAGGGCAGGCTGGTGCCGCTGCTCGAACCTTGGTCGGCGCCCTTCCCGGGCATGTTCCTCTGCTATCCACGCCAGCGGCAGATGGCGCCGGCGTTGCGAGCGTTCATCGACGCGGTCCGGAGGCCCGAGCTGCTGCGATAGGTCCGCGGCTCAGAACAGCCCGTCGTCATCGTCGTCGTCATCACCCTGCGCGGGGGCTTCCTCCATTTCGGCCACCCCGCCGGCCAGCGCGAAACGCTTATGAACCTCGCGCTCGCTCGCCATGGTGTAGCTGGCATGGATGGCGGCCAATATCTCGCCGAGCGCGGCCGGGGGCGCTTCGGGCAGCATCGCCGGATCCCCCGCCGCGGCGGCCAATTGCGTTACCGCCTCGCCCAGCGCATCGCCGATCTCGGCGTCGCAATCGACATTCTCGGTGGTCTGGCGCAGGATATCACCCACCGTCGCGGCATCGCGATCGAGGCCGGACAGCCCCTCGCGCATCCGATCGCCGCCGTCTCGTACGCAATCGAGCGATGCCGTCAGCGCCTTGCCCGCATCGACCTTGCCGGCGCTCTCCGCCTGCGCGCGCATCTCGGCCGCGGCATCGACAAGCTGCTCGAACGTGCCCGAGATGCCGTTGGTCAGCATTTCGAGATGGTTGGAGAAATTGCGGATCTCGGTCGCGATCATCGCGAGGCCCTGACCGTCGGCGCCCATGCGGCGGCAGCGCAGATCGGTGTTCCACGCCATCTGCTGGACGTCGTTCTTGACGCGCTGGACCGCGGCGATGCGCCGCCCCAGGCTCTCGGCGGTCGCCGAAGTGGCCGTGCCGAGCCGATCGGACAGCTCATCGGCCTGCTGGAGCCGGCCGGTGACGCTGCGCACCTCTTCGATGCTGCGTTCCAGCACATGGAGGACATGATCGTCGTCCCCGTCCCCCTGCGCGCCGCCACCGTCCTTGCCATCGTCCTTGAGCGCGAGCAGCGCGGTGGCCTGCGGGCCGATCGCGCGCAGGCTCTGGGCGAGGATGCGCGCCTGCGAGCGGAATTCCTCCACCGCATCCGCCGCCTGGGCGGCGAGCAGGGCAAGGATGTGCTCCTCGATCAGCGTGATGTCCTCAGCCGCCAGCCCGCTCGCCTCGCGAAGCGCGGCGTCCATGGTGGAGAGGCCGGTCACGACATGCTCCAGCCGCTGGCGGGTGATGTCGCCGATCTGGAGCGCGCCGAGCGCGGTGGCGAGCCTGGTGCGGATCTCGCGCGCGACCTGGGCGATGCGAACCGCCAGCTCGCCGAGCCGCGCCTGATGGTCCTGGAGCGCGAGCGCGTCGCGATCGAGCCGCATCGGAACCTCGGGGATCACGCGCGTGCATTCGTCCGCGAGCAGCTTCTCCGCCTCCAGCGCTTCCGAGATACCGCTGCTCAGCCCGTCGATCTCCTGGCCGAAGCTGCTCATCTGCTCCTCGGCGACGTCGATCTTCTCGAACATCGTGTCGGCGAAGCCCGAGAACTCCGCCGCGCCCGCCGCCGCCACCTTGATGTTGAGCCCGCAGATGCGCAGGAACCGCAGCGTGCGGTGGAACTGGGCCATCGGCGTGCGCAGCGCCTCGCCCGCGCCGCCGATCGTCACCAGCGCCTCCTGGCGGCGGCTCTGCATCGCGGGCAGCCGGGTCAGGCGATCGGCGATCGCGCGCATGTCCTGCACGGCGGCATCCGCCGCCTCGCGATCGAGTGCGCTCGTCACGCCCTCCAGCGATTTCACCAGCGTCTCGACGATCTGATAGGCCTGCGCCAGCGCGCCGCCCGCCTCGACGAAGCGCGCATCGAGGCCACTCGCCAATGTCGCAAGAGTGCCTTGCACATTCGCGAGCGACGCGCCGCCTTCGGCGGGCCCTTCCGCAATCTTCGAAATGTACAAGTCGCCCTCCGAATGGCTTTCTATTCTGATAGGAAAATAACGGGAAAATCCAAATCGGGCCGGAGCCCGAACAGTCGAACGTCAGAAAAGACCGTCGTCGAAAGCGTCGCTTTGCGTCGCGGCCATCAATTCCATGCCGGGCAGCAGGAAGGCGCGATGCACCTCGCGTTCGCGCGCCATGGTGTACATCGCCTCGATCTCCTGGAGGATCGTGCGGAGCGGCGCGTGATCGGCCTCATCCAGCGCGGCCACCTCCCCGCCGAGCCCGCGCAACGTCCTGACGAACCCCGAAATCGTGGCCGCCAGCTCCAGCTCGTCGGCGAGCCGGGCGCCGGCATCGTCGAGCGTCTGGATCAGGTCGCGCGCATCGATGCCGCCTTCGCCGATGCCCTGATCGGTGCGCCGGCAGGCCTCGCGGATCAGCGCCAGCGACCAGGCAAGCTTGGGGCCGGGATCGCTCTCCAGCGCAGTTTCATGGCGATGCCGGATCGAGACGCTGGCCGCGCCGAGCTCGCGGATCGCCCAGCCTACGCCGTTCACGGCCTGGTCGAGCCGGTCGGCGCAACTGCCGATCTCGTCGGCGACGATCGCCACCGACCGGCCTGCGGCACCCAGCCGCTCGCCGTGCAGCCGCGCCTTGACGGCCGTGTCCTGCACATCGGCGCGGACGGTGCGCACCGCCTCCAGCCGAGTGGTGAGATCGCCCATCGTGTCGATCACCACCGCGGTCATCGTCAGCGTGCGGCTGTTGCCCGCGCGAAGCTGCTCGGTGAGCCCGTCGATCTCGGTGAAGCCGCGCTCCAGCCGATGGAGGAAAGCATGGCCTTCGCGGCCGACGTCGCTCTCCTCGATCAGCGACACCAGTTCGCCGGTGTGCGGCCCCAGCTCGTGGATCGCGTTCACCAGCAGGCCGGTCTCGCTGTCGAGATCGGCGGCGATGTCGGTGAGCTGCGCCTCGATCAGCGCAAGGATATGCGCTTCGACCGCGCGCGCCGCCGGGGTCTGGACGTCATCCTCCAGCCGCCTCGCGCTCACGAGCTGGAGCGCGGCCACCATATGCTCGAGCCGTTGACGGCTGATATCGCCGATCTGCAAGGCGCCCAGGATCACCGCGACCCGGCCCTGGACCTCGCGGGCGATGCCGCGGACGTCCGCCGCGCTGTCGGCGATCGAGACCTGGTGCGCCTGAAGCTCCAGCGCGTCGTCGGCAAGCCGATCGGGCACCAGCGGGATCACCTTGCCGCATTCGGCCGCGATCAGCCGCGCGGCGCGCTGCACCGTCGCCACGCCCTCGACCAGTTCCTGCAGCGTCGCCATGAAGCCCTTGAGATGCGCGTCGCCGGCATCGAAGCGCTCGAACATCTCCTCGACGAAGCGGGTGACCGGCGCCGATCCCGATGCGGCGATCTTCAGATTGGTGCCGTTGACGCGCAGGATGCGCAGCATCTCCTGGATCTGCATCACGTGCAGGTTCAGCTCCGCCGCCGCGCGGCGCACCACGCCCAGATCATTGACGCGTTCATGCTGGAGCAGCGGCAGCGCGGTCAGCTCGCGCGCGCTTTCGCGCAGGATGCGGACGGCGGCCTTGCCGGTCTGCTCGTCGATCGCATTGATGATCGAATCGAGCGAGGCGATGACGCGGTTCACCGTGTCGATCACCGTCGCCAGCGTGCTCGCGGCATGGACGAAGCGGACGTCGAGCCCGGCAGCGAGCCCGGCCAGCGCGTGCTGGAGATTCTCGATCGCCGCGTCGCGAGCCGATCCAGCGGGCTCGATTCTATCGTGATACATGCCGAGCTCCGTCGAAAGCCATTTGGATGGAAAGCGCGCTCATCGCGCAGTCGCGTGCAGCAGCTCGCGTGCGATCGAGCCCAGGGGCACGACCTTGTCGGCGGCGCCGCGCGCGATCGCTTCCTTGGGCATGCCGAACACGATCGAAGTCGCCTCGTCCTGCGCGAAGGTGCGGGCGCCGGCCTGCTTCATCTCCAGAAGTCCGCGCGCTCCGTCGTCGCCCATGCCGGTCATGATGACGCCGACCGCGTTCGATCCGGCCGCCCGCGCCGCGGAGCGAAACAGCACGTCCACCGAAGGCCGGTGCCGCGAGACCAAAGGCCCGTCGCGCACCGAGACATGATAGCGGGCGCCCCGGCGCTCCAGCATCGTATGCTTGCCGCCGGGCGCGATCAGCACATGGCCGCGCAGCACCGGATCGCCGTCGACGGCTTCCTTCACGTCCACCTCGCACAAGGTGTTGAGCCGCGAGGCGAAGGCGCGGGTGAAATTCTCCGGCATGTGCTGGACGACGACGATGCCCGGCGAATTGGCGGGCAGCGCCTCCAGCACCTCGCGCAGCGCCTCGGTCCCGCCGGTCGACGCGCCCAGGCACACCACCATCTCGGTCGTCCGGCTCATCGCCTTGCCGCTGGGTGGCGGCAGCACGGCGTCGGCGGTCAGCTTCTTCTCGGGCGACAGCGGACGCGGCTCGCGCACCGCCGGACGGCCGCGCACCCGCGCCTTGGCCGCCGCCTTCACGACGTCGCGGATCTGGAGATTATGCTCGGCCAGGTG
This sequence comes from Sphingomonas sp. dw_22, assembly GCF_018449795.1. GTDB lineage: Bacteria > Pseudomonadota > Alphaproteobacteria > Sphingomonadales > Sphingomonadaceae > Sphingomonas. The sequence goes on from NZ_JAAVVE010000019.1 coordinate 9,992, forward strand.
ATCGGCGACGCCGATGCGCGGCTTCAGGATCACGTCGACCGCGCCGGCCTCCATCGCCTGGATCAGCGTCTCCGAACCTTCCTCGGTGAGCGAGGAGCACATCACCACCGGCACCGGGCATTGCGACATCAGCTTGCGCAGGAAGGTGATGCCGTCCATCCGCGGCATCTCCACGTCCAGGGTGATGACGTCGGGCACTTCCTCCTGCAATCGCTTCGCCGCGTTGAACGGATCGGAGGCGACGCCGATCACCTCGATCTCCGGATCCTCTTGGAGGATCGTCGTCATCGTCTGGCGGACGCTGGCGGAATCGTCGATGACGAGGACGCGGATCTTCTTGCGTGCGAGCATTTCGAGTCAGCTCCGCTTGAAGACGGTGTTGGCCACCTGGACCAGCGGAAGCTCCAGCCCGGTGATCGATTCCGAATGGCCGAGGAACAGATAGCCGCCGGGCTCCAGACAATCGACGAGCTGCGACACGACCTTGCGCTGCGTCGGCTTGTCGAAATAGATCAGCACGTTGCGGCAGAAGATCAGATTCATCGGATCGCCGATCGGATAGCGATCGTCCATCAGGTTGAGCCGCGCGAAGCCGATGGCGCTGCGCAGCGCCGGCGCCATGCGGATCTCGCGCCGCGCCGGATTGCGCGAGGTCATGACATATTTGCGCAGCAGCGCCGCGGGCACGGGATCGACCTGCTCGGCCGGATAGATGCCCGTCCGCGCGGCGGCCAGCACCTCGGTATCGAGATCGGTGGCGAGGATGCCGTAGGATGGGCCGCCGCAGGTGTCGGCATAATCGTCGAGCACCATCGCGATCGTATAGGGCTCCGGCCCCGTCGAGCAGGCCGCGCTCCAGGCGCGTATCGTGCGCAGGCCCCGCGCCTTGAATTCGGGCAGGATGTTGCGGATCAGATAGTCGAAATGCGCGGGCTCGCGGAAGAAATCGGTCTTGTTGGTCGTGACCGCGTTGATGAGGTGCAGCCCCTCGTCCGCCAGATTGTCCTGGACGAACACATGATCGCAATATTCGTCGAGCGTCCGGGTGCCGGTGGCGCGCAGGCGGCGGCGCAGCCGGCCTTCGAGCATGGTCTTCTTGCTCTCGGGCATCTTGATGCCCGAATAGTCGTAGATATAGCTGGCCAGCATCGTGAAGTTGCGGCGGCTCATCTGATCGTTACCCGCGGACTGGGTGCTCATCGTAGGGGGCGCACTGGCCAAGAACCTGCTCCGATATTGCTGGCCCCGCGTCTGGGCGGGGCGAAAGGGATTGCGGCTGCCCGCGCACCCTTTTCCGGGGGCGCGGGCCGGTTCGGTCAGGCTGCCGAGGCGATCGGATGCAGCAGCGCCGCCTCCTCGGCGGAGAAGATGCGGGCGACATCGACCAGGACGACGAAGCCCTCCGCCCGCTTCACCACGCCCGCGATATATTCGGACGGCCAGCGGACGCCGATGTCCGGCGCGGCGCCGATCTGGTCGCTTCGGAAGGTGCTGACCTCCAGCACGCGGTCCACCACCAGCCCGAGCACCAGCACGCGATCGGCGACCGGCACGTCGACCACCAGGATCCGGGTGCCCGGGGTGGGATCGACATGCGGCATGCCCAGCCGCAGGCGGAAATCGACCGTCGCGACGCCCTCGCCGCGCATGTCGGTGAGGCCCAGCAGATAGTCGGGGCCGTTGGGGATGCGGAACGTCTCGCGATAATCGAGGATCTCGCGGACCAGGGTCACGGGAACCGCGAAGGTCTCCGCTCCCAGTCCGAAGGTCACAGCCTGGATTTCCTGCACGTCGCTCATGCTGCCTGTACTCCGAAGGGGGCGTCGTCGGCGTCTGGGCCGCCGCTGGTGAGATCGATCGCGAAGAGGATGCCCAGTTTCAGCTTGATGGTGGCACGCATGGATACAGACCCTTGGTAGATGAGGGGCCCGCCCCGCGAACGGGGCGGGCCGGCTTCGATTGCCGCGTCAGGCCGCCTGCGCACCGAAATGCGCGTCGTCCTCGTCCGGGCCGCCGCTGGTGAGGTCCAGCGCGAAGCCGTTCACCCGGGCCTGCTGATCGGTGATCGTGTTGGGCTTGGCCTTGATCGCCGGCTTCTTGGCCGCCGACGTCACGGGCTTGCGGGCGACCATCGCGGCACGCGGCGCCATCGGAGCGACCTTGCGCGTGTTCGTGCTGTCGTTGACCCGGAAATAGGCGATGCTGGTCTGGAGCTCCTCGGCCTGGGCCGCGAGTTCCTCCGAGGTGGTCGAGATCTGCTCGGAGGCGCCGGCATTCTGCTGCGTCACCTGGTCGAGCTGCTGGATCGCCTCGTTGATCTGCGACGCGCCGATATCCTGCTCGCGGCATGCCGAGCTGATCTCCGACACCAGTTCCGCGGTACGGCGGATGTCCGGCACCAGCTTGGTCAGCATCTCGCCGGCCTCGGTCGCGGCGCGCACCGTGTCGGTCGAGACCGCGCCGATCTCGGCAGCGGCGGTCTGGCTGCGCTCGGCGAGCTTGCGCACTTCCGACGCCACCACCGCGAAGCCGCGGCCATGTTCGCCGGCCCGGGCAGCTTCCACTGCCGCGTTCAGCGCCAGCAGATCGGTCTGGCGAGCGATCTCCTGGACGATGCCGATCTTCTCGGCGATCGTGCGCATCGCACCCACCGCCTTGTCGACCGCCTGCCCGCTCGCCTCGGCGTCCTTGGACGACTGGCGGGCGATCTTCTCGGTCTGCGCCGCGTTATCGGCGTTCTGCTTGATGTTGGCGGCCATCTCTTCCATCGAGGCCGAAGCCTGTTCGGCGGCAGCGGCCTGCTCGGTGGCGCCCTGCGACACCTGCTCCGAGCTTGCCGACAGCTCCTGGCTGCCCGCCGAGACGTTCTCCGCCGCGACGTTCGCATCACCGACCACGCCGCGCAGGCGCTCGATCATGTTGTTCACATGGCCCAGCAGCTCGCCGATCTCGTCCTTGCTCTTGATCTCGACGGTCTTGGTCAGGTCACCCTCGGCGACCTGGCGCATCGCGTCGCCGGCGGCCTTCAGGCCCCGCGAGATCAGCAGCGAGAGATAGAGGGCAGCGGCGGCGGTGACGATGAACGCGACCACGCCCATGGTCAGCATCGTGGTCCGCGCCGAGTTGTAGAGCACCTCGGTATCGTCATCGGCCTCGGACATCATCTGCTGCTGCGCGCTGACGAGCCCTTCCACCGTCTTGGTGACGGCGTTCGCCTTGTCGCGCGAATCGCTCATGGTGAGCGTGGTGGCCGCAGCCTTGTCGGTATCGCTCAGCTCGCGGACCTTCTCGTTGACCGGCTTGAACGCGTTCCACTGGTCGCGAAGCTCGCCCCAGGCCGCCTTGGTCTTCTCGGACGGCTTGGCATTGGCCTGCTCGACGGCTTCGTCGACGCGCGCGCGCCAGGTGTCGATCGACGCTTCGTAATCGCGGCGCTGCGCGGCATCGTCGGTCAGGACGAGGTTCTTCTCGGCGCGGACCATCATGCTCACGCCGCTGTCGATGGCGCGGGCGCGATCGAGCTGCTTGGCAGGCCCGGTGATGACATCGCCGATGGCATCGTTGAGCGTGCTCAGGCGCGAGATGCCGAGCACGATGACGACGGTCATGATGGTGAGAAGCAGGGCGAACGTACCGCCCAGCTTCAGTTTGATGGATGCGTGCATTGTCTTAAGCCCCCTGGCTCAGTGAACGGTGGACGGAAGGGTGGCGGCAGCGGACTCGCCGCCTCCGATGAACGAACGGAAAATCGCGGAAAGATCGGGAAGGACGATCACGCCCTCCGGGGTACGCACCAGTTCGCGGACATAATCGCGGCGCCAGCGCATGCCGACGGCCGGTGGCTCCTCGCTGTCGCCCTGGTGCAGAGTGGCGACTTCGTGGACCTTGTCGGTGCGGATGCCGAGCTGGATCGCCTCGCCCTCCGCGTCGATCTCGATCACGACGATGCGGCTGTCGACCGTCGCTTCCGCCGCCGGCAGGCCGAAGGCGAGGCGCAGGTCGGCGATCGGGATGATCTTGCCGCGGAAATTGACGACGCTGCCGACCAAGGGCGCCGCACCGGGCACCACCGTCTCGGGCAGCAGGTCGAGGATCTCGCGGACCAGGATGGCCTCCAGCGCGAACGTCTCTTCCTGCAGGTTGAACGTCAGCACTTCGAGGGTGCCGTTGGCATCCCATCGGGTTCTTGTGTCGTGCATGGGCTTATCCGGCGGCGCGAAGCCGCTCCTCCTGATGCTGGCCGAGAGTGACGAGCTGAACGACGTCGAGGATCAGCGCGACGCCGCCGTCGCCGAGGATCGTCGCACCGGCGAAGGTGGAGACGTCGCGGTGGAGCGCCGACATCGACTTGATGACCGTCTGGTGGCTGCCGATGATCTGATCGACCACCAGCCCCACCCGCTCGGCGCCGGTCGCGATCACCACGATCTTCTGGTGCGGATCGGGCCGGGTGCCGGTGTCGAACATCTCGCGCAGGCGCAGGAACGGCACCAGCCGGTCGCGCAGCGTGATGAAGCTGCGGCCCCGCGAGCGCAGATCCTCCTCAAGGCTCAGCTCGATGCACTCCTCGACCGCCGCTAGCGGGATCACGTAGCGACCGTTGCCGACGCGCACGAGCAGCCCATCGATGATCGCGAGCGTCAGCGGGATGCGCAGCGTGACCGTCGAGCCCTCGCCGGGCACGCTCTTGATGTCGATCGAACCGCGCAGGCTCTCGATGGTGCGCTTGACCACGTCCATGCCGACGCCGCGGCCGGAGAGGTTGGTGACCGCCGCCGCCGTGGAGAAGCCCGGATGGAAGATCATCTGGAGCAGTTCCTGGTCGTTCAGCGTCTGGCCCGGCTGGATCAGCCCCTGGGCCTCGGCCTTGGCGCGGACCCGGTCGCGATCGATGCCGCGGCCGTCGTCGCGGATCGTGATCATCACCTCGCCGCCCTGCTGATGGGCGGAGAGCTTGACCTGCCCCGCGGCCGGCTTGCCGGCGGCGATACGTTCCCCGGGTGTTTCCAGCCCATGGTCGCAGGAATTGCGGATCAGATGGACCATCGGATCGGCGAGCCGCTCCATCACGGTCTTGTCGACTTCGGTGGTCTCGCCCTCGGTCAGCAGCTCGATGGTCTTGCCGGTCTCGCGCGACAGATCGTGGACGAGACGGCGGAAGCGGCCGAACAGGCTGGCGACCGGCACCATGCGCAGCACCATCATCGTGTCGCGCAGCTCGCTGGCCAGCCGTTCGATCTCCTCCGAGATCGAGCGCAGCACCAGATCGGCCGCCGTCCCGCCGCCATTGGCAAGCTGCGACAAGCGGCTCTGGACGATGACGAGCTCGCCCACCCGGTCCATCAGCTCGTCGAGCCGCTCGGCCGGCACGCGGACGCTCTCGCCCGATTTGGCGGCGGCACGGCCGGGCGCCGCATTGGCGGCTTCGGCAGCGGGCGGCGGCGCGTCGTTCGCGGCAACCGGAACCGGCACGTCGGCGGGCGCCTCATCGGCCACGGGCTCGGCGGCCAGCGGCTCGATCTTCAGCGCCATATCGTCCATCACGAAGATGAACACGTCCTCGATATCGTCCTTCGAGATGTCGCCATGCAGCTCGACGTCCCAGCCGATATGGCATTCGACCGGCACCAGATCCGCGAGCGGCGGAATCCGGTCGATGCGGGCGACGATCCGGCAGTCGCCCAGTTCGCGCAACTCGTCGAGCAGCATCAGCGGATTGGTGCCGTTCGCCATGCTCTCGGGCGGCAGGCGGAAGGACAGGCGCCAGCCCTTGGGCGCCGCCACGGCAGCGGCCGGCGTGCCGGAGGCCCCGTCGATCGCCGCCTGGAGACGGACCAGGATCGCGTCGCCCATGGCCTCCAGCCCGGTGCCGTCGGTCTCGATCAGCGCGCGCATATGATCCTGCGCGGAGAGGATGACCGCGACCAGCTCCTGCGTCGCGGGTGCCAGTCCCTTGCGGACACGATCGAACGCAGTCTCGCAATGATGGGTGAAGGTCGCCAGCGCGTCGAAGCCGAACATCGCGCCCGATCCCTTGAGCGTGTGCAGCCCGCGGAACACGGCGTCGACCAGGTCGCGATCATCCAGCCGGTGGCCGAGATCGAGCAGGCCCTGCTCGATCTGCTCAAGCAGTTCGCCCGCCTCGACGCGGAATGCCGCGATCGGATCCTGGCCGCTCATCGGCCGAGCACCTTGCGCGCGACCTTCACGAGCTGTTCGGGGACGAAGGGCTTGACCAGCCACCCCGTCGCGCCGGCTGCCTTGGCCTGCTGCTTCATCGCGTCATCGCTTTCGGTGGTGAGGAAGATGATCGGAGTGCCGCACTGGGCGGGATCCTTGCGCAGCTCGCGGATCATCGTCAGCCCGTCCATGTTGGGCATGTTCAGGTCGGTGATGATCATGTCGAACTTCGCCGAATTGGCGGCGGTCAGGCCCTCGACGCCGTCGCCGGCTTCGGTGACGTCATAGCCCGCGCCGGTGAGCGCGATGCGGATCGCCATGCGCAGGCTGGGCGAATCGTCGACGGTGAGGATCGAGGCAGTCATTGGGGCAGCTCTCCGTGGAACCAGAATTCGATGTCGGCAGGCCGGAGGTCGCCGAGGAAGCCGGCGCGATCGAGCAGCGCGGCAAGCGCGGGAACGGCCGGCTGGGCCAGGCCGAAGCGCGCGCCTTCCTGCTCGACATGGGCGCGGGCGGCGAGGAGGAGCTGGACGAAGCTGAGATCGACTTCGGCCAGATCGGACAGATCGATGTCGATATCGCCGCCCTCCTGGACGGCACCGAGCAGCACGCCGGCGAAATCGCCCGCATTTCTCACGGTAACGGAGCTGGGCGCTTCGATTACTTGCGTCACGTCATTCAAACCCCTGCCAAGAGCGGCCGGCACTTCGAAAGCGCAGACCTGCCCTTGCCTTTTAGAGGGACGTGACGTGGTTTATTGAATCGTAACGAATTTTTTGGCGGAAAACCGCCGCGCGCGGCCGAAATTCGGCCTTACGCCAACATCATAGGGCGGCGCGACATGCGCACCGCCCCGTTTTCGTAGCTGCCTCTGGCGGCGCGACCTACAACGTCTTGATGATCCCCGAGAAATCGAGGCCCGCGCCCTCGCCCTCGACGAACGCCTGATACAGCGCCGCCGCCCGCGCGCCCATCGGCGTATTCGCGCCGACGCTCGCCGCCGCCTCCATCGCCAGCTTCAGATCCTTGAGCATCAGCGGCGCGGCGAACCCGCCCTGATAGTCGTGATCGGCCGGCGTTTCAGGGCCGACGCCGGGCACCGGGCAATAGCTCGTCATCGACCAGCTCTGGCCGGAGCTTACCGAGGCGATGTCGTAGAATTTCTGGAGATCGAGGCCCAGCTTGCCCGCCAGCACGAACGCCTCGCACGTCGCGATCATCTCGGCGCCGAGCAGCATGTTGTTGCAGATCTTGGCGGCCTGGCCGGCCCCGCCCGCGCCGGCGTGGATCACGGCCTTGCCCATGTCCGCCAGGAACGGCTCGGCCCGCTCGAACGCCGCGACGCTGCCGCCCACCATGAAGGTGAGCGTGCCCGCATTGGCCGCGCCGATGCCGCCCGACACCGGTGCATCGACCGCCATCAGCCCCCGCGCGGCGGCCGCCTCGGCGACACGGCGCGCGGTGTCGACGTCGATCGTCGAGCAATCGATCAGGATCGCGCCCGGCTCGGCATGGTCGAACACGCTGTCGGTATAGACGGCCTCGACATGGCGGCCTGCGGGCAACATCGTCACGATCGCCTCGGCCCCCGCGATCGCCTCCACGGCGCTGGCGGCGGGCAGGCATCCGGCCTTCTTCGCCTTGTCGAGCGCCTCGGCGGAAAGATCGAAGGCGCGCACGTCATGCCCCTTCTTCGCCAGGTTCGCGGCCATGCCGCCGCCCATGTTGCCGAGCCCGATGAATGCTACGCGTGCCACAGTCTGATCCTCTCAAATTCCCCTCCCGCTTGCGGGAGGGGTTAGGGGAGGGCCTGTCACCCTTCCCCGAAACTCACACGCTCTCCCCCGCCCCCTTCCCGCAAGCGGGAGGGGAGAAAGGGTCACTTCCCCGTCCAGACGCCCGCGCGCTTCTCCACGAACGCAGTCATGCCTTCCTTCTGGTCCTCGGTGCCGAACAGCGCGTGGAACAGCCGCCGCTCATAGGCCACGCCCTGCGCCAGCACCGTCTCGAAGGCGGTATTGACCATCTCCTTGTTCGCCAGCACCGCAAGCGGCGCCATGCCGGCGATCTGGGCGGCGGTCTTCACCGCTTCCTCGACCAGATCGGCGGCGGGGAGGATACGGCTGACCAGCCCGGCGCGTTCCGCCTCCACCGCGTCCATCATCCGGCCGGTGAGACACATCTCCATCGCCTTGGCCTTGCCCACCGCGCGGGCGAGCCGCTGCGATCCGCCCATGCCGGGGGTGACCGCCAGCTTGACCTCGGGCTGGCCGAACTTGGCGGTGTCCGCCGCCAGGATGAAGTCGCACATCATCGCCAGCTCGCAGCCGCCGCCCAGCGCATAGCCCGCCACCGCCGCGATGATCGGCTTGCGCGTACGGGTGAACTGGTCCCACCCGGAGAAGAAGTTGCTGCCATACATGCTGGCGAAGCTCTGGGCCTGCATCTCCTTGATGTCCGCGCCCGCCGCGAAGGCCTTCTCGCTGCCGGTCAGCACCGCGCAGCCCTGGCCCGGATCGGCATCGAACGCCGTCACCGCATCGAGCATCTCGCCCAGCACCTGGCTGTTGAGCGCGTTGAGCGCCTGGGGCCGGTTGAGCGTGAGCAGCGTGACGGGTCCGCGCTGCTCGACGAGAATGGTTTCATAGTCCGACATCAGTTCCTCCCTGCCTCGCCCCGGCGAAAGCCAGGGTGACGGTATATGCTCAAGCCGGCGCCCATGCCTCGCCTTCCGGCAGCGGCGCGAAAATCTGGTCGATCACGTGATCCGTAACGCCTTCCGGCGTCGCGGGCGACCAGCGCGGCGCATTGTCCTTGTCGATGATGACCGCGCGCACGCCCTCGGCGAAATCGGGGCGCTGGACGACGCGGCTGGCGACCGCGAACTCCTGGCGCATCTCGTCTTCGAAGCTGGGCATGCGGCGACCCTGGCGGACGAGGTGAAGCGCGACCTTCATGGTCTGGGGCGATTTGGTGCGCAGCGTCGCGCGCTGCTCCCGCGCCCAATCGCCGCCATCGGCATCGAGCGTGGCGAGGATCTCCTCCAGCGTGTCGCCCGCGAACAGGCGGTCGATCGCCCCCCGGTGCACGGCGATCCGAGCCCCCGGCGCCGGGGCGGAGAGCGAATCGAGGATCGCTTCGATCGCTTGCGGATCGGCGGCGATCCGGGCCTTGGCTTCGTCCAGGGACTCGGCGGACAGGAAATGCGTGGCGAGCCCGAGCGCCAGGCATTCGCCGCCGTCCAGCCGCGCGCCGGTCAGTGCGATATATTCGCCGAGATGCCCCGGCAGGCGCGAGAGATACCAGCCGCCGCCCACATCGGGGAACAGGCCGATGCCGGTCTCGGGCATGGCGAAGCGGGTATTCTCGGTCGCGACCCGGTATTTCGCCGGCATCGAGATGCCCACGCCGCCGCCCATGGTGATCCCGTCCATGAACGCCACCACCGGCTTGGCATAGGTGAACAGCCGGTGGTTCATCTGATATTCGAGCCGGAAAAAGGCGCGCGCCGCGCTGCCGTCGCCCGCCCCGCTCTCGGCGAGCATGCGGATGTCGCCGCCCGCGCAGAAGCCCCGACCCTCGGCATGGTCGATCAGCACCGCCTCGACCGCGCCGTCGCCGCGCCACGCGCCCAGCGCGTCGAGCATCGCCGCGCACATGGCGCCATTGAGCGCATGGATCGCCTTGGGCCGGTTCAGCCGGATCCGGCCGATACGGCCCTCGATGAGGGTCAGGACATCCTGCGTCACTGGCGCGTCAGCTCCCGCCCGATAATCATCCGCATCACTTGATTGGTGCCCTCCAGGATCGAATGGACGCGCAGGTCGCGCCAGAAGCGTTCGATCGGATAATCCATCAGATAGCCATAGCCGCCATGGAGCTGGAGCGCCTGATCGACAACCTTCGATCCCGTATCGGTGGCGAAGCGCTTGGCCATCGCGGCGAAGCGAGTCTTGTCGGGGGCATTCGCGGTCACCTTGGCGGCGGCGAGATAGAGCAGCGCCCGTGCCGCCTCCAGCTCGGTCGCCATGTCGGCCAGGGTGAACTGGGTGTTCTGGAAATCGGCGATCGCGGTGCCGAACTGCCTGCGCTCCTTGGTATAGCGGATCGCTTCGTCCAGGCAGCGCTGCGCCCCGCCCAGCGAGCAGGCGCCGATATTGAGCCGCCCGCCGTCCAGCCCCATCATCGCGATGCGGAAGCCCTCACCCTCGGCGCCGACAAGATTCTCGACCGGCACGCGGACCTCCTCCAGGATCACCTGCGCGGTCGGCTGCGAATGCCAGCCGAGCTTGCGCTCCTGCGCGCCGAAGCTCACGCCGGGCATGTCCTTCTCGATCACCAGGCAGGAAATGCCCTTGGGGCCCTCCTCGCCGGTGCGGACCATCACGACATAGACTTCATTCTCGCCGCCGCCCGAGATGAACTGCTTGGTGCCGGTCACGACATAATGGTCGCCGTCCCGAACGGCACGCGTCTTGAGCGCCGCCGCGTCGGAGCCCGATCCCGGCTCGGTCAGGCAATAGCTGGCGATCCGCTCCATCGTGACGAGCGAGGGCAGATACTTGTCCTTCACCGCCTGGCCGCCGAACCGGTCGATCATCCAGCTCGCCATGTTGTGGATCGAGATGAACGCGCTGGTGGACGGACAGCCATAGGCCATCGCCTCCATGATGAGCGCCGATTCGAGCCGGCCCAGCCCGATCCCGCCACTCTCCTCCGAAACGTAGATCGAGGCGAAGCCCAGCTCCGCCGCCGCGCGGATCGTGTCGCGCGGGAAGATGTGCTTCTCGTCCCACTCCGCAGCGTGCGGCGTGATCGCATCGGCGGTGAACTGGCGCGCCATCTCCTGGATCTGGCGCTGCTCGTCGGTAAGTTCGAATTGGGTGGTCATGTATCCATGCTCGCCATTTGATCGAGGCTCATCTTCATTCCCATGAGAAAATCGTCCGCAGCTTGCAGCCCTGCGGCTCCTCCCCTTCCTCGAACAGGTCCACCCGGTCGATCGCCGCAAGCTGGGCGCGAGTCAAAGCCCTGGGCGACTGGAAATAGGCCGCGCCATGACGCCCGTTCCAGATCGCGACCATATATTTCCCATCCACGCGCCGCTGCCCGAACCGGACCGGCCCTTTGCCGGCCCGGCGGGCGACGATCCGCCCGGGCGGCTTGCTGGCCCAGCCTATTCCATGCACGTCGAGCATGCCGAATGCGCCCTCCCAGCGGAAAGTCCCGCCATGGATGCCGCCCTGCAACGTGACGACGCGTTCGCCGGCGACCAGATCGATGATCGGGGCATAGCCGCAAAAGCGCCCGGGGCCATTCAACTCGCCTGCGCTCCCCCGGCCCGGCCACAAGGCGGCAAGTCCGATGGCAGCGGCGAAAATGACCTTCATGCCCTCACCCCATGGTCGGAATGACGAACGCGCTATCACCCGCGCCGCCGTCCGGCCAGCGCTGCGTGACCGTCTTGACCTTGGTCCAGAACTTCACGCCTTCCATGCCGTGCTGGTTGGTGTCGCCGAACGCGCTGCGCTTCCAGCCGCCGAAGGTGTGATACGCCACCGGCACCGGGATCGGCACGTTGATCCCCACCATGCCGACATTCACCCGCGCCGCGAACTCGCGCGCCGCATGGCCGTTCCGCGTGAAGATCGCGACGCCGTTGCCGTACTGGTGCTCACTCGGCAGCCGCAGCGCCGCCTCGAAATCGGGCGCGCGGACGATCTGGAGGACGGGTCCGAAAATCTCCTCCTTGTAGGCCTGCATGTCCGGCGTCACCCGGTCGAACAGCGACGGCCCGATGAAGAACCCCTGCTCATGCCCCTGAAGCGTGAAGCCGCGGCCATCGACCACCAGCTCGGCGCCTTCGTCCACGCCCTTCTGGATCCAGTTCTCGACCCGCGCCTTGTGCGCGGCGTTCACCACCGGCCCGTAATGCGCATCCTTATCGGTCGAGACGCCGACGCGCAGCTTCTCGATCGCCGGGATCAGCCGCTCGCGCAGCGCATCGGCGGTCCTGTCGCCCACCGGCACCACCACCGGCAGCGCCATGCAGCGCTCGCCCGCCGAACCGAACGCCGCGCCCGAGAGATCCGCCACCACCTGGTCGAGATCGGCGTCGGGCATGACGATGCCGTGGTTCTTCGCCCCGCCCATCGCCTGGACGCGCTTCCCCGCCTCGACGCCGCGCCGATAGACATAATGGGCGATATCCGACGAACCGACAAAGCTCACCGCGCCGATCGCCGGATGATCGAGAATCGCGTCGACCATCTCCTTGTCGCCATGCACGACCTGGAGGATGCCCTCGGGCAACCCAGCCTCGCGGAACAACTCGGCAAGCCGCACCGGCACGCTGGGATCGCGCTCGCTGGGCTTGAGGATGAAGGCATTGCCGCACGCGACCGCCACGCCCGACATCCACAGCGGGATCATCGCCGGGAAGTTGAACGGCGTGATCCCCGCTCCGATGCCGATCGGCTGGCGCATCGAATAGACGTCGATGCCCGGCCCGGCGCCCTGGGTATATTCGCCCTTCAGCACATGCGGGATGCCGCAGGCGAACTCGATCACCTCCAGCCCGCGCTGGATGTCGCCCTTGGAGTCGGCGATCACCTTGCCATGCTCGGACGAGAGCAGGTGCGACAGTTCGTCCATATGCGCCTCGACCAGCGCCTTGAAATTGAACATCACCCGGGCGCGGCGCTGCGGATTGGTCGCCGCCCAGCCCGGCTGCGCGGCCTGCGCGGCGGCGACGGCGCGGTCGAGCTCGACCTGGGTGCCGAGCGTCACCTGCGCCTGGACCTCGCCGCTATTGGGATCGAACACGTCCGACGTGCGGCCCGCCCCGCCGCCCGAATGCCCGACAATGAAATGGTCGATGGTGCGCATGAACCTCTCCTATTTGCCCCCAGCTTGGGCCGTCGCGAAGTTGCAGGCAATCTGCGTTTCTGCGAACAACGCCTGCAATGATGCACCCGCTTCGCTGGAACGACCTGCAGGACTTCGTCGCGATCGCCCGCGCGGGCCAGCTCTCGCGCGCGGCGTCGGGGCTCGGCGTCGATCCCACCACCATGGGCCGCCGCCTGCGCCGGCTCGAACGGGTACTGGGCCAGACGCTGTTCGAGAAGACGCGCGAGGGCCAGGTGCTCACCGAAGCGGGCGAACGGTTGCTCGCCCATGCCGAAGCGATGCAGCGCGCCGCCGACCGGATCGAGGAACGCCCCGGCAACGCGCACGAGCTGACCGGCCTGCTGCGCGTCAGCGTCTCCGAAGGCTTCGGCGCCTGGTTCGTGGCCGAGCATCTGGGCGATTTCGTCGAGCGGCACCCGGCGCTGGTGGTCGATCTGGTCGCGAGCAGCGGCTTCCTCAGCCCCTCCAAGCGCGAGACCGACATCGCGATCCTGCTCGCCCGCCCGCGCGCCGGGCCGGTGGTGAGCGCCAAGCTGTCCGACTATGCGCTGCGCCTCTATGCCGCGCGCGCCTATGCCGATCGGCACGGCGCGCCCGCGAACACCACGGCACTGCGCGAACATCGCCTCATCGGCTATATCCCCGACCTGCTCTACGCGCCCGAGCTGCGCTACCTGAACGAGATCGACGAAGCGCTGGCGCCGACGGTGCGCAGCTCCTCGATCCTGGCGCAGCACCGGCTGATCGCCTCGGGCGTGGGCCTCGGCGTGCTGCCCTGCTTCATCGGCGACGCCGATCCGGCGCTGGTCCGGGTGCTGCCGGAGATGCGTATCCAGCGCTCCTTCTGGATGGTGACGCACCAGGACACCCGCCAGCTCCAGCGGGTCCGCGCGTTCAAGGACTGGCTGACGGCGCTGGTGCAGGAGCGGCGCGGACGGCTGACGGGGGAGTAGCCCGTGCCGAGCCCTGCCCAACAATCGTCATCCCGGCCCGCGCCGGGATGACGATGATCTAGGGGGCTTCACCCCAACTCCTTCAACGGCACACCAGCATCCGCCAGCCGCGCGGCGTCCACCACGCGCCCTTCCACCACCAGCTTCCGCCCCTGGACATAATCCTTCACCGCATTGACGCAGTCGAGCGCAATCACCCTGCCCTGCTTCAGATAGACGATCGAGAAGCTCCCGCTCGCCGGATCGCCGCGCACGACCGTCCGGTCATGGCCGATCGAGAGTCCCACGGTCTGGAGCTTGATGTCATACTGGTTCGACCAGAACCACGGCACCGCATCATATTCCACCGGCTGGCCCAATATCGTCTTCGCCACGACCGCCGCCTGGTCGTTGGCGTTCTGCACCGATTCCACCCGGATCCGCGCCCCCTCGGCAAAGCGGTTCGCATGCAGAGCGCAATCCCCGATCGCGAACACATCGGGCAGACTGGTCCGGCACTGGCCATCCACCGCGACGCCGTTCCCCCCTTCCGCGCCGGCCGCCAGCAGCGGCTCGACGGCGGGCACGATGCCGATGCCGACGATCACCATCCCGGCCCGCAGCACCTCGCCATCGACGAGCCGCACGCCGGTCACGCGATCCTCGCCCAGCACGCAATCGACCGCCGCCCCAAGCCGCACATCGACGCCATGCGCGCGATGCTGCTCCTCGAAGAAGCGCGACAGCGGTTCGCCGGCAACACGCGCCAGCACCCGATCCAGCGCCTCCAGCAGCACGACCTTCTTGCCGAACTTGGCAAGCACCGCCGCCGCCTCCAGCCCGATATAGCCTCCGCCGATCACCACGACATGCTCGACCTGCGGCAGCTCCGCCATCATCCGGTCGGCATCGGCGCGGGTGCGCACCGTATGCACGCCGGCAAGGTGATGCCCGCCGCAGTTCAGCAGTCGCGGCGCGCCGCCCGTCGCCCAGACGAGATGGCGGTACCGGATCATATCGCCCGCATCGGTCGTCACGCCATGCCCACCCGGATCGACCGATACGACGGTCGTGCCCAGCCGGAACCCCACATCGCGCTCGGCCCAGAAGGTCTCGGGCCGGATCAGCAGCCGCTCGAACAGCTTGTCCCCGGCGAGATATTCCTTGGAGAGCGGCGGCCGCTCATAGGGCAGCTCGGGCTCGGCCCCGACGATCAGGATGCTCCCACCGAACTTGCCCTGCCGCAGCCCGATCGCGCAGGCCGCCCCGGCATGGCCGCCGCCGACGATCAGGACATCCGCTTCCTCGTGCATTCGCCTCTCCGCAATCTTCGCAGGCGATCTGCACCGTGGCGCCGCCAAAGGCTAGAGCGGCCGGCGATCCCTGGTCAGCCGGGCGGCAAGCGTGAGCAAGCCGTATCCGCCGATCGCCGCCAATGTCGTCACCAGCGCGAGCGCTCGGCCGATCGACTGGTCCCCGCCGAACAGGCCCGCATTGGTCGCCGCCACCAGCGTCGGCCCCAGGCCGAGCCCGACCAGGGTGGCGGCGAGCAGATAGACCGCGATCATCTGGCCGCGATGCTCGTTGGGGGTAAGCTGATAGATCGCCAGCGGCGCAAGGCCGGTGGGCATCGCCAGCAGGAAGCTGCACGCCACCAGCACGGCGAGCGCCACGCCGGGCGAAGGCGCAAGGCCGACCCACATCGAGAGCGGGATCACCGCCGCGATCGCCCAGCTCGCAAGGACGAGCGGGCGCGGACCGCCCCGCTTCGCCATCCGATCGGCGAGCCAGCCCGAAAACAGGATGCCCGATCCGCCCGCCACGGCCAGGATCGCGCCATAGGCCGCGCCGATCGTGCTCGCCTGCCAGCCGAACAGGCGGATGAACACGGTCGGCGTCCAGCTTATCAGCGAGAAGCTCGCCAGCGCGTTGAGGCTGAGCCCGCAGATCATGACGGCGAGGATGGCGATATTCTCGCGCACGAAGCCCAGGGTGGAAGATGCCGCCCCCGCAGCGGCGCGCTCGCGGCGGACGGGCTCGCGGACCAGCAGCATCGCCGCGGCGACGAGCACGCCGGGCAGGCCGACGATCACGAACGCCGCCTTCCAATTGGGCATCATCCCGATCAGCGGCATGTCCACCTGGGTCGCGCCCATGGTCGACAGGATCGCGAGCGCGCCCGCGATCATCGCCACGCCCGATCCGACGAAGGTGCCCAGCGTATAGACGCCCATCGCCCGCCCGCGCCGGCTCGGATGGAAATAGTCGGCGACCAGCGAATAGGCGGCGGGCGAGAGCGCCGCCTCCCCCACCCCCACCAGCATCCGCGCGGCGAACAGCTCGGCGAAGTTGCGCGCGAAGCCGCAGGCGATAGTGGCGAAGCACCAGACCAGCATCCCGATCACGATCAGGTTGCGCCGGTTGCCCCGGTCCGCGATGCGGCCGAAGAGCACGCCGAGCACGGTGAAGGTGATGACGAACGCAAAGCCGTGGAGCAGGCTGATCTGCGTGTCGGTGATGCCCAGATCGTGGCGGATCGGCTGGACGAGCAGGCTCAATATCTGCCGGTCCATCACCGCGACGATATAGGCCAGCAGCAGGAGCGCCACGACGCCCCAGGCGGTGGCCAGCGCGGGAAATCCGGCTTCGCTCTTCTCTTCGCTCATTCCATCGTTCCTTGGCGCCGCGCGAGGATATCGGGGGTTATGTCGGCAAGCGTGCGGCAACCGGTCAT
This sequence comes from Sphingomonas sp. dw_22, assembly GCF_018449795.1. Lineage (GTDB taxonomy): Bacteria > Pseudomonadota > Alphaproteobacteria > Sphingomonadales > Sphingomonadaceae > Sphingomonas. Next base: position 26,747 of record NZ_JAAVVE010000019.1, read on the forward strand.
CGCCATGGCGGCGCGCAGGTCGCGGCCGAAGCCGTCGATCAATGCCGAGACGCCGGCCTCGCCGCCCGTCGCCAGCGCATAGGCCCAGGCACGGCCGAGCAGCACGCCGTCGGCGCCCAGCGCCAGCATCTTGAGCAGGTCCACGCCCGATCGCACGCCGCCGTCCGCCAGGATCGTCGCCCGCCCCTTCACCTTCGCCGCGATCGCGGGGAGCGCCTCGGTGGATGCGAGGGCGCCATCGAGCTGGCGGCCGCCATGATTGGAGACGACGATGCCGTCCGCGCCGGCCGCCACCGCGGCGTCCGCGTCCTCGGGATCGAGCACGCCCTTGATGATGAGCGGCCCGCGCCAATGCTCGCGGACGAAGGCGAGATCGTCCCAGGTCACCGAAGGATCGAAATTGCGCAGGATCCAGCCGGCGAAGTCCTGCGCGCCCGCCCGTCCGCCCAGCACGGGCGCGAGATTGCCGATCGCATGCGGCCGTCCGCGCAGTCCCACGTCCCAGGCCCAGCCGGGCCGCATCGCGGCATGGAGCCCGCGGCGGAGCATTCCCCTCAGCCCCGGCGCGCCGGACATGCCCGATCGGAAATCGCGATAGCGCGTCGCCCCCACCGGCATGTCGACGGTGAAGACCAGCGCCGAGCAATGCTGCGCGGCGAGCTGCAGCATATCGGCCATGAAGGCGCGGTCGCGGATCATGTAGAGCTGGAACCAGAAGGGCGTGCCGGTGCCCGCCGCGACCTCGGCGACGCTGCACACCGCAACGGTGGAGAGGCAGAAGGGCACCCCCGCTTTCTCCGCCGCGCGCGCCGCCTGGACCTCGCCCCGGCGCGCGCACATGCCGGCCAGCCCGACCGGACCCAGCCCCAGCGGCAGCGCCGCATCCTGCCCGAACAATCGGGTATTCGTCTCGATGCCGGAGACGTCGCGCATCACCCGCTGGCGCAGGCGCACCCCGCGCAGCGCATCGCGATTGGCGCGCAGCGTCTGCTCGTCATACGAACCGCCGGCGATATAATCGAACAGGAAATGCGGCAGCCGCCGCCGGGCGCGCTCCTCCAGATGCTCGGGGCCGGTCAGCATCGCGCGCGCCTAATAGACGACATTGGCGGCACGCGCTTCGAACGGGATCAGATCGGCGAAGCGCCCTTCACGGACCTTCTCGATCCAGTGCGGATCGGCGAGCAGCACGCGCCCCAGCCCGACCAGATCGAAATCGCCACGCTCGAAGCGCTCGACCAGCCCGGTGAGCGGCGCCGGCACGGCACGGTCGCCGGCGAAGGACGCGGTCACGTCGCGATCGAGGCCGATCGAGCCGATCGTCATCGTCCGTCCGCCGGTCAGCTTCTTCACCCAGCCGGCGAGGTTCAGGTCCGATCCCGCGAACTCGGGCTCCCAGAAGCGGCGCTGCGAGCAATCGATGAAGTCGATCCCGGCATCCACCAGCGGCCCCACCCAGCGCGCCAGCGCATCGGGCGTGATGGCGAGCTTCGCGGCGTAATCCTGCTCCTTCCACTGCGAGATGCGCATCGAAACCGGCATGTCCGGGCCCGTCGCGGCGCGCACCGAGCGATAGACCGCTAGCGCGAACGCCAGCCGGTCCTCCAGATGCACGCCGCCCCAGCGGTCGGTCCGCTTGTTGGTCGCGTCCCAGAAGAACTGGTCGATCAGGAACCCGTGCGCGCCATGGATCTCGACCGCGTCGAAGCCCACCTCTCTGGCCGCCGCCGCCGCCTCGCCGAAGCGCGCGACGATATCGGCAATGGCTTCGTCATTCAGCGGCTCGCCCACGACGAAATCGGGACCGCCCAGCCCCGAGGGACTGGCCAAGGGCGCCGGCCGCCACCAGGGCTCGCGATTGAACCGGCCCCCGGCATGCCAGAGCTGAAGCGAGATGCGGCCCCCTGCAGCATGGGTCTCCGCCACCAGCGATCGCCATGCCGGCCGCGCCTCGGCGCGGAAATCGGCGAGCACCGGCGAATTGTTGGCGGCGGGATGGTCGATCGCCGCGCCACCGGTGAGCATCAGCCCCACCCCGCCCTCGGCGCGCCGCCGGTGATAGGCCGAGAGCTCGGGCGTAGGCATTCGCTCGGGGCAGGCATAGCGCGACATCGGCGCCATCACGAAGCGATTGGGCAGGGTCAGCGTGCCGATGGTGATCGGCTGGAACAGCGCTTCGAGGCCCATCAGCCCTTGCCCCAGGGATGTTCGGCGACGGCGGCCTCGTTCACGTCCGCGCCCCAGCCGGGCGCCTCGGGCAGGTCGAACCCGCCATCGGCGATGCGCGGCGCCACGGTGAGCAGGTCGTATTTCCACGGCACGTCGTCGGCCTCGATCTCCATGATCTCCAGATTGGGAACCGACGCGCAGAAATGCGCCGCCATCAGGTCCGCGAGCGGCCCGTAGAAATTATGCGGCGCGACGTTGATCTCATGCGCCTCCGCCAGTGCGGCGATGCGGACCGCCTCGGCGATGCCGTTCCAGGGCACGTCGACGATCGCGACATCGGCGGCGCCGGCCTGGAAATAGGGCTGGTAGCCGCGCCGGCCATAGAGCGTCTCCAGCGAGGCGAGCGGCATCGGCACCCGCCCGCGCAAATCCGCCAGCGCGGCGGGCGAATGCACATCGGCCTCCAACCACCGGAGCCGGTGCCGCTCCAGCCGCCGTCCGATCCGGCCGAACCCCTCGGGCGTGCAGCCGAAATTGGCGTCGAACAGGATGTCGAGGTCCGGCCCGGCCCCGTCGCGGAAAGCCTCGACCTGCGCGTCGATCGCCGCGAGCGTCGCGCCGTCGAGCGCCCGGCCCGGATCGAAGCCCGGCACGAAACCGGGATTGAGCAGCGTGGCCCCCTTGTCCGAAAAGGCGATCGGATTGGTCTTGGCTACCCGGAAACCCCTGGCCACCGCCTCCGCCCCCAGCCGCTTCATGTCGTCGAGCGTCTCCAGCCGGGGCCGGCCGAGCGTCGTCTCGAAATAATCCCCGTCGCGCGCGCGGAAGCTGCCGCAATGCGACCAGTAGAGCGGCAGGCGCTCCCGAAACGGCCCGCCGAACAACCGCGCCACCGGCACGCCGGCCGCCTTTGCGGCGATATCGATACAGGCGTTCTCGATCGCCGCGATCGCCTGCGCATTGAGCCCGCCGGGCGCGAACCGCACGCTCGCATGCAGCTCCGCCGACAATGTCGCGAAGCCGCGCGGATCGCGGCCGATCACGCGCGCCGCCAGCGCCTCGATCACCTGCGGCAGCGCCGGCGACCACAGCCCCTGGCTATATTCCGACCAGCCGGTCAGCCCCGCGTCGGTCTCGATCTTCAGGAAGCTGAACGGCCGCCATCCTCCATCGGCATGGATGCTCGCGACACGGGCGATACGCATTCCGGCCCTCTCCTAAGCCGCCTGCAGCGTACAGGGATGGACGATGTGTAGCAGAGGCTCGCCCTGGGAAAAGCGCCGCGCATTCTCGGTCGTGATGGCCACCAGATGCGCGCGATCGTGCGGGGTCGGCCCCGCCGCGGCGGCGTGCGGCGTGAGGATCAGATTGGGCGCGGTCCAGAGCGGATGCCCCGCCGGCAGCGGCTCGGGATCGGTCACGTCCAGCGCCGCGCCGGCCAGCGCGCCTTCGCGCAATTTCTCCGAAAGCGCCTGCGAATCGACGATCCCGCCGCGCGAAAGATTGACCAGGAATGCGCGTTTCCCGACCAGCGCCAGCCGCTCGGCATTGAAGAACGCCCGGGTCTCGGCAGTCAGCGGCGCGGCGATCACCACGAAGTCCGCCTCGGGCAGATGCCCCTCCGCCTCGGCCAGCCGGCAGCTCAGATCGGCAAGCTCGCTGGGCCGGCCATGCTTGCTGACCGCGATCACCCGCATCCCGAAGGTGCGCGCCAGCCGGGCCAGCGCCTTGCCGATATGGCCGAAGCCGAGCACCATCACGGTCTTGCCCTGGAGCGAGCTCAGCCCGGCGCCGAGCCCATAGTCCCATCGCATCGCCCGCTGCGCCTCCAGCGCCTCGGGCAGCCGCCGCGCGAGCGCCAGCATCAGGCTCAGCCCATGCTCGGCGACGGTGGTCGCGCCAGCGCCCGGCGTATGCGTCACCACCAGCCCCTCGGGAAGCGACTGGCGCGTGACATTGTCATAGCCGGCATTGATGAGATGGATCCAGCTCAGCCTGTCGGATCCGTGGTTGAGCCGGTCGATCAGGAGCGGGGAGACGTGCGCCGCCGAAACGATGAACCCGTCCGCCTTCGGCAGCAGCGCCATCACGTCGGGCGCCTCGTTCGCCACGATCAGGTCGATCTGGGGCAACCCGGACAGCGAACGCTCGAGCGCATCGTCGCGCGCGACGTTCCAGAAAAGGATGTTCCGGGTCTCAGTCATCTGAAGCGATACTCGGTTCGGGCGGGAAAGCGGCGGAGGGGGCGGGAGGGCCACCCTCCGCCGCGAGGTTCCCGGCGCGGAAGGGTGCCGGGGAGCCGTCGAGCAGCATCAGAAGCGCCGCTTCACGGTGAGCAGCCATTCGCGCGGGCGGGTCGGCTGGCCGATCTGGGCGTTGTAGACCGGCGTGCCGGTCTGGTAATAATTGATATATTTGAACGTGCCGAAAACGTTCGTCACGCCCAGAATGACCGTCCAGTCCTTCTTCGTGTCCCAGGTGATCTGGGCATTGGCGAGCGCGCGCGGATCGATCCGGGTCAGCGCGGTGTTGACCGGGTCCGAATAGGTCGCGCTCAGATAGCTGATGTCGAAGCGCGGCGTGATCTCGCCCAGGCTGCCGGCATCGACGCTGTACTGGATGCCGCCCGACGCGGTCCATTCGGGCGTATAGACATTGGTCATGTCCAGCGACACGCCGGTAAAGGGCAGCACCTTGGTATATTTGAAGTCGAGATAGCCGAGCGAGGCGTTGATCAGCAGCCCGCCGGTGCGGATCTCCAGCTCGGCCTCGGCGCCGTTGATCCGCGCATCGCCGATATTGGTCGCTGCGGCGCAGGGACCGGCGGCGTTGTTCGGCGTGATCGCCGGGCAGGAATTGATCTTGCCCTGGACGTTCTTGAACACATTGTGGAACACCGCCGCGTTCAGCCGCACCGCGCGATCGAACAGGTCGCTCTTGAAGCCCGCTTCATAGCTGACCAGCGTCTCGGGCTCGAAAGGCACCACCTGGCTGGGGAAATAGGGCCGCGGATTGATGCCGCCGCCTTTGAAGCCCGTCGCATACTGGGCATAGATCAGCACGTCCTTGGTGACCTTATAGTCAGCGGCAAGGCGGTAATCGACGCGATCCCCGTCGAACACGCCGGTCACGCCGTCCAGGCTGCCAAGCGTCGGGTGCAGGCTGCCGTCCACGGCATAGCGATGGAAGAGATAGGTCTTCTTGTCCTTGGTGTAGCGGATCGCCCCGGTGAGCGACATCGCCGACACCGGATGGACCATCACTTGGCCGAACACCGATTTGGACGAGGTGTTGATCGGATCGTCGGTCAGCGATCGCAGGTCGACGCCGCCCCCGCCCGGCAGCAGCCCGCCGCGCAGGTTGAGCCGCGTGCGCGAATAGCCCTTGGCATCGTAATAGAAGCCGCCGACCGTCCATTCGACCAGCTTGTTCGCGAAGTCGCCCGAGAGGCGCAACTCCTGGGTGAACTGCTTGTGATCCAGCGTCCAGATCTGGTCGAGCACATCGGCCGGGGACACGTCGAGATCGACCGGGAAATAGGTGTTCGACACGCGATAGCCGGTGATCGACTGGAGCGTGACTCCGCCCAGATCGGCCGACAGATTGTTCGAGAAGCCCCAGCCGTGCATCGTCGTCTTGGGCGCATAGCTGAACTGCGAGGGCAGGCCCGGATCGCCGATATAGGTGGCGTAGTTGGTATAGCTGCCGTTCGGCGTCATGAAATTGTTGGTGCCGGCCCAGGCCGCGTTCTGCACCGTCAGCTTGCCCGCCGGATTCTCGGAATCGTCCTGGATGGTGTCGATGATGAAGTTGTTCTCGATCCCGTCGGCGACCAGCCAGCGGATCGCGGCGCGGGCACTGAACACCTGCTGGCCGCCCTCGGTGCCGATCTTGCAGCTCGTGTCGGTGCGCTGGTTCGGGAACTGGGTCGATCCGGTGACGCAGCCATAATCGAGCCGCGTCAGATAGCCGTCCGCCCGCCGGTTCGAAGCGGAAAGGCGGACGTACAGCTTCTGCGGCAGGATCGTGAAGTTCGCCGCGGCACGCGCGTTGATCCGGTTGAAGCGGCCATAGCCGATCTCGACATAGCCGTCGGTCGTCTCGTCGGGCTTGCGCGAATAGAGCTTGATCGCGCCGCCGATCGAATTCTTGCCCGCCAGCGTGCCCTGCGGGCCGCGCAGGATCTCGGTGCGGTCGAGGTCCATCGTCTCGAACAGGCTGCCCGAGATCACACCGTAATAGACATCGTCGACATAGATGCCGACGCCGGGCTCCACCGCGAAATGCGGATCGGACTGGCCGATGCCGCGGATATAGGCGCTGGCGCCCGCGCCGGTGCCCGCCACCTGGCGCTCGACATAGACGTTCGGCACCGATTTGGCGACTTCGGCGACGTCGCGGATGCCGCGCGCTTCCATCATGTCGCCGCTGATCGCGGAGATCGACAGCGGCGTATCCTGAAGCCGCTGCTGCTTGAACTGCGCGGTGACGACGATGTCCCCCGAATAGGGATCGTCGGCCGCGGCCGGCGTCTCCTGCGGCGCGGGCGCCTCCGCCACAGGCGGAGCGGCGCCGTCCTGCGCCCAGGCTTGGGAAGCCCCGCCGAGCGCCAGCGTCATCGCCAGAAGCGACGCCGCGCCGCGCAATCCGGCGCCTATCGAATCCATGTTCTTGGCCTTGTGCATCGTCCCCACCCACATTCTTGTTTTTAGCGTTGCCGTCCGGTGCGACCCGAAGGGTAACAGCGTCCTTTTAGGGAGGTGGGACGACACGCTCTTGCTCCGCCGTGCCGTTCGCTCTTGTTGCTGCGGGACAGGCCCGATGCGGTCAGGCCGCGCGGCGGCGCAGCTCGCGCGGGGCCTGCCGATAGGCTTCGCGGAAGCTGCGGCTGAAATGCGCGGCGTCGTTGAAGCCCCAGCGAAAGGCGATCTGGGTGATGCTCAGCCGGTCGTTCGCGGGATCGAGCAGATCCTGGCGGCAATGTTCCAGCCGGCGATGGCGGATCCAGCCGCATACCGACCATTCGGTGCCCGCAAAGGCACGGTGCAGCCGGCGCAGCGAGATGCCGCAGCCGGTGGCGATCTGCGAGGGCGACAGCTCGGGATCGGCGAGCCGCGCATCGATGAAGGCGCGGATGCGGCGGTCCGGCAGCGCCTGCTCGACGCTGACGAAGGTGCGGCGCTCGCGGTCGACCATGCGGCGGACCGCGCCCGTCAGCATCTCGCGCGCATGCACGGCATCCTCGTCGCCGAACCGGTCGGCCGAGCGCGCGATGGTGAGCAGCGTCGATCGGGTCAGCGCCGCCATGCCGTCATGGCCGGACATGCGATAGGGCCGGGCGAGCGCGCTCGCCGAGCACGACGCGACGAGCTCCGCGGCGGGCAGATAGGCGATGATCTGCGTCGTCGGGCCGTCGAAGCGCGTCGAGAAGGGGCGGAAGCTGTCGATGATGGCGAGCTCGCCGGCGGAAAGCGCCATGTCGCTGCTGCCCTGACGGAGCTGGCTGCGGCCGCTGAGCTGCATCACCAGCATCATGTAGCGGCATTGCTCGTCATTCTGGGGCAGCCGGTTCTGCTCGATCTCGTACACATTGTGCGCGAAATGGCAGATGCTGATCCCGCCCACTTCGCGATGCCGGATCGATCCGCTGAACGGCTCGCGCGTGAAGCGCATCACCGCGCGCCGGCCGCACAGCGCGGCAAGCTGATCGCGCCACGCCTCGCGCCCCTCGTCCGGGTGCATCGAGGCGGTTGTAAAGTCGAGCATGGCGCCCTCCCCTGACTGACCGTTTCTTATTTTTCTTAGCCCGACTGCATCCGGCAATCGGGCGCGTGCTTCAATAGGCATTTCGCCGGGAGACGGGCATTTGTCCCTCCGCGACAAAGTTTGCTGTCGCGGTGAGACAATTCGGCGGGTCTAGGTACCATGTCCTCCCTCTCCCCTTGAGGGGAGAGGGTTGCGCAGACTTAGGTCTTGCGCAGCAAGGCCTTAGTCGGAGCTGGGTGAGGGGTGAGCGGCTGCTTTAGCAGCCGCGCGGAGCTTCGCTCCGCTCTACCCCTCTCCAAGCTACGCTAGGCGCTAACGCGCCAAGCTTCGCTATCCTCTCCCCTATCAAGGGGAGAGGAAGTGAAAAGAGCCGCTCAAACCTGAGGGAGTTCGCTCACGGATAAGCAAACGATGGAAGTTCCAGCCTTGCAAAATAGGATTTCAACCCCGATCGAGGAACCAGCTCTTTCTCATCGTCGACACGCCGAACGGACGCGACAGCGCGCCCGCACGATACCCCTCATATAGAGTCAACTTGGTCAACCGGCAGCCCCGCCAGCCCGCTACCGCCAATACCGCCGCGTCGCGATCTCCGCGCCCTCGGCCAACGCCGCGAGCTTCGACCACACGACCTCCGGATCGAGCCCGCCCGAGCCGACATGGATGCTGAACCCGCAATCCACTCCGCCGATCACCCGCTCACGCCCCACCAGATCGGCATAGCGGCCGATGCGCTGCGCGATCAGCTCGGGATGCTCGATATAGGTCGATTGCGGCTCGATTAGCCCCGGGCACAGGATCTTGCCCTCGGGCACGCCGACTTCCTCGAACAGCGTGAATTCGTGCGCATGGCGCGGGTTCGCCGCCTCGAACAGGATCGTCGCCGGCTTGGCGGTCCAGACGAGATCGATGATGTCGGCCAGCGGCACGTCGCAGTGATGCGGCCCCGGATAATTGCCCCAGCACAGATGCATGCGAAGCTGCTCGGCCGGAATGTTCGACAGCGCGTGGTTCAGCGCGGCGATGTGCATCCCGATCCGCTTGCGGAACTCAGGCAGCTCCAGATCGGTATATTGGACATGCCGCCCCATCGCGAGGTCCGGGCAATCAACCTGCAGCGTGATCCCCGCCGCGGCGATCGTCTCATATTCGTGCCGCAGCCCCTCGGCGATCGCGAACAGATAGCTTTCGTGGTCGGGATAATGATCGTTGGGGAAGAACAAGGCCGTCACCCCCGGCGACGCCGCGCTCATGAAGGTCGCGCGGCCATCCGCCTTGGCGACCAGCCGCTCGGCGTCGATCCGCGGCGCGTCCATGTCCTTGACGCTGATCGGCCCGTTGCAGGCGAGCGCACGGCGGCGGGCGCGGCCGGTGTCGCCGAACACCTTCGCCTTGGTGCCGGGATAATCGTCCAGATCCTGAAAGGCATAGGACGCGCCCTCGCCGCCGAAGCCGGTCAGCCGGTCCTGGATATAGGTGGCATAGCTCGGCTTCGACATCTCGCCATCGCCGATCACGTCGATCCCCGCCGCCGCCTGGCGCGCGACCATCTCCGCCACCGCGGCATCGACCGCGCCGTCCAGCGCCTCGGCATCGACCGGCACGCCCTCGCCGCGCGCGAACATCATCCGGGTCAGCCCCTCGGGACGGGGCAGGCTCCCGGTATGGGTGGTCAGGAACTTGCCGGGGGAAATCGGCATCGGTGTCTTCTCCTTGGGAATCAGGCGGCGCACAGCGCGGTTTCGAGGAAGCCGACCAGCGCGGCATTATAGGCTTCGGCTTCGGACAGGTTGCAGAGATGGCTGCCCCCCGGAATATCGAGCCGCGCGCCGCCGGTCGCCTCGGCGAGGATATCGGCGGCGCGGCGGCGCGAGGCAGGCTCCTGCGCGCCGGTGATCGCCAGCACCGGCGCTCGGACATGGACGAGATCCTCGACCGTCACGGGAAGCGACCCGCCGGGCACAATCAGGTCGCGCGCCACATAGTCCGCCGCGATGGCGTCGAGCCGGGCATTCGCCTGCGCGCCCTCGACCCGCATCAGCGCATGGATGCGCCACAGCCGCCGCATCGCGTCGAGTTGTCCATCCGCCGCCAGCGCCGCCATGGCATCGAGCGGCAGCGCCTCCTCGGCATCGGGCAGGCCCGAAAGCGGCGCGCCTTGGAGCACCAGCGCGGAAACGCGCCCGGGATGCCGGATCGCGAACGCCAAAGCGATCCGCGCACCCTGCGACATGCCGATCAGCGCGAAGCGTTCGAGCCCCAGGAAATCGGTGATCGCGGCGATGTCGTCAGGCTCGCGTGCCAGGTCCGGCGGTGCCGAGGACTGGCCGAAACCGCGCCGATCGAACGCGATCACCCGGAAACGCCCGGCCAATGCCTCGGCCTGCGCTTCCCAGATGCGCCGATCGAGCGTCCAGCCATGGACGAGCAGCAGCGCCGGCCCCGATCCGAGCGTCTCCACCCGGATCGCGCCGCCCTCCACCGCGACGTCCGCGGTCGCGCCGCCCAGCCGGCTATGCTCGCTGCGCATCACCGGCCCGATCGGCAAGGGGGTTCAGGCGGCTTCCGCAGGGCGGAAATTGTTGTTGGGCGTGTGATCGCCCGCCAGCCAGCGCTTCAGCTCGCCATGGGCCTTGGCGCGGTTGGCTGCGTCCTGCTCCAGCGCCGCCGGCTCGTCGCAGGTGAACTCCAGGATCATCCCGTTGGGATCGACGACATAGACCGAACGGCAATAGCCATGCTCCAGCACATAGGTCGCGGGCGGCTCGATCCCCGCCCTGGCGATGCGCGCCTCCAGCTCGGCCTGGGTCTGCGGATCGACCTGCAGCGCGATGTGATGGAAGGGCGATGCCGGCATCTCCGGCCCGAACTCGGCCTGGTCTGCCGGATCGGCGAACTGGAAGAAGGCCAGCGCGCTCCCGTCGGCGAGGCCGAAGAAGACGTGCGCATAGGTGCGCTCCTTGCCGAACAGCACGTCCTGCTCGCACCAGGTCGCGAGCAGCGGCAGGCCGATCACGTCCTCGTAAAAGGCGCGGGTTTCCTCGAGATTCTTGGCGACATAGGCCGTGTGATGCAGCCGTCCCGGCAGTCTGGCAGTCATGCGATCCTGTCCTTTCCTCGGCGTGCCGCGGCGCTTCGCCGGCATGCCGTCCTTTTCCGTCCGAACATATCAAAGCGCCGCCCGCGGCACAATTCGTTCTTCGAAGCCATATTCGCTATTCGAACTTTCGCCTTTGCTCAGCGTGCCAGCCTCGCTGCGATCTGCGCGACAGGCCCGCTCAGAACTTATACCCCGCCTCAAGCCCGTAGATCCGCGGCCGCGCCTTGAACACGAAGCCGCCGGGCGAGAATTCGGCATTGTATTTCTTGTCGAACAAATTGTTTGCGAACGCTGTGATCGACCAGTGATCGGTGTTGAGCCCGGCACGGGCATCGACCAGCCCCACCGGATCGCGCACCGTCGAATTCTGGATGTCGAACCAGGTCTTGCCGGTCAGCCGGTAATCGATGCGCACCAAAGGCGAGATGCCGCTGTCGCCGATCTCCTTCTTGTACTGCGCGCCCAGGTTGAGCGTGTAGCGCGAGATCAGCGGCGCCTCGTTGCCGATGATCGTGGGATCGGGGAATTTCTTGATGTCGCTATAGGTGACGCCGAGCCCCGCATTCAGGTCCAGCCCCTCCACGGGGTGCGCGGTCGCCTCCAGCTCGAAGCCCTTCAACCGCACTTCGGGGACGTTGCCCAGATTCTGCGTCGAGTTGGCCGCCAGGAAGACGAAGAAATAGCTGTTCTGCGACTTGGTGGTGTAGGCGCTGGCGTTGAACGTCACATGGCGATCGAAGAGCTGCGCCTTCAGCCCCGCCTCGAACGTCTCCGCCGTCTCCGCCTCGAACGTATCGCCCACGCCGACGATGCCGTTGGCGGCCGCGATCGCGCCGACGCCGCTCTGGTTGAAGCCGCCCGAGCGGAAGCCCTTCGAATAGCCGCCATAAAGGGTCAGGTCGCGCGTCGGCTCCCAGGTGAGCGTCACCTTGGGCTGCCACTCCTTGTACGACTTGCGCCGCACGTCGCCGGTCGCGCCGGCCGAGAAGCCCGGCACCACCGGCAGGAAGGCGGTGGGCGTCAGCGTCGTGTTCTTGCGGCGGTCGTGATCGTAGCGCAGCGACGCATCGACGCGGACCTGGTCGGTGAACTTGTAGGTCGCGTTGGCGAAGCCCGCCCAGGCGAAATTGTCCTGATCGTCGGCAAGGAAGGTCGCCTGCGGATTGATCGGATTGGTGCTGGGATGGTGGAAGACCGGGAACACCCCCTGCCCGGTATCGACCATGTTGCCGGTCGAGATGAAGCGCTTGGTCCCGATCGCATAGGCGCCCACCATCCATTCGAACCGCCGCCCGGTCGGCGAGGCGAAGCGCAGTTCCTGGCTCCACGCCTTCACGTCGAGGAACTGGCTCTGGTTCATGTCGAAGCCAAGCAGGCCGTTGAAGAAGCTTTCGTCGATCGGCAGGAAGTCGAACGCGTCGCCGGTCAGCACCTCGGTCAGCGTGTCGTAGGAGGTGATCGACGTCAGCGTGCCCGCGCCGGTGTCGTAATCGACCTTCATCGACAGGTTATACATGTCGCGGTCGTTCTGCCCGGCATTGTTCACCCGCACCGGCAGATGCGTGTCGTTCACATCGGTGACGATGTTGAAATAGAGCGCCTGGGTGCGCAGCCACGCGCCCGACGCGCGCAGGTCGATCGTCAGGCCCGGCGCCGGATCGATCAGCAAATTCCCGCGCACCGCATAGTCGCGATAGGGATCCGCATCCTCCTTGAGGTACGGATTGTAGATATAGCCGTTGGTATCGACCAGCGAGCCGCCCAGGCGGAACTTGATCCCCTCGGCCAGCGGCCCGCTGATCCCGCCGCGCACCGAATAGCCGAAGCCGTTGTCGATGCCGACCTTCACCCGGCCTTCCAGCGTGTCGGTCGGCTGCTTGGTAGTGATGATGATCGCGCCGCCGATCGCGTTGCGCCCGTAAAGGCCGCCCTGCGGGCCCTTCAGCACCTCGATCTGGTCGATGTCGAACAGTTCCTGGTTGAACTGCGCCGGGTTCACCTGCTGCACGCCATCCACCACCACCGCGACCGAAGGCTCGGAATTGCGCGCCTGGGTGATGCCGCGGATGATGACGAAGGCGTTGCCGGCGTTCTGCGTCTCGACCAGGTTCACGTTCGAGGTGAGCGCCATGAAGTCGGCCGGCTTCTCGATGCCCGCGCTCTCGATCGCTTCGCTGGTGAAGGCGGTGATCGCCGCCGGCGTGTCCTGCAGCGTTTCCTCGCGGCGCAGGCCCCGGACGATGATGTCGCCGGCCTGCGGCTCCGCCTCCTGCGGCGCGGCCTGGGGTTCGGCGGGAACATTGTCCTGCGCCCAGGCGGGGGCCGCCAGGGCGCTCGCCATTGCAGTTGCCCCAAGCAAAACGGCGAAACGACGCGAACGCGCTGCAGATATCATGACCATCCCCTCCCGAATCTGGTCTGTCCGCGAGTGGCTGCTGTTCCTTCCGAGCGCAGCCTTTCCCGCGTTAGCCGGACTATAAACTTCGTTTATCGAAGTCAAGTTCGATATTCGGAGAAATGCACGAACGCCGCCTGCGCGTGGCGACGCCCGGCAATGGGATGAAATTCAGGTGCGTCTGAGCGAGTGGGCGAGCACCGGCCAGCGCCGCAGCGCCGCCTCGATCTCGCGCGCGGCATCGCGGAGCAGCGGCAGCCGGGTGCGGACCAGTTCGTCCTGCGAAATGCGCGTCGTCGAGGTCGAGCAGTTGATCGCGGCGATCGCGGTGCGGTCCTGGTCGAACAACGGCACGGCGATCGAGACGATGCCGTAATCAAGCTCGTCCAGCGCCGAATCATAGCCACGCTCGCGGATCGCTGCCAGCCGCTCGCGCATCGCCTCGGCCGACGTCACGGTCCGTTCGGTGAAGCGATCGAACGGCGCCTGCGCCAGCGTCGCCTCGATCTCCGCCTCGCTCTCGAACGCCAGCATCACCTTGCCGAGCGAGGTCGCGTGCAGCGGGAAGCGCGTGCCGACATTGGCGCCCAGCCGGATATGCCGGTTGGTCGAGACGTGCGCGACATAGAGGATATGCCGATCCGATCGCACCGCCAGCGACGAGCTGTCGCCGGTCTGGTCGCGCAATATCTGGAGCTGCGGCAGCGCCACCTGCTCGATGTTCATCGACGAGAGATAGGCCGATCCGAACACCAGCACCTCGGGCCGCAGCAGGAAGCGCCGGCCATGCTGCGCAACATAGCCGAGCTTCACCAGCGTATTGAGGCAGCGCCGCGCGACCGCGGGGCTCAGCCCCGTCGCCACCGCGACTTCGCTGAGCGGCATCTCGGGATGATCGTGGTCGAACGCGCGCAGCACCGAAAGGCCGCGTTCCAGCGTCGACAGATATTCGGGATCCTTGGGTTCCTTGGCGGCCATCGGCGATGGGCTATCGCGAGCCGGGGCGCCGCGCAACCAAGCTATTCGGCCGCGTCGAGCGCCTGGGGCCGCCCCAGTATCTCTTCATTGTGCTGGCCGAGCGTCGGCGGGGCAGTCACGCGCTCGTCATGCACCCCGTCATAGCTGACCGGCGAGCGGATCGTGCGGAAGCGGCCGTGCGGCCCCTCCGCCTCCACCATCAGCCCCAGATGCCTGGCCTGGGCGGTGTCGAGCACCTCCTGCGAATCGAGCACCGGCGAATGCGGCACCTCCAGCGACGCGAGCCGCGCCGCCCAATGATCGCGCGGCTGGGTGCGGAAGATCGGTGCCAGGAAGCCGACGACATTCTCGTAATTGCCGATCCGCGATTCCCGGCTGGCGAATTCGGGCCGGTCGAGCATGTCCGGCTGCCCCATCGCTTCGGCGAGGTTCTCCCAGAACTTCGGCGGCGAGGACATGTGCAGCGCGATCCAGCGATCGTCGGCACACTGGAAGACATAGGATTGCGAGACGTGCGGCCGGCTGTACGGCCCCATCACCTCGCCCGCCGAGAGCAGGTGGGTGAAGTCGTCCAGGTTGAAATGCGCCATCGATTCGAACATCGACGTCTCGACCAGCCGCCCCTGCCCCGTACGCTCGCGTTCGTAGAGCGCCCCCAGCACGCCGTATGCGGCATAGAAGCCGGTCAGCGAGTCGGCGATCGCCGGCCCCACCACGCGCGGATGCACCGGGTTCACCAGCAGCCGCAGGAAGCCGCTCGCCGCCTGTGCCACCGTATCGAACGCCGGCCGGTCGCGCTCGGGGCCGTCGGCGCCGAAGCCCGAGATCGAGCAATAGATCAGCCGCGGGTTCAGCGCACGCAGCCGCTCCGCATCGACGCCCAGCCGCTTGGCGACGCCGGGCCGGAAATTCTGGATGAAGACGTCGGCGGTCTCGATCAGCGCATCGAGCGCGGCGAGATCGGCCGGCTGCTTGGGATCGAGCGTGATGCTGCGCTTGTTGCGGTTATAGGTCTGGAAGTGCGGGCTGTAGAGCCCGCCCTTGAACGCGCGGAACGGATCGCCGGTGCCCGGCTGCTCGATCTTGATGACGTTCGCGCCAAGGTCGGCGAGCAGCATGCCCGCGGCCGGCCCCGTGATGAAGGTTCCCATTTCCAGGACCGTGACGTCCTTCAGCGGATTGGGCATTTCGTCTCCCCGGCCGGACCGGCCCGTAGCTTTCCGATGCCCCCGGTCGGGGCCATGATGGCGTTCGGCGCGGCCCCGAAGTCCGGTGCGCGTCTTGACAGTCCCATATTGTTTTCGAATAACGAAGGCAACTTCGAAATGCGAATTATTGGTCCCGGCATGCCTTCCGCCGGCTGCACCGCTGGAGAGACACAAAATGCGTATCGGCAAACAGGATGCTCCGTTCACTGCGATCTGCACCTCGGACGCGGAGAGCATCACCGTGCGCGGCCATGATCTGTGCCGCGATCTGATCGGGAAGGTCGACTTCACCAGCTATTTCTGGCTGCTCGTCACCGGCACGATGCCCAGCGAGACCCAGCGCTTCATGGCCGATGCCGTGCTGGCGGCGATCGCCGAGCACGGCCTGGTGCCGAGCGTGATCGCCGCGCGCATGACCTATGCCGCGGGACCGGAGGCGTTCCAGGGCGCGGTGGCGGCCGGGCTGCTCGGCTGCGGCAGCGTCGTGCTCGGAAGCGCGGAGGTGTGCGGGCGCTTCCTCGCCCAATGCATCGCCGACGAAGAGGCCAGTTCCCCCACCGATGCGGCGCTGCGCGGCGTGCGGGCGCTGCGTGCCGAGCGCAAGGCGATCCCGGGCCTCGGCCATCCCCAGCATTCCGGAGGCGATCCCCGCGCACTGCTGCTGCTCGATCTCGCCCGCGAGAAGGGCGTGGCGGGCAGGCATGTCGAGATGCTCTACGCGATCCGCGACGTGCTTCCCGAGGCGATCGGCCGCCCGCTCCCGATCAACGTCAACGGCGCCATTCCCGCGGTGATGCTCGACGCCGGCTTCCCGCTCGCGGCGCTCAAGGGCATCTCGCTGCTCGCGCGCACCGCCGGGCTGATCGGCCATTTGCAGGAGGAATCGGAGCGCCCGATCGGCTTCATCCTCTCGGGCGAGGCAGCCAAGGCGATCTCCTATGACGGGGCGGTCGCGGGCGAGGGCTGATCCATTTGGAATTGGGGGACGAGGGCGGAATATCGGCGCTCTCCGCCCTGAATATCTGCCCGTCCCACCCCTATCGGCACATGCGCTTGGCCGCCGCGTAATTTTTCTTCTCCCAAACTCCCATCGAATGAGAGGATGTTGGACCCCGCGACACAGTAAAGGGGTTCAGTCATGCGTTATCGCCCAGTTTCCTTGTTCTCGGCCGCCAGCCTCGCGATCGTCCTCGCCGCGCCGGCCTGGGCGCAGGAGACGCCCGCCGCCGATGCCGCGGCCTCCGCGCAGAGCGACGAGCCCCCCGCCGGCGAGGAGATAGTCGTCACCGGCACGCGCGCGCAGGGCCGCTCGCGACTCGATACCGCCTCGCCGGTCGATGTGCTGAGCGGCAACGCGCTGCGCCAGCAGGGCACGACCGAGCTCGGCTCGGCGCTCGCCTCGATCGCGCCTTCCATCGATTTCCCGCGCCCCTCCGCCGTGGACGGCACCGACGCGATCCGCCCCGCGACGCTGCGCGGCCTCTCGCCCGACCAGACCCTGGTCCTCATCAACGGCGTCCGCGCCAACAGCTCGGCGCTGCTCAACATCAACGGCTCGGTCGGCCGCGGCTCGGCGGCGGTCGATCTCAACACCATCCCCACCGTCGCGCTCGACCGGATCGAGGTGCTGCGCGACGGCGCATCGGCGCAATACGGATCGGATGCGATCGCCGGCGTCATCAACGTCC
Source organism: Sphingomonas sp. dw_22 (assembly GCF_018449795.1). Lineage (GTDB taxonomy): Bacteria > Pseudomonadota > Alphaproteobacteria > Sphingomonadales > Sphingomonadaceae > Sphingomonas. The sequence goes on from NZ_JAAVVE010000019.1 coordinate 44,051, forward strand.
GCCTGCGCGAGGCTCGCTCAGGCGGCGGCGCCAGCGTGACCTATGGCCTCTACAACACCGACATCGACACCGCGCGCGGCGATCGCAGCACCACTGGCGAGCATGCCGTCACGGCATCGGCCTGGCAGGGCATCGGCTTCGGCCAGGACGGCTATGTCACCCTCTCGGGCGAATATCTGAAGCGCGAGCCGACCAACCGCGCCGATTATGATCCGCGCGTCACGCCCAACGCCGTCACCGGCCGCTTCGGCGATCCCGAGGTCGAGCAATATACCGGCTATATCAACGCCGGCACCGGCATCGGCGACAATTGGAAGCTCTATGGCTGGGCGGGCTATCAGGACCGCGACAGCCGCAGCGCCGCCTTCCCCCGCCTGGCGAGCGCCGCAACGGCGGTGTCGGGCATCTATCCCAACGGCTTCCTGCCGATCATCAACACCAAGTCGACCAATGTGAACGCTGCGCTGGGCCTGAAGGGCGATCTGGCCGGCTGGTCGGTCGATCTCAATATCGCCTATGGCCGCAACAAGATCGAGTATCGCACGCTCAATTCGGCCAATTATGCCTATGGCAACGCCTCGCCGACCGATTTCTACGACGGCGCGCTGATCTACGACCAATGGGTCGCCGGGCTCGACGTGACGCGGAGCTTCGACGTGTTCCAGTCGCTGAACGTCGCGTTCGGCGTCGAGGGGCGCCGCGAGGGCTTCAAGATCACCCCGGGCGAGCGCGCCTCCTATGATTATCCGGAGACGGGCGCGATCGCGGGCCAGGCGCCGGGCGTGCAGGGCTTTGGCGGCTTCTCGCCGCTCAACGCAATCGAGCGCGGCCGCAAGAACGTCTCGGGCTATGTCGATCTCGAAGCGCAGGTGACCGACAAGCTGCTGGTCGGCCTCGCCGGGCGCGGCGAGCATTACACCGATTTCGGCGACACCGGCACCGGCAAGGTCTCGCTGCGCTATGACTTCGCGCCGTGGTTCGCGCTGCGCGGCACGGCCTCGACCGGCTTCCGCGCGCCGAGCCTCCAGCAGCAATATTTCACGTCGATCGCCTCGGTGATCCAGAATGGCGAGCCGATCCTTACCGGCACCTTCCCCTCCACCCATCCGGTGGGGGCGGCGCTGGGCGGCCGGCCGCTCGAGCCCGAGAAATCGACCAACTTCTCGGTCGGCACGGTGATCCGCGCGGGCGGGTTCGACCTAACGGTGGATGCATACCAGATCCGCCTGCGCGACCAGCTCGCGCTGTCCGAGAACATCCAGTCCTCGTTCAGCCCCGAGGTCGCGGCGATCCTGGCGCAGTTCAACGTGCCTTCGGCGCGCTTCTTCATCAACGGCCTGCGCTCGCGGGTGCGCGGCATCGACGCGGTCGCGCATTACCGGCTCGACGCCGCCGATGCGGGCAAGTTCGACTTCACGGTGGCGGGCAACGTCAACCAGTCGGTCGTGACCGGCGTGCCCACCTCCACCGCCACGGTGAACCCGGCACCGGTGCTGTTCGCGCGCAGCCGCATCCTGACGATCGAGCAAGGCACCCCGGGCGAGAAGGTGACCGGCACGATCGACTGGTCGCTCGACAAGATCGCCGTCACCGCGCGCGTCAGCTATTATGGTGACGTCAACCAGCCGGGCACCACGCCCGCGGCCGACATCCACACCGGCAAGCATGCCATCACCGATCTCGAGCTGCGCTACGATCCGGTGAAGGGCGGCCAGTTCGCGCTCGGCGTCAACAACCTGTTCGACGTCTATCCCGACGCTACGATCGCCGCGAACAACACGACCGGCGTGGTCGGCTTCCCCTATTACTCGCCCTTCGGGTTCGGCGGCCGCTATCTCTACGTCCGCGCCGGGCTGAGCTGGTAAAGCCATGACCGAGAGCATTTTCCGCCACGTTCCCGAACCGGCCTGAACCCAACGGAGGCAATCGCCATGTCCCTCAACCTGTTCGACACCATCCCCGACTTCACCCAGGAATCGACCGAAGGTCCGCTCAATTTCTACGATTGGGCGCGCGGCGACTGGGTGCTGCTCTTCTCGCATCCCAAGGACTTCACGCCGGTCTGCACCACCGAGCTCGGCGCGGTCGCCAAGCTCAAGCCCGAGTTCGACAGGCGCGGGGTCAAGATCATCGGCCTGTCGGTCGATCCCGTCGATCGCCACCTGCAATGGGCCGGCGACATCGAGCGGACCCAGGGCGCCGCGCTCAACTTCCCGCTGATCGCCGATGTCGACCGCCGCGTTGCCGGGCTGCTCGGCCTGATCCATCCCAACGCCTCGGATACCGCCACGGTGCGCAGCGTCTTCGTGATCGATCCCGCCAAGCGCGTGCGGCTGACGCTCACCTATCCCGCCTCCACCGGCCGCAATTTCGAGGAAATCCTGCGCACGATCGACAGCCTCCAGCTCACCGACAAGCACAAGGTGGCGACGCCGGCCGACTGGAAGCAGGGCGAGGACGTCATCATCCTGCCCTCGGTGGGCGAGGAGGAAGCGCGCGCGCTGTTCCCCCAGGGCTGGACCGAGCACACCCCCTATCTGCGCACCGTCGCCCAGCCGGAAACCGCAGACTGAGCGGATGACGGCCACGCTTCCCGTCTCGCCCTTCGCGGCGGAGATCGCCCAGGCGGTTTCCGAACTGAACGCGGCGCGCTCGACCTGGCGGCGGCGCCAGGCCGGGCGCCACGCCGTCGCGCATTTTCCCTCCCCGTCCGAGCTGGCGCGAGCGATCGAGCATCTCTCCGCCGCGCTGTTCCCGGTCCGGCTAGGCGAATTTCGCGGCGGGGCGGCGCGCGAGGACGATTTCGTGGCGGAGCGGCTCGGCCAGGCGCTCGCGCTGCTGCGCGAGCAGATCGCCCGCGAGCTCGATTATTGGGAGGCCGAATCCAGCGAGACATTCGACGCGGACCATCCCGACACGATCGTCCGCCTCTTTGCCGCGACGCTGCCCGAAGTCCGCACGCTGGTCGACAGCGACGTCGAGGCTGCGTTCATCGGCGATCCCGCGGCCCGCAGCGCTGACGAGATCCTGATAAGCTATCCCGGCGCGCTGGCGATCCTGCACCATCGCATCGCCCATGAATTGCACAAGCTGGGCGCGGCGATCGTGGCGCGGATCATCTCCGAGCTCGCCAATGCCCGCACCGGCATCGACATCCATCCCGGCGCGACGATCGGCCCCAGCTTCTTCATCGATCACGGCACCGGCGTCGTGATCGGCGAAACCGCGATCATCGGCGCGAACGTCCGCCTCTACCAGCATGTAACGCTCGGCGCGCGCACCCCGCTCGGCCTCGCCCGGGTCGGCCCGCGCGACCGCTTCGCCCGGCATCCGATCGTCGAGGACGATGTGATCGTCTATGCCGGCGCGACGATCCTGGGCCGGGTGACGATCGGCCGGGGCAGCACGATCGGCGGCAATGTCTGGCTGCTGCGCGACGTGCCCGCCGGCAGCGTCGTCCTCCAGCCCGAGGCCCGGCGGCTGGACCAGGCGGGCGCCCGCGAGATCGCAGCCGAGTTGCGCGGCGGCGCGGCGTGAACGTGCCCTTCTTCCACCATCGCCCCGTTCCGGAGACGCGCGCCAGGCCGGTCATCGGCGTCCTGTGCTGCAACGAGTTCTCCGAGCGCCCGATCCAGGCGGTCGCCAGCCGGTTCATCGAGCCGCTGCGGCGCATCTCCGGCGCCACCGTGCTGCTGGTGCCCGCGCTTTCGGACGCGCTCGACGCCCGCGCGCTGGGCGACCGGCTCGACGGGCTGCTGCTCACCGGCTCGCGCTCCAATGTCGCAGCCTCCCGCTATGGCGGGCAATCAGCGGACGACGACCGGCTCGATACCCAGCGCGACGCGGTGGCGCTCGCGCTCGGCGCGCACATGATCGAGCGCGGCCGGCCGGTGTTCGGCATCTGCCGCGGCTTGCAGGAACTGAACGTGCTGTTCGGCGGCACGCTGACGCGCGACCTGCCCGATCATCAGCGCCGCGAGCCCGATCTCGCCTTCGACGATCTGTTCGAGCACGCCCATGAAGTGACGTTGGTCGAGGACGGCATCCTTGCGACGTCGATCGGCAAGACCCGCGTGGTCGTCAATTCCGTCCATGAGCAGGGAATCGATCGCCTGGGCTCCGGCCTCGCGATCGAGGCGATAGCCAGCGACGACGGGCTGGTCGAGGCCTTTTCCGCCACTCCCTGCGGCGCCCCGGTGGTCGCGGTGCAATGGCATCCCGAATGGAAGGTCGATGCCTCCGCCGAAGGCCATGCTTTCTTCCGGCTGATCGGCGACGCGCTCCGTGCCGATTGCGATGTAGGATTTCGCCTGCCAGGCTGAGCAGGCGCGCACGCGAGACCTGCGACTTTTGTGATTTTAGGGTATCCGGATACCGCTCCGCCCGACGGCTCTACGCCGCATCCGCCAGCAGCGCCCCTTCGCCGGCAGTCCCACCCGAACGGCGCGCCAGCAGAAGCACCACTACCAGCCCCAGCGCCGAAGTCACGGCGCCCGCCAGCGCGACCGCGGGATATCCCAGCCGCGCCGCGATCACCGCGCCGCCCAGCGCGGCGCCCAGCGCATTGCCCAGGTTGAAGGCACCGATGTTGACCGACGATGCCAGGTTCGGCGCGTCGGCGGCGGCGGCCATCACCCGCACCTGGAGCGGCGGCACCAGCGCGAAGCTCGCCACGCCCCACAGGAAGACCAGGATCGCGGTCGGCACGGCATGGTGCATCAGCACGGCCAGCGCGACCAGCAGCGCCGAAAGCGAACCCAGCGTGACGATCAGCGTGCGATCGACCGAGCGGTCGGCGAACTTCCCGCCCAGCCAGTTGCCCACGGTAAGGCCCACCCCATAGGTCACCAGCATCGTCGTGACGAAGCCGAGCGAGGCATGGGTCTCCTCGTGCAGGATCGGCACGACATAGGTGAAGACGGTGAACATCGCGCTCGATCCGATCACGGTCAGCGCCAGTGCGGACAGCACCGGCCCGCGCGCCAGCACGCGCAGCTCGGAGCGCATGTCGCCGCCCGCCGGCGCGGGCATCGCCGGCAGCGTCAGGCGCAGCGCGACCATCGTGACGACACCCAGCCCGGCGATGCCCCAGAAGGCGGCGCGCCAGCCGAGCTGGTCGCCCGCCCAGGTCGCCAGCGGCACGCCGACGACATTGGCGATCGTCAGCCCCATGAACATCGCCGCGACCGCGCCCGCCCGCCGCTCGGGCGGCACCAGCGATGCGGCGACGATCGATCCGATGCCGAAAAACGCGCCGTGGTTCAGCGAGGTGATGACGCGCGCCACCAGCAGCATGCCATAGCTGCCCGACACCACCGACAGCAGATTGCCCAGCGTGAAGATCGCGGCGAGCGCGATCAGCAGCGTCCGGCGCGGCACCCGGCCGGTGGTGAGCGTCATCAGCGGCGCGCCGAGCATGACGCCCAGCGCATAGGCGCTGATGAGCAGCCCGGCCGCCGGGATGGAGGCGTGCAGATCCTGCGCGATTACCGGCAACAGGCCCATCGGCGCGAACTCGGTCACGCCGATGCCGAACGCGCCCGTCGCGAGCGCGAGGAGGGGAGGATTGAGCTTCATGGGAGGATCCTCGGGATCAGACCAGCGGCGGGTTCAGGCGGGCAAAGCCCTCCTGCTGCCGATAGGGCGTATGGGGATAGGGCGGCAGGACGGCGCTGGCCGCATCCAGCGTCGCGACCTGCGCCGACGTGAGCGACCAGCCCACCGCGCCGAGATTGTCGCGGAGCTGGGCCTCGTTGCGGGCACCGATGATGACCGAGGAAATGGTCGGCCGCTGCAGCAGCCAGTTGATCGCGACCTGCGGCACCGTCCTGCCGGTCTCCGCGGCGACCGCGTCCAGCGCATCGACGACGCGGTACAGATGCCCATCCTCCACCGGCGGAGCGAAGGCGACGGTCTCGTGCAGGCGGCTGCCCTCGGGAATCGGCGCGTCGCGGCGGATGCGGCCGGTCAGCCGGCCCCAGCCGAGCGGGCTCCACACCAGCGCGCCCACGCCCTGATCGGCGCCGAGCGGCATCAGATCGTCCTCATAGGCGCGGCCGATCAGCGAGTAATAGACCTGATGCGCGACGAAGCGCGGCCAGCCATGGCGATCGGCGACGGCGAGCGCCTTCATGAGCTGCCAGCCCGGATAGTTGGAGACGCCGGCATAGCGGACCTTGCCCGCCGCCACGAGCGCGTCGAGGGTCGCGAGCAGTTCCTCCACCGGCGTCGAGGCGTCGAAGGCATGGAGCTGCAACAGGTCGATGTGATCGGTGCCCAGCCGCTTCAGGGAGGCGTCGACCGATCGGATCAGCCGGGCGCGCGAGACGCCCCAGTCCTGCGGCCCGTCGCCACCCGGCAGGCCGGTCTTGGCCGAGATCAGCACGGCGTCGCGCCGGCCCCGGATCGCCTCGCCCAGCACCCGCTCGGAGGCGCCGTCCGAATAGATGTCGGCCGTGTCGAACAGGGTGACGCCGGCCTCCAGGCAGATATCGACCAGCCGACGCGCCTCCTCGGCGTCGCTGCGGCCCCAAGCGCTGAACAGCGGCCCGGTGCCGCCGAACGTGCCCGTGCCGAAGCTGAGGACGGGAACCCGCAGGCCCGACGATCCCAATTGCCGATATTCCATCACAATCCCTTCCGATCGATATTCGGACGCACAGATGGACGGCATCGCCGCACTGCGGTAGGGGGCTGCAAAGCCAAGGATCTGTGCCATGGACGCAAAAATGCTGGCGGGAGCCGATCGCGCGCGGGCGCTGGAGGTGTTCGCGGCGGTGGCCGCGGCGGGCAGCTTCTCGGCGGCGGGCCGGAGCCTGGACCTGACTCCCTCCGCGGTCAGCCGCACGATCGACCGGATCGAGGCGCGGCTGGGCGTGCGGCTGTTGCTGCGGACGACGCGGACTCTGACGCTCACCGCCGAAGGCCAGTCCTATCTGGGCGCGGCGCGGCGCATCCTGGCGGACCTCGACGATGCCGAGCAGGCGATCTCGGACCAGGGCGCGCCGCGGGGGCGCCTGAGGGTCAGCGCGTCGCTGTCGCACGGCCGGCTGTGCGTCGTGCCGCTGTTGGGCGAATTCGTGCGGTGCCATCCGCACATCCTGGTCGACATCAACCTGACCGATGCCGTGGTGGACATCGCCGCCGGCCAGGCGGATGTGGGGGTGCGCTTCGGGCCGCTGGTCGACAGTCCGCTCACCGCACGCAAGATCGGCGTGACGCGGCGCGTGATCGTCGCCGCGCCCGAATATCTGGCGCGGCACGGCACGCCCCAGGTGCCCGAAGACCTGCACGAGCATAATTGCCTGAACTTCAACTTCCGCCGCGCCGAGCCGATCTGGCCGTTCCGCACGGACGGGCGCGACTATGCGCTGAGCGTGAAGGGCAGCATCGAGGCGAACAACGGCGAGACGCTGGGCCAGCTGGCCGAGGCCGGCGTGGGCGTGACGCGAGTCGGGGCGTTCAGCGTCGTCGATGCGATCGCGCAGGGACGGCTGGTCCCGCTGCTCGAAGCGTTCAATCCCGGCGATGTCGAGACGATCCACGCCGTGTTCGTCGGCGGCGCCAACACCCCGGCCCGGGTCCGCGCCTTCGTCGATTTCCTGGCCGAGCGGCTGGCCTGATCCCACCCGCCGCGACCTCGACCGGAATCGTTCCCGGCCTGTCACAATATCGTATCATACCTTCCCTAGGCACCGGGGCCTGCACTCACAGGGGTCGGGCTCGGACAAGCGGCATTCGCGAACGGGCAATCCCGCCGTGGCGAATTGCGATCGAGAATGAACGGGGCACATCAGGGCGAAAGCGTGCTTGCGGCCGCACATGCCGACAGATCCGCAGCCCTTGACGGCCTCTATCGCACCCATTGGCGCGATCTCACACGCTATATCGCGAAGCGTTTCGGTTCCGGATCGCCCGAGCCGGAGGAAGTGGCGCAGGCAGCGTTCGCGAAGCTCGCCGCCGTCGGCGACGTGAACCTGCTCAACGATCCCAGGGGCTATCTCTACACCATCGCCTGCAACCTCGCGATCGACCACCAGCGCCGCGCGGGCCATCGCGATGCGGTGCACCGCGACATGTCGCAGATCGATACCCCTCCCCTGTCAGAATCCTCGCCCGAACGCGTCCTATTGGCGAAAGAGCGATTTGCACTATTCGAGGAGGCGCTTCGGGCGATGCCGAAGATGCGGCGGCGCATATTCCTGCTGGTGCGCGCGGAAGGAAATTCGCCCAGGGACGTTGCCCATCGTTTCGGCCTGACCGAGGCGGCGGTCTATAAACATGTGCAGCGCGCCCTCCAGGATTGCGCGGCTGCGTTCGCAAGGGCGGAATCGCAGGGGTGACCGGCAAGGACCAGGATCGAGGGAAGTCCGGAGATGCTGCCCGCCATGCGGAGGTTGCGGCGCGCCCGACATATGTCCAGAACGGCAAGGTGAGCAGCGAAAAGGATCCGGCAGGCGAAAGCGGTGCGCAGACCATGCCCTCCCGGCATGCCTTCCTGGCGTGGCAGGAGGCGGCGCATCTGAAGGAGCATCCGGCCTATGCCGAGCTGCTCGGCACGCCCACCGTTCGCGAGCGCTTCTTCGCCTTCTGGCATCGCCTGGGCGAGACGCGCCCGGGCATCGCCGCGCCATCGCCGCGCTGGGCGCTGGCCGCGCTGGCCGCGGTCGTGCTGCTATCCGGAGCCTGGTTCCTGCGCCCGCACGGCCCGGATTATGCCACCCGGGTCGCCGAGATACGCGACGTCCGGCTGAACGACGGCAGCGTCGTCACGTTGGGCGCGCGCTCCGCGCTCGACGTCGATTTCACCCCCGGCGAGCGGACGGTGCGGCTCACCAGCGGCGAGGCGTTCTTCTCCATCTCGCATGACGCCAGCCGTCCGTTCGTCGTGCTGGCCGGGGACAAGCGCATCCGCGTCGTCGGCACGAAGTTCAATGTGAACTATGACGGCAGGCACATCCGCGTTTCCGTGCAGCAGGGTATCGTGGACGTGATGCGCGGCACGGCGCCGCACGATGCCGGGAGAGCGCCGCCCGCGGACTCGGTCAGGCTGGTCGCCGGCCAGCAGATCGCCGCGGCCGAGGCCGGCCCGCTGGAAGCGCCGGAGCCCCTGCGCGGCGCGGAACCCGGCGCGTGGCGCTCGGGCCGCCTCAACTATCAGGACGCCTCGCTCGCCGAAATCGTCTCGGACGCCAACCGCTACCGCGCGCAGGCAATCCGGATCGCATCGCCCTCGCTGGCGAACGAACGCCTCACGACATCGTTCAGCATCTCCCAGATCGACCAGATGCTGGAGACGCTTCCCAATACCCTGCCGGTCGTCGTGAAGCGCGACGCGGACGGCAGCATCGCGTTGCAGCGCAGCGTCCAGCCCGGCCGCTAGGCGCGATCCCGCACTTTTTCGCACCTGCGAAATTTTCACTGTCCAATTCCCGATTCCCGCGCGTCCGTGACGCGGGTGTGCATCCGGAGAGGCGCGACGTTCGCGTCCCGACGATCGGTGCCCCCGACTGGCCAATGACGATTTGGGGGAATTTTCGTGAAGAAGAGTATCGGGCTCGCATGGATCGGCATGGTTTCGGCAGGGGCACTGATGGCGGGCAGCGCACCGGCCTATGCACAGCAGGCGGAAGCAAAGCGCGACTTCGACATCCGCGCGCAGTCGCTCGCCTCGGCGCTGGTGGAATTCTCGCGTCAGGGCGACGTGGTGGTGACGGCGCAGGCGCATCTGACGCGCGGCCGCTCGGCGCGGGCGGTGCGCGGCAGCTACACGCCGGGCGAGGTGCTGCGGATGCTGCTGGCCGGCACCGGCCTGCGCTATCAGGTGAGCCCGGGCGGCGCCTATGTCATCGTGCAGGTCACCGGAGCCGAGGAGCGCGCCGGCAAGGGCAGCATCGCCGGCCAGGTGATCGATCCCGCGACTGGCGAATATAAGCGCGACGCGATCATCCGCGTCGTCACCGCCGATGGCGAGCGGCGCACCGTCACCTCCGAGGAGAGCGGCGAATATCGCATCGCCGACGTTCCCGCCGGCCCGGCCGAGATCTCCATCCGCTTCACCGGCTATGACGAGCAGACCGACACCGTCGAGGTCGTCGCCGACCAGACGGTGCAGCACGACTTCTCCCTGCTCGCCCCCGGCGAGCGCCCGAAGAGCGCCGAGATCGTGGTGACGGGCGTGCGCGAGGGCGATGCCCGCGCGATCATGAGCCAGCGCCGCTCGATGGACATCACCAACAACCTGTCGTCCGAATCCTTCGGCGAAGTCTCCGAAGGCAATATCGGCGAGTTCCTCAAGTTCATGCCGGGCATCACTACCCAGGGCCAGGCCGACGACACGGTGCGCTTCGTCAGCCTGCGCGGCCTGCCGCCCTCCTATACCTCGGTGACGATCAACGGCGTCAGCGTCGCCGGCGCCGACGCGACCGACGGATCGACCGATTCCCGCTCGTTCAGCTTCGAGCAGGCCTCGCTCAGCAGCATCGATTCGATCGAGATCTCCAAGACGATCAGCGCCGATGTCGACGCCAACGCGCCGGCCGGCACCATCAATTTGCGCACCAAGCGCGCCTTCGACCGCAAGGGCCGCCGGATCGTCGCCTCGCTGATCGCGACCACCCAGTCCGACCTGTGGGACAATAACCGCTCGGGCCCGACCGAGCTGAGCGGCAACAACCGCTTCCGCCCCAGCGGCTCGATCGAATATTCGGACATCTTCTTCCACGGCCGGCTGGGCGTGGTGGCGAGCGTGAGCCAGTCGAACACGCACACCGAGATGGAGACGATCCAGAACGGGTGGAACTATGCCCCCACTGCCGCCTCACCCGATCCGCTCGCCACCGCGACGCTGCTCGCGCGCGTCACCAGCCAGGAGGTGTCGCGATTTTCCACCAACGTCACCGTGGATTTCAAGGCGACGGACCGCCTGACGCTTTCGATGATGGGCATCTACAACAAGTCCTACAATCTGTCCGACCAGCGCTCCTTCACCTTCACCAGCGGCGCGCGCGCCCGCGGCGTGGTGGGCGATCCGGCATTCGACTTCACCACCCAGCAGCTCGCCACCACCAACACGCTGAGCTCGGCGGCGAACACCATCGCCAAGTCGGGCAAGGGCCTGACGCTCGTTCCCAGCTTTGAATACAAGGGCAGCCGAGTCGCGCTGGACGGCAACCTCTCCTATTCCAAGTCGGACAGCAGCTATGATCCGCTGGGCAAGGAGAATGCGATCTTCGGCCTGGTCAATTCCCCGGCCGCGCGCGGCAATTTCTCGGCCCAGCGCAGCGACGACTATCTCGCGGCCGACTGGAGCATCAAGCAGACCAGCGGCGCCGACTGGAGCAATCCGGCCAGCTACAACGTCTCCTCGATCCTGCTCAACACCGAGGACGGCCGCTCGGCGAGCGTCGAGCGCAAGGGTGCGGCGCTGAACTTCACCTATGACGCGCCCTTCGCCTTCGCGCCGGTGCAGTTCAAGACGGGCGTGAAGGCCCAGCGCAGCGTCTATGAATATGAGAACCAGCGCGAAGCCTATCGCTACCAATATACCGGCCCGCTGAGCACGACCGACTTCCTCACCCAATATGGCAGCTTCACCCCGCTGACCTTCAACGATTCGGGCTTCAACTACAGCTCGATCTCGGGCTCCTCGAACCTCTACATGCCGAGCAATTATTCGATCGGCCAGCTCTTCGCGCTCCACCCGGAGCAGTTCACCAAGAGCATGACGGCGACCAACTATTACAACGCCTTCATCGCCAACAGCCGCCATTATGAGGAGGATTCCAACGCCGCCTATGTGATGGCGACCTCCAAGCCCGCCGAATGGCTGACGGTGCGCGCCGGCCTGCGCTGGGAGGAGACCAAGACCCGCTCGATGGAGACCGATCCGCTCTCGGCCGCGGAAATGAAGGCCGCCGGCTATGCCGTCTCGGCGACCACCGGCATGGCGACGACGGTCGACGGCATCAAATACCAGTATGAATCGCGGCCCCGGATCGGACGCGACGGGCGCTACGACTATTTCTTCCCCAGCGCCTCGGCCAAATTCTCGATCTTCCGCAACACCGACCTGCAGTTCGGCTACAGCCGCACGATCCGCCGGCCGGACGTGAGCGTGCTGGCCGGCGTCTGGACGGTCAACGAGACCACCCAGACCGTCACCGCCCCCAATCCCGGCCTGACACCCGAAATGTCCAACAATATCTCGGTCCGGCTGGCGCAATATTTCGAGCCGGTGGGCCTGGTCGCCATCAACTTCTTCCAGAACAAGCTCAAGGGCGCCTTCCAGACCCAGGAAATGACCGCGGCCGAGTTCGGCTATACCGGCACCGAATATGCCGATTACCTGTTCCGCACGACCACCACGGTGGGCGACGGCACGATCGACATCCACGGCGTCGAGGTGGAGTTCAACTATTCGCTCGACCGGCTGCTGCCCAAGCCCTTCAAGGGCCTGACGCTGCGCGGCTCCTATACCTATACCAAGCCCAACGAGCCGATCGCGCTGACCCCGGAGAACACGGTGACGGCGGCCCTGGCCTACAAGACCGGGCCGCTGCGGCTGTACCTCAACAGCGTCTGGACCGACGACCGGCCCGGCACCATCTCCAGCGGCACCTATGACCGCGCCCGCCTGGATATGAACCTGTCGGGCAGCTACGCGATCCAGCGCGGCTGGCAGGCGTTCTTCGCGGTGCGCAACCTGCTCAACAAGCCGCTCTACCGCATGGCGCCGGGCCGCGATAATTCGGGCGGCACCATCCCCGACCATGACGCCAACTACAACCATGCCGGCGTCAGCGGCACGCTGGGCGTGCGCGCCACCTTCTGAGCGGGAGAAAGCCGATGCAGCATCCTGAATTCGACCGGCGGAAATTCCTCGCCTCGGCGGGCGGGCTCGCCCTGTTCGCCGGGCTGGACCCGGTGGGACGCGCCTGGGCCGCGCCCAAATTCTACGACTATCCCTTCGCGCTGGGGGTCGCCTCGGGCGATCCCTGGCCGGACGGCTTCGTGATCTGGACGCGCCTCGCGCCCCAGCCGCTGGAGCCGCATGGCGGCATGCCGGCGCTGGGCGTGCCGGTCCGCTGGGAAGTGGCCGAGGACGAACGCTTCGCCCGCATCCTCCGCTCGGGCGAGGCGATCGCCCGGCCCGAGCTGGCGCACAGCGTCCATGTCGAGGTGGAGGGGCTGCTGCCCGCCCGGCCCTATTGGTATCGCTTCCTCGTCGAAGGCGGGCTGGCGAGCCCGGTCGGGCAGGTCCGCACCGCCCCCGCGATCGGCGCGCTGCCCGATCGGGTGCGGCTCGGGCTGGCCGGCTGCCAGGCCTATCCGCAGGGCTGGTACGAAGCCTATCGGCACCTTTCGCAGGAGCCGGACCTCGACGCCGTGTTCCACTATGGCGACTATATCTACGAATATGGCCAGCGCAGCTCGATCGTCATCACCGATGCGGCGGGCAAGGTGGTCGAGCGCGCCCATTCCAGCGACGAAGTCTACAGCCTGGACGATTATCGGGGCCGCTACGCCCAGTACAAGACCGATCCCCATCTCCAGGCGGCCCATCAGGCCGCGGCCTTCATCACCTCGTTCGACGATCACGAGGTGGACAACAACTGGGTCTCGGCCTTCGATCAGGATGGCACCCCGCCCGAAGCCTTCCTGCTGCGCCGCTATGCCGCGATGCAGGCCTGGTATGAGAACACGCCGGTGCGAAAGGCGCAGTTCCCGCGCCCGGACGGGCTGACCATGTATCGCCGGCTCGATTATGGCAGCCTGTTCCGCATGCATGTGCTCGACACGCGCAGCTATCGCAGCGACCAGCTTTGCGAGAAGCCGGGCGAGCGCGCCTGCCGGACGGAGGACGGGCCGGAATCGACCGTGATGGGCGCCGCGCAGGAGGCATGGCTCGCCAAGGGGCTGGAGAACGACGCCCGCTGGAACCTGATCGCCCAGCAGGTGCGGGTGATGCCGCTCAACCGGCGCGCGAAGGACGGCGGCCCCGCTCCCGCCGCCACCGACACCTGGAGCGGCTATCCGGCGGCGCGGGCGCGGCTGGTGCGGACGATCACCGAGCGCAAGCTGACCAACGTCGTCATCGCCACCGGCGATTCGCACATCCACAATGTCGGCGTGCTGCCGATGCGCGACGACGAGCTGGACGGGCCGGCGGCGGCGACCGAGTTCCTCGGCACGTCGATCAGCTCGGGCGGCGACGGCGTGGCGGAAAGCGCGACCAGCCGGGCCTATATGCGCGACAATCCCCATTTCGCGCTGGTCAACCAGCAGCGCGGCTACCAGATTTTCGACATCACCCCGCGCGAATGGCGTACCGACGTCAAGGTGATGGACCGGGTCCAGTCGCCAGGCGGCAAGCTGAGCACGCTGGCGCGCTTCACCGTGACGCCCGACAAGCCGAAGCTCCATCGGAGCTAGGACGGATCGGGATCCTGCACTCCTCTCCCTGCGGCATGCGGCGGATATTGGTGATGCCCATGCCCACAGATGTAAGGATTCTTGCGACTCGGCGCTTGGTGCCGTTACGCCATAATACCGGGATGCTGGCTGGGGCGGCAGGATTCGAACCTGCGAATGGCGGCACCAAAAGCCGCTGCCTTACCACTTGGCGACGCCCCAACACGGAATCCCGGTGCGGGAAGTGGGGGCTTATAGTGTCCCCCGCCCGCGATGGAAGCCTTAGAAAAGCCGCTTGAGCCAGCCATGCGGGTCCGGCGCCTGGCCGCGCTGGATCGAGACGAGCTGGGTGCGCAGCTTCTCCGTCAGCAGGCCCTGGCCGCCATTGCCGATCTGGAACTCGAAGCCGTTGCCGCGCACCGCGCCGATCGGCGTCACCACCGCCGCCGTGCCACAGGCGAACGCCTCGCGCAGCTTGCCGCTCTCGGCATCCGCCCTCCACTGGTCGATCGTGTAGCGCTCCTCGCGCACCGCGATCCCGGCGTCGCGCGCCAGCGTCAGCAGCGAATCGCGGGTGATGCCGGGCAGGATCGTACCGCCCAGCGGCGGAGTCGCGATCGATCCGTCGTCGAACACGAAGAATATGTTCATGCCGCCCAGCTCCTCGACATAGCGGTTCTCGACCGCATCGAGGAACACCACCTGGTCGCAGCCCTGCCGGGTCGCCTCGGCCTGGGCGATCAGGCTGGAGGCATAGTTGCCGCCGCACTTGGCAGCCCCTGTGCCGCCTGGCGCCGCGCGGGTGTAATGGTCGGACACCCACAGGGTCACCGAAGGCGCGCCGCCCTTGAAATAGGCGCCGGCAGGCGATGCGATCACCATGTAGAGATATTCGGAGGCCGGCTTCACGCCCAGGAACGTCTCGCTGGCGAACATGAAGGGCCGCAGATAGAGCGACGCACCTTCGCCTTCGGGAATCCAGTCGCGATCGACGCTGACCAGCTCGCGGATCGAGGACAGGAACAGTTCCTCCGGCAACGGCGCCATCGCCATGCGCTCGGCCGATTCGCGGAAGCGCGCGGCGTTCGCCTCGGGGCGGAACAGCGCCGCGCCACCATCGGGCAGGCGATAGGCCTTGAGCCCCTCGAAGATCTCCTGGGCGTAATGGAGCACGGCGCAGGCGGGATCGATCGAGATCGGCCCGCGCGGCTGCACCCGCGCATCGTGCCAGCCGCGATCGGCGGAATAGCGGATCACCACCATGTGATCGGTGAAGATCTTGCCGAAGCCCGGATTGGCGAGAAGCGCCGCACGATCGGCTTCGCCGACCGGATTGGTGTGCGCCTCGAATTCGAAATCCAGGATCGTCGCGTCTTCCATCACAGCTTCCATGACTGGGGGGGCCTTCGGGTTGCGAACGACTAGGCGCGGTGGCAGAAAGCGTCAACATGGCTGCCCCAATTCCCGCCTCTCCGCTATTCCTGCGCGAGCCCGAGATCCGCCGGGGCATAGAGCTTCTGTATTTCGGTTATGCACACCTCACCCGTTCGATCGATGCGGGCCTGACGCGCCAAGGGCTGGGCCGCGCGCACCACCGCGCGCTCTATTTCATCGCCCGCAAGCCGGACCTGACGGTGAGCGAGCTGCTCGCATTGCTCGGCATCACCAAGCAGTCGCTCGGCCGCGTGCTCGGCGAGCTTACGGAGCGCGGCATGGTCGAGACGCGCACCGGCGCGCAGGACCGGCGCCAGCGGCTGCTGCGGCTCACCCCTGTGGGCGCGGAGCTGGAGGCCGAGCTGTTCGACGCGCTGCGCGAGAAGATGTCCGGCGCCTATTCGAGCGCGGGCCAGGGCGCGGTCGGCGGATTCTGGGCGGTGCTCGAAGGGCTGGTGCCCGAGGAGGAGCGCGCGCGGGTGGCGGCGCTGGGGCGATAGGACTCTCATCCCGGATCGGCATTCGCGAGAGAGGGGGACCACAAATTCCATCGTCACCCCGGCCGCAGTGCCGGGGTCCACTCCTCCTCCAGAGAGCTCCTCACGCCTCCAGCGGCTCTCCCGGCATCCCGGTGGACCCCGGCACTGCGGCCGGGGTGACGGATGGAGGGGCATCGGCGCTCATCGACGCCGAATGCCTTGATCCGTCCTGCCTCACGCCACCTTGAATCCTTCCTTGTTCATCGCCAGCGTCAGCGCCTTGTTGCGATCCTCGGAAAGCTGGGCGCGCAGCATCGGGAAGAGATGGCTTTCCTCCTCGCGCATATGCTTCTCGATATCGGCGCGGAACCGGCGGAGCTTCATGATCCAGTCGGGCGAGGCCGTGGGCATGTTCTCCAGCTCGTAGAGATATTGCTTCACATAGCCATGCTCCTTGTTCAGGGCATCGGCCGCCTCGCGCTGGCCCGCTTCGCGCAGCGCGGGATAGATCACATTCTCTTCCTCGATCGCATGCTTGGTCAGCGCATGCTTCAGATGCGCGAGCAGCATGTTGCGGCGGACGGTGGCCTTCTCATCGGTCGCCTCCAGCGCATCGAACACCTTGAGCACCGCCGCGTGCTCCGTAGCCAGCGCTTCGTCCCAATTGCCGGCGAGCGCGGTCGGCGCCTGGACGGCCGCCTTGCGCCCGAGCAGCGCCAGCAGGCCCAGCGCGGCCCCGCCCGCGGCGGCGCCGGCGATCATGCCGAGATTGCCGCCGTTCCCGGCCTTCTTCGATCCGGTGAATCGTCCGTTCCTGTCGCGTGTCGCGGTAGTCGTCGCCATGTCCGTCTCCATCGAAATGGGTTCGGCTGCACAACCGTTCGGCGACGCGGGCGTTCCGAAATATCCTGCTATTTCCGAGCTTCGGCCGCCATTTCGGCATTGCGGCGGGTCGCGGCGGCGATCGTCTCGCGCAGCAGCGGCCTGAGCCCGGTATCGCGATCGAGGACATTCAGCCCCTCGCGCGTCGATCCGCCAGGACTGGCGACGCGATCCGCCAGCACGGCGGGCGAAACGTCGGCCGCAGCGGCCAGCATCGCCGATCCTTCCACCGTGGCGATCGCCAGCCGCCCGGCCTGATCGGCGGGCAGGCCCAGCGCCGCGCCTGCCTCCGCCAGAGCATCGATGAAGCGATAGACGAAGCCCGGCCCGCTGCCGGCCAGCGCGGTGACCACGTCGAGCAGCCCTTCGTCCGCGATCCACTCGACCAGCCCCAGCGGCGCCATCAGCGCCTCGATCGCCGCATCCCGCTCACCGTGGAGCGCGACGACACCCTTGCCGAGCGCGACCGGCAGATTGGGCATCGCCCGGACGATGCGGTTGCCGGGAAAGCGCGCGCGCAGCGTCTCCGTCTCCACGCCCGCCAGGATCGACACCAGCGGCGGCCCCGCGGGGATCGCGGGGATCGCGTCCAATTGCTGCGGTTTGACCCCGAGCAGGATCATCTGCGGTAGCGGCCCTTCTGGAAACGCCCGGCCCTGCCGCACGCCTTCGGGAAGCGACCGGTCACCGCGATTGACCACGAAGACGGAAGCGGGATCGATCGTCCCCGCGGCGATCCAGCGCCGCAGCATCGCGCCGGCCATGTTGCCGCATCCGACCAGCCAGATGCCGGCCGGCGGCTTGGCGCTCATGCTTCGCCCTGCGTCTCGATCAGCGCCGAGGCAAGCGCGTCGGCCGGCGTCTTGCCGCCCCACAGCACGAACTGGAACACCGGATAGAAGCGCTCGCACTCGTCGATCGCGCTCTCGACCAGCAGCTCGGCCTGGGCGAGCGACAGCGTCGCGTCGTCGCTGGTGTCGATCATCGCCGCGTGGCGAAACAGCAGGATGCCGCTCTGCGACCACAGCTCGAAATGGCCGATCCAGAGCTGCTCGTTGACCAGGCCCACTGCCTCATAGACCGAGACGCGGCGCTCATCGGGCACGCGCACGTCCGGAAAGGCCAGGAACTGGAGCACGCCATCATCCTCGCGCCAGATCGCGCGCAGCTCATATTGCGTCCAGCTACCCTTGACCTTGGCGACGATCTCGTCGTCCTCACGCTCATAGCTCCAGCCATGGGCGGCGAAATAGCTTTCCAGCATGTCGATGGGGGCGGCGGCTTCGTCGCGGTCGAATTCCGCTTCGTCGAGCATCAATACCTCCACTCGGCAGGACGGGACGAGCCAAGTCCTGCCAATGGCGCCGGACACGCACAAGCGCAGCGTGCGCAACCCTGTCGAAAAGCTGTGGACAAAAGGTTTGTTTCCTCAGCGCTCAAGCGTCGCCCTGCGGCTTCTTCGGCCTGGCGGCCTTCGGGGCAGGCTTGGGAGCGCCGATCTGCGCCTCCAGCGCCGCGATCCGCGCCTTCAGCGCATCGGCCTCGTCGCGGGCGGCGGCGGCCATCGCCTTGACCGCGTCGAATTCGTCGCGGCTGACGAAGTCGAGCCCGCCGATCCACGTCCTGGCGCGCTCGCGCGCCGCCGCTTCGCCCTCGCGCGCCATGCCGGCGACGGTGCCCGCCGCGCCGTTCACGAACTTCACGAAATCGTCGAACAGGCGGTTGTCGGTCTGCATTTCAAAATTCCTGGCAATCTTCAGATGATCTGGATTTGGTCGCTCGAGCGCCCCGGCGCAATCCTCGATGCGTCGGGATTGAGCGTATGGATCTGATAGAGCAGGAAAGCCGCATAGCATATCCCGGCAAGATACGGCACCATCAGCAGCGCCGCGCCGGTGCGCACCCGGGCGAACAACAGCGTCGTCACCAGCGCCAGCCCCAGCAGCACGCCCAGGATTACCAGCGCCGTCGTCACCTGATGCAGGCCGAAGAACACGGGCGACCAGGCAAGGCTCACTACAAGCTGGAGGACGAACAGCGCGACCGCCGGCATCCGCATCCGCGATCCGCGCGCATTGACCACCATCGCCAGTGCCAGGCCCAGCAGCACGTAGAGAATCCCCCAGACGATCGGGAGAGCCCATTCGGGCGGCATCCCCTCGGGCTTTGCGAGGCGCATATACCAGGAATTCTGCTCGCCGCTGGGCACCAGCCGGGCGGAAAGGAAGCCCAGGAGCAGGATCAGCGGAACGGTGAAAATGGCCCAACGCAGATACGCCAGCCGCAACTGGCCCCTGGATGCGATCTCGCTCAATCCTGTTCCCCCTCTTCCCTCCGCGCGGCGGCGCCGCGATGCGGCTGCACTCCACCTGCGCGGATTCGGCCGCTTTGCGGCGCGTCCCCGATATCCGCGAGACTAGGAAGATTTATGTTACGGTTGCAAGCGCTTCGCCGGGAATGCGCGAAAGTTTCGTTGCCGCAACGAGGAACTCGACATTGCCCTCCGGCCCTGTGATCGGGCTCCGGGTAACGCCGGCCACGTCCCAGCCCTTCGAGACCAGCCACGCCTCGACCTCACGGCAGACCCGGTCATGCACCTCGGGATCGCGCACCACCCCGCCCTTGCCCACTTCGTCGCGCCCCGCCTCGAACTGCGGCTTTATCAGCGCGACCAGCCGCGCATCGGGCCTGGCGAAGCCCAGCGGCACGTCGAGCACCTTGGCCAGGCCGATGAAGCTCGCGTCGCACACGATCAGGTCCACCGATTCGGGGATATGCGCTTCAGTCAGGATGCGCGCGCTGGTCTGCTCGTGGACGATCACGCGCGGATCCTGGCGCAGCTTCCAGGCGAGCTGGTTGGTGCCGCTGTCCACCGCATAGACGCGCGCCGCGCCCTTGCTGAGCAATACGTCGGTGAAGCCGCCGGTAGAGGAGCCCACGTCGACCGCCACCGCGCCGGTAACGTCCCAGCCGAAATGATCTAGCGCATGCGCCAGCTTGATGCCCCCGCGCGATACCCAGGGATGATCGCGCCCGCGCACCTCGATCGCAGTCTCCTCGGGCAGCATCTGCCCCGCCTTTTCGATCTTTCGCTCGCCCGCGAAAGCGAGTCCTGCCATGATGAGCGCCTGCGCCCGAGTCCGGCTTTCGGCGAGCCCGCGATCGACGAGCAACTGATCCGCGCGCAGCTTGGCCATGGCCCCTTTAGGCATGGCATTCGGCCCGGCGCAACCGGCCCTCATTCTGGCGCAACGCTTATTGTCCATTAAATAGGTAGGGATTAAATCAGAGGTCCGGCCTCCTCTCCACGGAGTGGAATCAATGACCATCTTCTCTCCTCTCGACGATCAGTCGCCGATCATCCTCACCGTCCCGGGCCTGGGCGGCTCGGGCCCGTCGCATTGGCAGACGCTGTGGGAACAGTCGCGTCCCGACACGCACCGAGTCGAGCTCGGCATGTGGGACACGCCCCATCGCAACGCCTGGGTGACCAAGCTCGACCAGGCGATTCGCCAGGCCCAGGCGCCGGTGGTGCTCGCCGCGCACAGCCTGGGCTGTCTCGCCGTCGCCTGGTGGGCCGAGCTTGCCGGTCAGCCCTTCGGCTGGCCCGTCGCCGGCGCGCTGCTGGTGGCGCCCGCCGACGTGGACCGTTCCGCCGCGCCGTCCGAGCTCGACGCCTTCCGCCCGGCGCCGGCCAAGCCGCTGCCCTTCCCCTCGATCCTCGTATCGAGCAGCGACGATCCCTGGATCGCGCAGGATCGCGCACGGGGACTCGCCAAGGCATGGGGCAGCCTGTTCGTCGATGCTGGACCGCAGGGCCACCTGAACGCCGCCAGCGGGATCGGCTGGTGGGAGGAAGGGCAGGTGCTGCTCGATCGCGTGCTCGATGCGGCATCGGATCGCACCGGCAAGGTCCGCTCGGCTGCGGAGGCGCGCTCGCTGCTCGCGATCAACGCCACCGACGCCGCCCAGGCCCATTATCTGGGCGCATCGGCATGAACCGGCTCAGGCCGGCGCGCCGGGCGGGAGAATCGCCGCGGACCGCTGGTAACGTAAGGGAAAGCTACTACATAACGTAGTAGCGGGCGTGGCCGGGTGGCGTACCCTAGAGCGTCACTCGGCCTACGCCCAAATCTCCGCTCCGCCTGTCGATACCGTGCTTGCGGAGACGCAGGACGCGCGGCACACCGGCGGCATGGATCGCCGTGATGTGCTCGCCGCCGGCCTTGCTGGCTCGCTCCTCCCCCTCCCCTCGATCGCGAAGGCGCGTGCCGCCGCCGGGCCGGTGACGCCCGACGCCAGCATTCCCCTCTGGCCCGGCGAGGCACCCGGCCTGCTCGATCCCGATCTCCGCGAGCGCGTGACCGAGCGGAGCAAGGATCCCGCGATTCGCGACCGCGCGCTCGATCGCATCCGCACGCCGCGCCTCGACATTTTCCGCGCCGCAAAGCCCAACGGCGCCGCGCTGCTCATCATGCCCGGCGGCGGCTATGAACGCGTCGTACTCGACAAGGAGGGGTATGAACTCGCCGCCTGGCTCGCCCCGCGTGGCGTCACCTGCTTCGTGCTCTTCTATCGCCTGCCGGCCGAGGGCTGGAAGGACGCGCCTAACGCGCCGCTCGCCGATGCCCAGCGCGCGATGCGGCTGATCCGGGCGCGGGCGGCGGAATGGCAGGTCGATCCCGGCCGCATCGGCGCGATGGGCTTTTCGGCGGGCGGGCATGTCTGCGCCGATCTTGCCGCGCGCTTCGATCGCAAGGTCTATGATCCGGTCGATGCCGCCGATACGGGCCCGGCGCGCCCGATGCTGGCCGCGCCGATCTATCCGGTGGTCACGATGGACCCGGCCTTCGCCCATATGGGATCGCGCAACAAGCTGATCGGCACGGCGCGAAACGCCGAGCTGGAGGCCGAGCATTCCCCCGATCGCCAGGTGAGCGCCCGCACCCCGCCCAGCTTCCTGCTCCATGCCGAGGACGACGGCACGGTCCCGGTCGAAAACACGATCCGGCTGCGCGCCGCGCTCAAGACCGCGAACGTGCCGCTGGAGATGCATATCTTCGAGAAAGGCGGCCATGGCTTCGGCCTGCGCGGCACCGTCGGCAAGCCCGTGGCAGCCTGGCCCGAACTGTTCCACGCCTGGGCGGCGAGCCACGGCCTGTTCGGCTGAATCGATTGAATCATCGGCGCAATAATCGCGCCGATGATATGTTGTACCTTTACCTTTCCGGGCCTATATGGCGGCGATGTTGTTGAGTCCCCCCATCGCCCGCTTCTGGGACGGTATCGATTCGCGCATCGATCGCATCGCGATGGGGATCAGCGGCCTGTGCCTGGTGCATTGCGTCGCGACGACCGTCCTGCTGACGCTGATCTCCTCCGCCGGCGCCCTGCTCGATCCCCGGATCCACGAGATCGGCCTGGCGCTCGCGATCGGCATGGGCGTGATTGCGCTCGGCCGCGGCATCGCGACGCACGGCTATATGATGCCCGCGGTCGTCGGCGCCTTCGGGCTCGGCATCATGGCGGGCGCGCTGTCGCTGCCGCATGGCGGCTTCGAGATCTTCTGGACGCTGATCGGCGTCGCCCTGGTCGCGCTCGGCCATGACCTCAATCGCCGCGCGACCTACTAGGCGCCTTGTTCCGGGGCCCATGCGCGCCTAAATTCATATCATGCACGCGCACGACCATCATGAGCACCACGGCAACGACCTGACCCGCGTCGCCCAGACCACGCTGGAGAAATCCGGCGAGCAGTGGACGGCGATGCGCGAGCGGGTGTTCGAGGCGCTGGCGGGGTTCGAGAAGCCGGCCTCCGCCTATGACATCGCCGAGGCCGTCTCCAAGGCGGAGGGCCGCCGAGTCGCCGCCAACAGCGTCTATCGCATCCTCGATCTGTTCGTCGGATCGAACCTGGCCCGCCGGGTCGAGAGCGCCAACGCCTATATGGCGAACACGCATCCCGATTGCCTGCACGATTGCATCTTCCTGGTCTGCGACACCTGCGGCCAGACCACGCATATCGACGACGATTCGATCACCAAGACCGTCCGCTCCGCCGCGAAGAGCGTCGGATTCTCGCCGGTGCGGCCCGTGATCGAAGTGCGCGGCAAGTGCGCCGATTGCGAGTAAGCCACGCGCTTCTGCACCGGAAGTGCATGTAAAATCCCGGATTTGACCGTTCGACTTGGGCGCGCAGGTGGGTTAACAGGCGGAAATGGTCGATCTACCCAAGACGCCGCTGCTCGACACCGTCGATACGCCCGAAGATCTTCGCAAGCTCAAGCCGCAACAGCTCCGGCAACTCGCCGACGAGCTGCGCGACGAGACGATCAGCGCCGTCGGCACCACCGGCGGCCATCTTGGCTCGGGACTGGGCGTGGTCGAGCTGACGACCGCAATTCATTACGTGTTCGATACGCCCAACGATCGGCTGATCTGGGACGTCGGCCATCAATGCTATCCGCACAAGATCCTGACCGGCCGGCGGGACCGCATCCGCACGCTGCGCCAGGGCGGCGGTCTGTCCGGCTTCACCAAGCGCAGCGAGAGCGAATACGATCCGTTCGGCGCCGCGCACAGCTCGACCTCGATCTCCGCCGCGCTCGGCTTCGCGATCGCCAACAAACTGGCCGACCAGCCCGGCAAGGCGATCGCCGTGATCGGCGACGGCGCGATGAGCGCGGGCATGGCCTATGAGGCGATGAATAACGCCGAGGCCGCCGGCAACCGGCTCGTCGTGATCCTCAACGACAACGACATGTCGATCGCCCCGCCGGTCGGCGGACTTTCCGCCTATCTCGCGCGCCTCATCTCCTCGTCCGAATATATGGGCCTGCGCAACCTGGCGAAGCGCTTCACCCGCCGCCTGTCGCGCCGCCTGACCGTGGCGGCGGGCAAGGCCGAGGAATTCGCGCGCGGCATGGCGACCGGCGGCACGCTCTTCGAAGAGCTCGGCTTCTATTATGTCGGCCCGATCGATGGCCATAATCTCGATCACCTGATCCCGGTGCTGGAGAATGTCCGCGACAGCGAGGAAGGGCCGATCCTGGTCCATGTCGTGACCAAGAAGGGCAAGGGCTATGCCCCCGCCGAGGCCGCGGCGGACAAATATCACGGCGTCCAGAAGTTCGACGTCATCACCGGCGCCCAGGCCAAGGCACCGCCGGGGCCGCCCGCCTATCAGAACGTCTTCGCCGATCAGCTCATCAAGGATGCGGAGCGCGATCCCCGGATCGTCGCGATCACCGCGGCGATGCCCGGCGGCACCGGGCTCGATCGCTTCGCCCGGGCGTTCCCCGATCGCACCTTCGACGTCGGCATCGCCGAGCAGCATGCCGTCACCTTCGCCGCCGGCCTTGCCGCGCAGGGAATGCGGCCGTTCTGCGCGATCTACTCGACCTTCCTCCAGCGCGCCTACGATCAGGTCGTCCACGACGTCGCGATCCAGAATCTGCCGGTCCGCTTCGCGATCGACCGCGCCGGGCTGGTCGGCGCCGACGGCGCGACGCATGCGGGCAGCTTCGACGTCACCTATCTGGCGACGCTCCCCAATTTTGTCGTGATGGCCGCCGCCGACGAGGCCGAGCTGGTCCATATGACGCACACCGCCGCGCTCCATGACGACGGCCCGATCGCGGTGCGCTATCCGCGCGGCAACGGCGTCGGCGTGGCGCTGCCCGAAACGCCCGAACGGCTCGAAATCGGCAAGGGCCGCATCGTCCGCGAAGGCAAGAAGGTCGCGATCCTTTCGCTCGGCACCCGTCTGGCCGAAGCCCTCAAGGCCGCCGACGCGCTGGAGGCCAAGGGGCTCTCGACCACCGTCGCCGATCTCCGCTTCGCCAAGCCGTTGGATGAGGAACTGATCCGCCGCCTGCTCACCACGCATGAAGTCGCGGTGACGGTCGAGGAAGGCGCGATCGGCGGCCTGGGCGCGCATGTGCTGACGATGGCGAGCGACCAAGGCCTGATCGATTCCGGCCTCAAGCTGCGCACCATGCGCCTGCCCGACATCTTCCAGGATCAGGACAAGCCCGAGAAGCAATATGACGAGGCCGGCCTCAACGCCGACAACATCGTCGATACGGTGCTGAAGGCGCTGCGGTGGAACGAGGCCGCCGTGGCGGACGGGGTGCGGGCCTAGCGGGCGCCGCTCGATTCCCGCCGATCCGTCTTTGAGTTGATGTCTCCCGGGAGCGCGCCTTTGCGGTAGCTGGTCGATGCAGTATGCACGATCGAGACCGCGGTGCCGGGATGTCCGCCCTCGGTTCCGACGGTAGCGTCGAGCTGATTGGCCAGTGCTGCGACGATGCTGGTGCCGAGGCCCGGCTTGGCAACGGCCAGCGTCTCGGGCGTGCCGACACCATCGTCGCTGACCGACAATTTCCAATCCTCTCCGCGCGATCGATAATCGACGAGGATCTTGCCGCCGCGATCGCCGGGAAAGGCATGTTTGAGCGCGTTGATTACCAGTTCGGTGACGATCAGCCCGAGACTGACCGAGACGTCCGCTTTCACGCTGCTGTCGTCGCCGGTGACGTCGAGCGACACGCGATCGTGATCGTGGATCATCGAGGCGCCCAGGCTCTTGCAGAGCTGGGTGAAATAACCGCGAAGCTCCACATCGCCCAGCCTCGAGGCGGCGAGCTGCTGCTGGACGGTGGCGATCGACATGACCCGATTGTGCGCATCGCGAAGATGCGTGCGGGTCTCCTCCGACTGGACCCGCCGCGCGCTCTGCATGAGCACGCTGGCGATGATCTGCAGGCTGTTGGCAACGCGGTGCTGGAGCTCCTGGAGCAGGATTTCCTTCTCGTGCAGCAGATCGTCCCTCAACTTCTCGCTGATCCGCGCCTCGGTGACGTCGGAGATGGTCAGGAGCAGACGAACCTGTTCGGCGTCGCCATAGTCGAGCTTCTGCGCATTCAGGACGAGCCGGCGCGGCGCGGCATCCCCCTTGAGATCCATCTCATAGGCCTCGATCCTTGCCTGACCGGAGAGGGTGGCGCCGAGCAGCGAGCGGAGCTGCGGTACGTCCCATTCGCCGGCACCCAGCTTGAACAGCGGCTGCCCCGCTACATTCTGCGGGTCGAGAGCGAAGGCGCGGTAGAAGGAGGTGCTGGCGGCGATGACGGTCAGGTCTTCGTCGAGCAGCAACGCGGGCGCATTGGAAGAGGAAACAATGGCGAACGCAAGACTGCGCGCAACGTCGGGATGGGTTTTTCGGTTCATGATGATGCCCCCTTTCGGGGAAGCCGGAATGCTTGCGGGGATGAAAGCCGGGTCCGGGCAACAGAGATGCGTCGCTCCTCGTACCAGGGGCGTGGTCTCTATCAATGGGCATTAGCATGGATCGTGCCGAAACCCGGCGTCTATTCGGCATCGGCGAATATTTTGTCTCGGGATGCCCGTTGGCAGGCGTAAACAGCAGGGACGAGCGGCACGGCCCCGTGCAAACCCGCCCCGCAAAATCCACCGCCCCCCCTTGCAATATAGGATTAGCCCTGCTTCCCTCGATCAACGCCCGTGATTTCCGAGAACGCGGGCGCAAGGAGCAGGATGCGCCAGCTTTTCATCACGAATTCCGCCACGCACCGGCCTTCGCGGGCGACCGCGCCGGCTCGGTTTTGCCCGGGAAGGAATTTTTCAGATACAGGCGTCAACCGTGTCAACCTGAACGCCGGAGCGCCCCGCCCCGATTCGCCTTTCCCCTGCACGGCGACTAGAGCCGCGTCATGCTGCAAATGACCTCCCTCCCCACAACCGCCCGCCCGCGCGTACTCGCCAATTGGCTGTTCTTCGTCGCCGCGCTGATCGTGGGGATGGTGGTGATCGGCGGCATCACCCGGCTCACCGAATCCGGCCTGTCGATCACCGAGTGGAAGCCCATTTCCGGCGTGATCCCGCCGCTGGGCGACGCGCAGTGGCAGGCCGAGTTCGCCAATTACAAGCGCATCCCCGAATATCAGCAGCTCAACCAGGGCATGACGCTGGCGGGCTTCAAGGCGATCTTCTTCTGGGAATATCTCCACCGGCTGCTCGGCCGGGTGATCGGCCTGGCCTTCGCGCTGCCGCTGATCTGGTTCGCGGTCCGCGGCCGGATCCCGCGCGGCTATGGCTGGCGGCTCGTCGCGCTGCTCGCGTTGGGCGGGCTTCAGGGCGTGGTCGGCTGGTGGATGGTCGAATCCGGCCTCAGCGTGCGCACCGACGTCAGCCATATCCGCCTCGCGACGCACCTGCTGGTGGCGCTGTTCACCCTTGCCGGCATCGTCTGGACCGCGTTCGACCTGCTCGCGCTCGCGCGCCATCCGGGCGAGCGGCAGGCCCGGCTCAAGCCGCTGGGCGCGATCACGCTGCTGATCCTGTTCGTCCAGCTGATGTTCGGCGCGCTGGTCGCCGGCCTCAATGCCGGCCTCGTCACCAACGAATGGCCGCTGATGAACGGCCGCTTCTTCCCCGGCACCAGCCAGGCGGGCGAGAGCTTCGGCTATGCCCTGTTCAACGATCCCGCGATCGTCCATTTCGTCCACCGCTGGTGGGCCTGGATCACGGTCGCCGCGCTGATCCTGCTCGCCCGCAAGGCCCGCGCCGCGAACGATCGCCCGGCCTCGATCGCGATCCACACCGCCTTCGGCATCCAGATCCTGCTCGGCATCGCCACCGTGATGAGCGGCGTGCCGATCGCCCTGGCCGCACTCCACCAGCTCACCGGGGCGCTGCTCGTCATCGCCACCGCCTGGGGCGCGCACGCGATCGGCCGCGGCCGTTGAGCGACATCGCGCTGCTCCACGCAACCTTCGCGGATCGCGCGGAAGCGAAGCGGATCGCGGAGACCGTCCTGGCCGAGCGGCTCGCCGCCTGCGTCAACATCCTCGCGCCGTGCCGGTCGCTCTATCGCTGGCAGGGCCAGATCGAGCGGAGCGACGAGGTTCCCGCCCTCTTCAAGACCACACCCATGCTCGCGCGGCGGCTGCATGACCGTATCGCCGAGCTCCACAGCTACGACCTGCCGGTGATCGAGACCTGGCCGGTCGCCGTGGACAAGCAGGTCGCGGCGTGGATCGCCGCCGAGACCGGCTGATGCCGCTCGCCGCCGCGCTGCTCCAGATCGCTCCGGGAGAATGGCCGAAAGACTGACAGGTAGTATATTACCCGTCAGCAAACCCGCGCTTTTCTTGACTTTCTCCGCACGAATCGTCAGAGAGCCGTCAACCGCGCTGGCCGAAAGGTCGGCGCGCTTGCGTTTCAAACGAAAGGTCCGGCCCCATGAAGGCGCTGTTGAAGACCACCAAGTCGGTCAAGCCGGCCGAGGTGGAGAAGAAGTGGCATCTCGTCGATGCCGAGGGTCTGGTGGTCGGTCGCGCCGCGACGATCATCGCCAATGTGCTGCGCGGCAAGCACAAGACGAGCTTCACCCCGCATGTCGATTGCGGCGATAACGTCGTCGTGATCAACGCCGACAAGATCCGCTTCACCGGCAAGAAGCTGGGCCAGAAGGTCTATTACAAGCACACCGGCTATGCCGGCGGCATCAAGGAAATCACCGCGGCCAAGGTGCTCGAGGGTCGTTTCCCGGAGCGCGTGCTCGAAAAGGCCGTGGAGCGCATGATCCCGCGCGGCCCGCTCGGCCGCCAGCAGATGCGCAACCTGCGCATCTTCGCCGGCACCGAGCATCCGCACGCCGCGCAGAACCCCGAGGTTCTCGACATCGCCTCGATGAACCGCAAGAACAAGGTGGGCGCATAATGTCCGACAACCGCCAGTCCCTTTCCGATCTCGGCGCCATTGCCGCCGGTGAAGCGCCTGCGGGCGTCCCCGCCAGCGTTCCGAGCGCCGACGACTATCTGAACGCCCCGGCCGCGCCGGTCGTCTCGACCATGCCGCTGCGCGAGCAGATCCTCGACGCCTATGGCCGCGCCTATGCGACCGGCCGCCGCAAGGATGCCGTCGCCCGCGTCTGGATCAAGCCCGGCTCGGGCAAGATCACGATCAACGGCCGCGACCAGGAAGTCTATTTCGCGCGTCCGACGCTGCGCCTCGTCATCAACCAGCCGTTCGGCGTCGCCGATCGCAACGGTGCCTATGACGTGGTCTGCACCGTCAAGGGCGGCGGGCTTTCGGGCCAAGCCGGCGCGGTCAAGCACGGCATCGCCCAGGCGCTGACCAAGTTCGAGCCGATCCTGCGCGCGCCCGTCAAGGCCGCCGGCTTCCTGACCCGCGACAGCCGCACGGTCGAGCGCAAGAAGTACGGCCGCGCCAAGGCACGCCGCAGCTTCCAGTTCTCGAAGCGCTAAGCGTCCGGCATTTCGCCAGCTACACGAAGGGGCGGTCCGGCAACGGGCCGCCCTTTTGCTTTGCACTGCGTCCACTCCCAGGGGTTGTTCCACGCTTAACCCTACGGCAGGCTTGCCCTGCTGCCCCGCGCCGTGCGATTCCGGCGCGGGCGAAACAAGGGGCATCCCGTGGCGAACCTCTACCGCATCACCCCGTTCATGCACGTGCCGGATATCGACGCGGCGCTCGCGTTCTTTACCGACGTGCTCGGCTTCACCTGCCGCTTTCGCCAGGGCACCTATGCCTATGTCCAGCGCGAGGCCGCGGCGTTCCGCCTGCTCCAGAATGCCGGCGACGACGGCGCACCGCCGGGCAATCGGCGCTTCTGCTATTATATCGACGTCGAGGACGTGGACGCGATCCACGAGGAGCTGAAGCCGAAGATCCCGCTGCTGGGCGAGGGCGACGTCTATGGGCCGGTCAACCAGATCTACGGCCAGCGCGAGCTGCTGGTGCTGGCGCCGGACGGGAACGTCATCGCCTTCGGGCAGGACATCACCGTGAAGCGGGACTGACACGCATCCTCGTCACCCCGGCCGGGGTGACGGTGGGAGGTACGCGGTTGACCAAGTTGACTCGACTCACGCGCGTTTCCGCGCTGGTCGCGCGTGCCTTCCGAAACCCCGACGATGAGAAAGAGCGGTCCCCTCGTTCGGCTCTCAAATCCTACATTGCAAGGCTGGCTCGGTTTCGGCGCAGGGCCAGGACAGATCGACATTTGACGCTCCCCTCCCTGCAAGGGAGGGGCCGGGGGTGGGTGCGCGGCCGATAGGACGCGCCCGGCGCGAAGCGCCGAACGGGGCATCGAGCCCCGCCCGCCGCTCAACCCACCCCTAACCCCTCCCTTCCAGGGAGGGGAATCTTTAGGTGTTGATCGTCCCTGGCCCCGCTTCAGCCATGGTGATCCGGCGCGTTCGGGTCGTCGATGCCGCCGCTTCCGCCGCCTCCCATGCCCATGCCGCCGCCCATTCCCATGCCGCCACCACCACCGCCCCCGCCGCCGCCTTTCCCGCCGCCGCCTTCCTCCTTGCCCTTGCCGCGCCCGCCGGAGCCCGAGGGGCGCGCCGGCCCCTGCATCGGGATCGCGAGGTCGTCCGGCAGCGGATCGAGATCGAGCGCCTCGCGGATGAAGTCGCGCAGCGCCACGACCAGGTCGTGCGTATGGACCGGCCGCCCGGCGACCAGCTCGCGCACCGCCCGCTCGGCCAGGCGGACCTGCGGCTCGGTTCCCAGCAGGAGCACGTCGGACAGCGCCGCCTCCACCGCGTCGCGGATGCGCCGCGGGCGATCCGATCCCTCGGCGCCGTCGGCGGCCGGCTCCAGCAGCACGCCCGCGTCTTCCGCCCCCGCGCCGCGCCGGCGCAGGTCGCGCCGATGCGTCGGATCGACCGCCAGATCGCCGGTGAACGAGCCGCCCAGCACCTTGTAGGCCGCGATCAGCGTGCGCAGCCGTTCGTTGATCTGCCGGTTCGCGCGCTCGCGCCGCTGCTGGATCGTGAACATCATCAGCAGCCGGATGCCCATGCCGATCAGCGTGACCAGCGTGAGCCCGATCAGCGTTGCCAGCAGGCTATGCCACGAACTGAAATCAATGCCCCGCAACCCTGCCTCCAACCGCCGTCATGCCCTCTGGTACAACGCGCGCACCTAGAGCGCCACGCTCCCCTCGCCCTTGAACCGCGCACGGGTCTCGAAGCGCGTCCCATCGACCGTGATCTCGTTGAACGAAGGCGGCTGCGCCCGCACCCGCTCCGAAAGCGTGCCCGCGCCGATCAGCCGCACAATGCGGCCGTCCACCTCGTGCGCGATGTCGAACGGGTCATGGACATGGCCGGTCAGCACGGCATGCGCGCCCGATTGCGCCAGCGCCTCAAGCGCCTCCGGCCCGCGCCGCGTCTCGGAGGTCATCCGCGTGCCCCCCTCCACCAGCGGATGGTGGCAGGCGACGAACACCAGGTCGCTGGGCGGCACCGCCCCGACCAGCGCCAGCGCCTCCTGCAGCGCGTGCGTGCTGACATAGCCCTTCGCCCAGTTGAGCCGCCACTGGAAGCGCGCGGTCGTCTTGAGCGGCACGATCGCCACGCCCTTCACGTCGAGCGGCCGCTCGATCATCCGCTCCAGCGCCTGGTAGCGCTTGTACGGCGTCACGAAGCGCGCCCAGAGGTTGAACCAGGGCAGGTCGTGATTGCCGACCTCCACCGTCACCGGCCGCCCCAGGCTTTCCAGCCATCCGGCCGCTGCCTCGAACTCGCGTGCGCGCGCCCGCATCGTCAGGTCGCCGGTCATGATCACCGCGTCGGGCTGTTCCTCGCGCACCCGGGCGCCGAACCAGTCGATCGCCTCCCGGTCCTCGCGGCCGAAATGCACGTCGCTGACATGGAACAGCCGGGTCACGCGGGCTCCTCGCGCGTGGCGATGAACGCCTTGCGGCTCTTGCCCGCGGTGATGGTCTCGCGCGCGTCGAGCGTCACCGGCTCGCCGTCGAACAGCGCGAGCACCCGGCCGCTGCCCCGGATCCGGAGCTCGCGCGCCAGCGTCTCGGTCACGGCGCGCGCGGCCACCCAGTCGCCGGTCACCCATTCCCAGCCGAGCTGCGCGATCGATCGCCAGTCGCGCGCGTCGACCGCGGCGATGTCGAGCCCTTCGGAATCGGGCCGCACGAACACCGCCTGGTAGCGGTCGCTCAGGCCCGGCGCGCCCGCCACCCGGATGCCCTGCTCGCCGAAGGTCTTGCGCCACGCCGCCCGCGCCGGGCCCAGCAGCCGGCCCGCCCGGCCCTTTCGCGCCCCCCCCGCCGCCCCCACCCCGGCCCCCCCCGCGCCCCGGGACGGCCCCGCAACCGCGCGTGCGCGCCCCCCCCCGCCCCGG